>DASXEN010000057.1:0-35334 GCA_036490095.1 Caulobacteraceae bacterium
GGACGACAAGATCCACGCCCGCTCGATCGGCCCCTACAGCCTGGTCACCCAGCAGCCGCTGGGCGGCAAGGCCCAGTTCGGCGGCCAGCGCTTCGGCGAGATGGAGGTCTGGGCGCTGGAAGCCTACGGCGCGGCCTACACGCTGCAGGAGATGCTGACGGTGAAGTCCGACGACGTGGCCGGGCGCACCAAGGTCTACGAGAGCATCGTCCGCGGCGACGACGCCTTCGAGGCCGGCATCCCCGAGAGTTTCAACGTGCTCGTCAAGGAGATGCGCTCGCTGGGCCTCAACGTGGAGCTGGAGAACTCGTGACCCACTCCTCACCCGCAAGGCGGGGGAGGGGGACCGCGAAGCGGTGGAGGGGGCAGCCCCTTCCACCATCCTTCGGATGGTCCCCCTTCCCCGCAAGCGGGGAAGGAGCGCTTGCCGTCAAATTTGCAATTCGTTCGCGGGGCCGCCCCGCAGAGATGGTCTGACCCATGTCGATGAACCAAGACGTCCTCAACATCTTCAACCCGGTGGTCGCCGCGCCGACCTTCGACCAGATCCGCATCTCCCTGGCCTCGCCGGAGAAGATCCGCTCGTGGTCGTTCGGCGAGATCAAGAAGCCGGAGACGATCAACTACCGCACGTTCAAGCCCGAGCGTGACGGCCTGTTCTGCGCCCGCATCTTCGGTCCGACCAAGGACTACGAGTGCCTGTGCGGCAAGTACAAGCGCATGAAGTACAAGGGCATCATCTGCGAGAAGTGCGGCGTCGAGGTGACCCTCGCCCGCGTGCGCCGCGAGCGGATGGGCCACATCGAGCTGGCCAGCCCCGTCGCCCACATCTGGTTCCTGAAGAGCCTGCCCAGCCGCATCGCCATGATGCTGGACATGCCGCTGAAGGACATCGAGCGGGTCCTCTACTTCGAATACTACATCGTCACCGAGCCGGGCCTCACCCCGCTGAAGCAGAACCAGCTGCTCTCGGAAGACGACTACATGCGCGCCCAGGAGGAGTACGGCGACAACGGCTTCACCGCCGAGATCGGGGCCGAGGCGGTGCGCGGGCTGCTGCGCGGCATCGACCTGGCCAAGGAAGCCGACCAGCTGCGCGAGGACCTGGCCACCACCACCTCCGAGATGAAGCTGAAGAAGGCGTCCAAGCGCCTGAAGATCATGGAGGCGTTCATCGAGTCCGGCAACAAGCCGGAGTGGATGATCCTCACCGTGGTCCCGGTGATCCCGCCGGAGCTGCGCCCGCTGGTGCCGCTCGATGGCGGCCGCTTCGCCACCTCCGACCTCAACGACCTCTACCGCCGCGTCATCAACCGCAACAACCGCCTGAAGCGGCTGATCGAGCTGCGCGCCCCCGACATCATCATCCGCAACGAGAAGCGGATGCTGCAGGAGGCGGTCGACGCCCTGTTCGACAACGGCCGCCGCGGCCGCGTCATCACCGGCGCCAACAAGAGACCCTTGAAGTCGCTGGCCGACATGCTGAAGGGCAAGCAGGGCCGGTTCCGCCAGAACCTGCTCGGCAAGCGCGTCGACTATTCCGGCCGCTCGGTCATCGTGGTGGGCCCGGAGCTGAAGCTGCACGAGTGCGGCCTGCCCAAGAAGATGGCGCTGGAGCTGTTCAAGCCGTTCATCTACGCGCGGCTGGACGCCAAGGGCCTGTCGGGCACCGTCAAGCAGTCCAAGCGCATGGTCGAGCGCGAGCAGCCTCAGGTGTGGGACATCCTCGAGGAGGTGATCCGCGAGCACCCGGTGCTGCTCAACCGCGCCCCGACCCTGCACCGCCTCGGCATCCAGGCCTTCGAGCCGAAGCTGATCGAGGGCAAGGCCATCCAGCTGCACCCGCTGGTCTGCACCGCCTTCAACGCCGACTTCGACGGCGACCAGATGGCCGTGCACGTGCCGCTCTCGCTGGAAGCCCAGCTGGAAGCGCGCGTCTTGATGATGTCGACGAACAACATCCTGTCGCCCGCCAACGGCCGGCCGATCATCGTGCCCAGCCAGGACATCGTGCTCGGCCTCTACTACCTCTCCATGTCGAAGGAAGGCGAGCCCGGCGAGGGCAAGCTGTTCGCCGACATCGGCGAGATCGAGGCGGCGCTGGAAGCCGGCGTCGTCACCGTCAACTCGAAGATCAAGGCCCGCTTCACCGAGATGAACGCGGACGGCGTCGCCGAGCGCAAGGTCATCGACACCACGCCGGGGCGGATGAAGATCGCCGCCCTCTTGCCGATGCACCCGGCGATCGGTCACCGGCTGGTCGAGAAGAGCCTGACCAAGAAGGAGATCGCCAACCTGATCGACGCCGTCTACCGGCACTGCGGCCAGAAGGCGACGGTGATCTTCGCCGACCAGGTGATGGGCCTCGGCTTCAAGGAAGCCGCCAAGGCCGGCATCTCGTTCGGCAAGGACGACATCATCATCCCCGAGCGCAAGGCCGAGATCGTCGACACCACCCGCAAGCTGGTCGAGGAGTACGAGCAGCAGTACGCGGACGGCCTGATCACCAAGGGCGAGAAGTACAACAAGGTGGTGGACGCCTGGGACAAGGCCACCGATCGCGTCTCCGACGAGATGATGGCGGAGATCTCCACCAAGAAGATGACCGACGGCCGCGAGGACGAGATCAACTCGATCTGGATGATGGCCAACTCCGGCGCCCGCGGCTCGCAGGCGCAGATGAAGCAGCTCGGCGGCATGCGCGGCCTGATGGCCAAGCCGTCCGGCGAGATCATCGAGACGCCGATCATCTCCAACTTCAAGGAAGGCCTGACCGTGCAGGAGTACTTCAACTCCACGCACGGCGCCCGTAAGGGCCTGGCCGACACGGCGCTGAAGACGGCCAACTCCGGCTACCTGACCCGCCGCCTGGTCGACGTGGCGCAGGACTGCATCATCGTCGAGGAAGACTGCGGCACCACGCGGGGCATCACCCTGCGCGCCGTGGTCGAAGGCGGCGACGTGCTGGTCTCGCTGGGCCAGCGGGTGCTGGGCCGGTTCACCGCCGAGGACGTCAAGGAGCCGGGCGCCAACGAGCTGGTGATCCCCGCCGACACCTACCTCGACGAGAACCAGATCGAGCTGATCGATGCGGCCGGCGTGCAGCAGGTGAAGGTGCGCTCGGTGCTGACCTGCGAGGCCAAGGTGGGCGTCTGCGGCGCCTGCTACGGACGCGACCTGGCCCGCGGCACGCCGGTGAACATCGGCGAGGCGGTGGGCGTCATCGCCGCCCAGTCGATCGGCGAGCCGGGCACGCAGCTGACCATGCGGACCTTCCACATCGGCGGCACGGCCCAGGTGGCCGAGCAGTCGTTCTACGAAGCCGCGAATGACGGCTCGGTCCGCTTCGAAGGCGGCGCCACGGTGAGGACGCCCGAGGGCGACCTGATCGTCATGAGCCGCAACCTGCAGGTCATCGTGCAGGTGGACGGCAAGGACCGCGAGGCCTACCGCCCGCCCTACGGCGCCCGGCTGCGGGTGAAGGACGGCCAGGAGGTGAAGCGCGGCGTGCGCCTCGTCGAATGGGACCCCTACACCACCCCGATCATCACCGAGGTGGCCGGCAAGGTGCGGCTGGAGGACCTGGTCGAGAACGTCTCGGTCCGCGAGGAGGCCGACGAGGCCACCGGCATCGTCAGCCGCGTGGTGATCGACTGGCGCGCCTCCACCAAGGGCGGGGACCTGCGGCCCACCATCGCGGTGCTGGACGAGAGCGGCAACTACAAGCGGCTCACCAACGGCGGCGAGGCCCGCTACCTCTTGCCGGTGGGCGCGATCCTGTCGGTCGGCGACGGCGACGAGGCCAAGCCTGGCGACGTGCTGGCGCGCCTGCCGACCGAAAGCGCCAAGACCCGCGACATCACCGGCGGCCTGCCGCGGGTGGCGGAGCTGTTCGAGGCGCGCCGGCCGAAGGACTGCGCGGTGATCGCCGAGATGGACGGGCGGGTCGAGTTCGGGCGCGACTACAAGAACAAGCGCCGGATCAAGATCACCCCCGAAGGCGCCGACGGCGAGCCGGCCGAACCGGTCGAGTTCCTCATCCCCAAGGGCAAGCACATCGCCGTCCACGACGGCGACGTGATCCGCAAGGGCGAGTACCTGATCGACGGCAACCCCGACCCGCACGACATCCTGCGGATCCAGGGCATCGAGGCGCTGGCCGACTTCCTGGTCAACGAGATCCAGGAGGTCTACCGGCTGCAGGGCGTGCCGATCAACGACAAGCACATCGAGACGATCGTCCGCCAGATGCTGCAGAAGGTCGAGATCATGGAGCCGGGCGACACCGGCCTGCTGAAGGGCGACCACCTCGACAAGCTCGAAGTCGAGGAGGAGAACGCCAAGGCGGAGGCCCGCGGCGGCCGCCCGGCGCTCACCCAGCCGGTGCTGCTCGGCATCACCAAGGCCAGCTTGCAGACCCGCAGCTTCATCTCGGCGGCGTCGTTCCAGGAGACCACCCGCGTCCTCACCGACGCGGCGGTGCACGGCAAGCGCGACACGCTGGAAGGCCTGAAGGAAAACGTCATCGTCGGCCGGCTGATCCCGGCCGGCACCGGCGCCTACCTGCGGACCCTGCAGCGCGTGGCCGCCAAGCGCGACGAGGCCCTCGCCGCTAGCCGCGAGCCGCCGGCGATCGAGCCCCTCCCGGCCGAGATCGCCGCCGAGGCGGAAGCCGAACAGGCTTAAGCGGCGACCACCCTGGCCCCTTCCCGAGGTGAGGGGCCAGGAGGTGGTCGACGGCTTTGCCCGGGGCGCCGGGCCTGCTGACCACCATCTGGAACGGTCGGCCATCGAGCAGAGTGCGCCTGTTCATCGGCCGGGCTCTACGCGCCGCTGCTGAAAGATGGCGGCCAGGCGCGAGGCCGGCTATCGGGCTCTGGGCTTCGACATCGCCAAGCCCTCAGGCGACCAGCGCCTCGGGCGTGACAGGCGCGGCGGATAGCTCGGCGTCCTGCGCGGGCCAGAGGGCCTGGACCAGGCGGCCGGCGGTTGCGGCGAGGTCGGTTGCGGCGGCCTCGGTCGGCGGCGGGGCGCCGGAGCGCAGCGCGGCCAGGACCGCCGTCAGATCGCCGGCCTGAACCGCGCCACCGGGGGCGGTGCGCAGCTGCTCGGGGTCGGCGAGGGCGGGATCGGCGCCGGTCTCGCCGCAGGCCTGCCGGCGCGCGGCGACGAGGCAGCGGAGCGCCTTGGCCAGCAGCGGCGGCGCCTCCTCCGGGAAGCCGCCGGCGGCGAGGGCGCTCGCCATGCGCGTTGCGCGGTCGGCCTCGGCCCGCCACTCGGCGGCCCGGGCCGCCGGCGCGGCCGGCGTGTCGGCGAACTCGGGCGCTGCATGGAGGACGCGCGAGTCGGCGCCGGTCATGCCGACCACCCCAGCGTACATCAGCCGTCGCAAGGTGAGCCAGGCGGCCTTGTCGATGATCTCGACGGGCACGCCGCTCGACCGGGCTCGCTCGGTTTCCACGGCGATCGCTTCGGCGTCGAGGTCGAGCACCGCCAGCACCTGCGTCCCGCACCCGGGCGCAGCCCGGGCCTCGATCCTCAGCGCCCGCTCGCCGAGCCGGTCGCGAAGGTCCGCGGCGAGCGCCTCTTCCGGCGCAACGATGCGCGGGCCCAGCGCCTCGACGCCGTCCAGCATGGCGCGCATGCGCTCCACCAGCGCGCCGCGGCCGGAGGGCATCTTCAGGGTCGCGAGATCGCCCTGGCCGTCCAGCAGGCCGTCCGCCAACGCCTGCTTGGAGTCCAGCAGGTGCAGGATCGAGTGCTCGATGGTCTTTTCGGCGACCAGGTTGATCACCGTGACCGAGCGGGTCTGGTGCTTGCGCCAGGCGCGGGCGATGCGCTGCTCCAGCTTGGCCGGGTTCCACGGCAGGTCGACGTTTATCACCGCGCTCGCGGCCTGCAGGTTCAGCCCGACGCTGCCGGAATCGGTCGAGAGGAACAGCCGGCAGGCCGGGTCCTGCTTGAAGCGGTTGATCTCCTCGCGCCGCCGGGCCTGCGGCACGGAGCCGGTGTGCCAGGCGGCCTCGACGCCGAGGTCGGCGGCGAGCTCGCGCACCAGCCTCAGCATCCGCTCCCATTCGGAGAAGACGATGATCTTGCGGTCCGGCTCCTGCAGCAGGTCTTCGAGCACCCGCTCCAGCTCCTCCAGCTTGGGCGAGACGCGGCAGCTGGGATCGAGGATCGCCGGGGTGTCGCAGGTCATGCGCATGCAGGCCAGCAGCATCTGCAGGCGGTCGAATTCGGCCTGGGTCAGCGGGCGCCGCCTGGCCAGCGCCGCCAGTCTCCCCGCATCCGTCTCGAACTCGCGGTAGCGGGTCAGCTGCTCCTCGGCCATGGGCACGAAGAAGGTCTTGACCGTCCGCCCGGGCAGCTCGGACTCCACGTCCGCCTTGCGCCGCCGCAGCAGCACCGGCTGCACGCGGCCGCGCAGCTCGTCGAGGTTGCGGTAGTCGACCGGCCGCCCGCGCTCGTCGAGCTGGTAGAAGCTGCGGTTGAAACGGAACAGCGGGCCGACCAGCTCGGGATCGAGGAACTGCACGATCGAGTAGAGCTCGTCGATGCGGTTCTCCACCGGCGTGCCGGTCAGCACGAACGCATAGCGCGAGCGCAGCGATTTCACCTTGCCGGCGGTCTTGGTGTGCCAGTTCTTGATCCGCTGGGCCTCGTCCAGCACCACGATGTCCGGCGCCAGCACCTCGTTGATGGCCTCGGCGTCGCTGAGCACCTGCTCGTAGTTGACGATGGTGAAGAACGGCGGGTCGCGATAGGCCTCGAGCCGCGCCGCCCGCGGTCCCAGCACCGGCCGGGCGGACCGGTCGGCGAACCTGGCGATCTGCTCCTCCCACTCGGCCTTGAGCGAGGCGGGGCAGACCACCAGCACCCGCGAGACGCCGGCGCGGCGGGCCAGAAGCTCGCAGGCGGCGATGGCCTGGACGGTCTTGCCGAGGCCCATCTCGTCGGCCAGCAGCGCCCGCTCGCCGAACGCCAGGTGGATCATCCCCTCGCGCTGGTAAGGCAGCAGCGGATGGCGCAGCACCTCGGCCGCGGCCGGGTCGCGCTCCAGCTCGGCGAGAAACGCCGTCCGCGCCGCGGCGCGGGTGCGGGCGCGCCGGTGGCGCTGCAGCCAGGGCTCGAAGTGGCGCGAGATGCGCAGGCCGCCGCGGACCGCCTCCGGGGCGGCGGCAAAGGCCCCGATCAGCGCCTCGATGGCGTCCGGATCGGCGTCAAGCTGGCCATCGCAGTCCAGGCGCGGCGCGAGCCAGGCGCGGACGGCGGCCGCCCGCTCATCGCCGCCCTGCGGCCACGCCAGGGCCGGGGCCGCGTCTCCGGTCCGCCGCAGGAACAGCTCGACGCGCGGCGAGCCTCGGGCCGCCGCCGCCCGGAACGCGCGCACGCCGCGCCGGCGCAGGGCCGCCAGCACGCCCTCGATGTGCTTGCAGGTCCCGAGGCCGTTCACCCGATGGTCGGTGCAGCCGCAGGCGTTGTCGAAGCCGTCGAGCGTGCGGATCTCCACCTCGTAGGCGCCGCCGCCCTCGGAGCGCACCCGGAAGGCGCCGAAGACCGGCTGGTCCGGCTCCAGCGCGGCGACGGCGGCGATCTCGGTGCGCCCGCGCCAGCGCCTGAGGTCGAGCTCCTGCTCGTCGCTGGTGTCCCAGCCCTGCGGCGCGGGCGGCCGCTTCGGCGCGCCGCCGCGCAACGTCCGCCCCGCGACGGACCGCGCCCGGCCGGCGCGCCCGCGACTCGAATCTGCCTGCATGCGCAGAGGCTAGCACCGGCTCGCTGACCATCAACGGGCGGATGAACGGACACGGGCGGATGAACGGACGGATGAACATTGCCGCCCGGCCTCGGCGGCGGCATGCTGAGCCGGCGGAGGAAGATCCCGATGGCCAAGCGAGACCGCAAGCCCGAGCCCGAGCTCATCCTGGACCACGACAAGATCGAGGACGCGGTCCTGGCGCTGCTCTATCTGACCCTGCACGATGGCTTTCGCGCCTGGAAAGGCTTCGATTGGAACGCAATGAACCGGCTCTACGAGAAGGACATGATCTTCGACCCGGTGGGTAAGGTGAAGTCCGTGGTCTTCACCGACGAGGGGCTGAAGCGCTCGGAAGCGCTGTTCAAGGCGATGTTCGTCAGGCAGCCGGATTCGGCCGCCTGACGTTCAGGCTATCGCCTGCAGCCCCTTCGCCTTCGCCAGGTTCAGCAGCTTCAGCGACGGTCCGTTCGGCCGCTTCTCGCCGCGGTCCCACTTGCTGACGGCGTCGCGGCGGACGTTCAGGTAGCGGGCGAACACCGGCTGGGAGACCTGTTCGCGTTCCCGCAACGCCTTGATCTCCTCCGGCGCCAAGGGCGTCACCGGCGTCAGGCACAGGGCGTCGAACTCGCGCATCGTCGCCTTGTCGATGACGTCGGCGCGGTGCAGGCCGGCGGCGCTAAGGACTAGAGTATACAACCGCGCCATCACGCCGCCGCCAACGCCGGCGGGCGCACGAAGCGACTTTGACTGCCGCGCTCTTGCGCCGAATGATGCGCGCCACGATCCTGACGGAAGCTTCTCAAAGCAGGCCAAATTCGTTCCCCCTGCGTATACAATCGCCCGGAGAGCGGAGGCGTGGAAATCCATAGGCTGTCTGTCGCCCCTATGATGGACTGGACCGACCGGCATTGTCGGCGGCTGCATCGGGTGCTGAGCCGGCGCGCGCGGCTCTATACGGAGATGCTGACGGCCGAGGCGGTGCTGCATGGCGACCGGGCGCGGCTGCTGGGGTTCGATCCGGCCGAGCATCCGGTGGCGCTGCAGCTGGGCGGGGCGGCGCCGGCGCGGCTGGCCGCGGCGGCGCGGATCGGCGAGGACCTCGGCTACGACGAGATCAACCTCAACGTCGGCTGCCCGTCCGACCGGGTGCAGAGCGGCAGGTTCGGCGCCTGCCTGATGGCCGAGCCGGCGCTGGTGGCCGAATGCATGGCGGCGATCGGCGCGGCGGTGCGCATCCCGGCGACGGTGAAGTGCCGGCTGGGCGTCGACGAGCAGGACCCGGAGGCGGCGCTGTTCGGCCTGGCCGACGCCTGCGCCGCGGCGGGCGTCGGCGTCTTCGTGGTGCATGCCCGCAAGGCCTGGCTGAAGGGGCTGTCGCCGAAGGAGAACCGCGAGATCCCGCCGCTCGACTATCCGCTGGTCTATCGGCTGAAGCGCGAGCGGCCGCGGCTCACGGTGGTCCTCAACGGCGGCGTGCGGGGGCTGGACGAGGCCGAGGCGCACCTCGCCCACGTCGACGGGGTGATGCTGGGCCGCGCCGCCTACCACGAGCCGGGCCGGCTGGGCGAAGCCGACCGGCGGCTGTTCGGCGAAGGGCCGGACGTCGGCCCGCGCGAGGCGGTGGCCGCTTATCTGCCCTACGTCCGCGCCGAGCTGGCGCGCGGGACCCACCTGGCCGCCATGACCCGCCACATGCTGGGCCTCTTCCACGGCCGCCCCGGCGCCCGCGCCTGGCGCCGCATCCTCACCGTCGAGGGCGCCAAAGCCGGGGCCGGCGTCGAGGTGATCGAAGCCGGGCTCGCCGCGCTGGCCGAGGCGGAAGCGCGGCGGGAGGCGGTGGCGGCGTAGCGCCGGCCGGTGTCGGCGATGGTGCGTGGTTCGAGACGCCCGCTGCCGCGGGCTCCTCACCATGACGAACGTAGTTCAGCCACCCAACTGCGTCATCCTGAGGAGGTCGCGTCAGCGGCCGTCTCGAAGGACGCACGGCGACGGCGCGGCGATAGGCTCACGCGTGGTGCAGGAAGGTGGTCAGCATGTCCGGCGCGCCCTCGGCGCCCAGGCGGCCCAGCATCTCGCCGATCGCGCCGCGGTGGGAGTTGGCGTGGGTCAGCACGTGGCCAAGCATCTCGCCCTTGGTCATCCGCCCGGGCTCGCCGTCGGCGACGAAGGTGAACTCGACCAACTGGTCCAGCTCGGCCGGCGAGGCCGCCTCGACGTAGCCGACGTACCAGGCGTCGGTCTCGGCCATCGTCCGCCGTAGCTCGTCCAGCGCCGGCGTGCGGCCGGAGACCACGCCGTCGAAGGCCGGCGCCTCGCCCTTCAGCCGCGCCTGGAAGATGCGGTCGACGATCGAGGTGTGCTCCAGCGTCAGGATGGCCACCGCCCGCTGGCGCCGGTCGGCGTTGGCCGGGATGGCCTCCAGCGCGGTGATCAGGCCCTGGTTGGCCCAGGCCTTGTACCTGAAGAGCGAGGTCAGCAGCGTCTCGGGCATGGTCAGCGGCCGGGCTTGGACTTCAGCCAGGCCTCGACGGCCTCGCGTGCGTCCTGGTGGGTGTCGGCGCCGCCGGGGATGGCGGCCTGGGCGACGAAGTCGGTGGTGGCGACGCTGTAGGTCCGGGCCGGATCGATGTCGGCGGCGGCGATCGTGGCGTGCATCACCCCGCCGAACGGCGACGGGTGCTCAAGCGCCGCCTTCAGCTTCGCGCCCGAGACCTCGCCCTTCCAGATCGTGTCGTGGAACGGCAGGATGGCGTGCACCTGGAAGCGGGTGACGGCATGGGTGCGGAACACCTCGAAGAGGTCGCCCTCGGGCTGCAGGCCCACCTCGGTCCCGGCGGCGGCCTTCCAGGCGTAGGCGAGGTCCTCGGCGGTGAGGGCGGCGCGCTCGGCCGGCGTGGCGCCGATGCGCTCGATCTCGCCGACCCGCACGTCGAGCGGGCGGGCGTAGCGCTCCACCAGCGCGGCGACCTTCGGATCGGGCCGGATCGCGGCGTCCACCGGCAACAGCGCGTCGTCGTACGTTGCCAGGCGCCAGCCGTGCGCGGCGTCGCCCTCGAAGGTCAGGTGGAAGACGCCGAGCCGCACGCCGAACTCGCCGTCCTGCACGATCGGCGTGTCCTGGCCGGCGGCGTTCTTCCAGATCAGCGGCTGGTAGAGGTAGGTGTGGCTGTCGCCGCCCACCACGGCGTCGATGCCGGTGGTCTGGTGGACGAGCCGCTGGTCGTCGGCGACGCCGTCGTGGGTGACGGCGATCAGCACGTCGGCCTCGGCGCGGGCCCTGGGGATCCACGCCTTCGCCGCCTCGACCGGGTCGATGATCTTCAGCCCCCTGGCCTGCGGATAGGCGGCCGAGCGGCCGGTGGTGAGGCCGAGGAAGGCCACGCGCAGCTTGCCGATGCGCTTGACGATGAACGGCTTCACCCCCGGCAGCGGCGAGCCGTCGGCGCGGGTGGCGTTGGCGCAGATCCAGGGGAACCGCGAGGCGGCGACCAGTTTCGCCAGCGCCGCTTGCGCGCCCGCCGCGTCATGGGCGTCCGCGGCGTCCTTGAGCTTGAACTCGTTGTTGCCGATGGCCGCCAGGTCGTAGCCGATGGCGTTCATCGCCGCGACCTCGTCCAGCCCCTCGTACTGGGTCAACAGCGGCCCGCGCGTCGAGGTGTCGCCCGAGTCGAGCAGCAGCGTCGGGGCCTTGGCCTCGGCCCGCAGCCGCTTCACCAGCGTCGCCCGCCGCGCCGCCCCTCCGACCTCGCAGTGCTCCGCCGGCCCCTTGGCGACCTCGACGTAGCAGAAGCTGCGCAGGTGCCCGTGCACGTCGTTGTCGTGCAGGATGGTCAGCGACTGGGTCTCGGCCAGCGCCGCGCCCGCCACACACGCGCTGGCCAGCCCCGCCAGCCAGATCAATCGCTTCATGCGTCCCTCCCTGCGCCCCGGAGGCTTCTACTCCGCCTTCGCCCCGGTCCGGTAGTCGCCGAACTGCGCGTCGCGGGCGGTGAGCGCCGCCTTCACCCCCTCGCGCATCTTCGCCATGTAGGCGCGCGAGGCGCCGGTGCGCCAGCCGAGCGCATGCAGGTCGGCGCGGCGCGCAGGCCCGCGCGAAACGGCTGACCCGGCCGCCAAAGCAGCGTTCTCGGTGGTGACGGTGCAAGCATCCCTTTGTTGCTGCTGCTGGTTATTCTGCGGCAAGTTTCAACTGCGCCTTCCGCGCAGGAGCGTGTAACCAAAGTATGCGCTTGCAATTAAGGTTGTCATAAATACACATGCCCCGATAGATATTATCTTAAGGAAGACGGCGTGCGCGCCCGCCAGTACTCGGGCTGGGTCTGGAGCGACACGCCCGTGACCGACGCCGAGTGGCATGAGCGAGCGCTTCACCGCCCCGGGAACGGGCCTCTGCCATGCATCAGGAAGGCTCGGCCGCCAGGGGCCGGCGTCGTGGTGATCAACGCGCCGGAGGGATCGGCCGAGCACCGTCCCGCACAAGCTCGGCCATCGGTCCAGGAGGGCGCGGCCAGGTCCGCGCACGAGGAATGGCTGGCCGCCCCCGCCGGCGACGAGAGCCAGAAGACGCCCGCCGAGCCCGAGGAGGAGCCCTGCCTGTGAGTCGGCGGCCGACCTGCCGCACCAACGCCGTCGCCCACCACGGGACCTATCCGCTGCCGGTGATCCGCTTCAAGGCGCTCGAAGGCCCGCGTCGTCGTTATCGGTCCTGCGCCTAAGCCCGTGGCGAGCGCTAAGGAGCAGGCTATTTGAGCCGCAGGCTAACTCGTTCGTCCGCCGATGCCTCACCCTCGTCCTGGGGCGAGAGTGCATGATCCGCCGACAGGGTGCAGGCCAATGACACGGTAGATGGGGCTATTAAGCGCAGCGTCAACGTAATTCGAAACGCGTCCGAGCATCGGATTATGGATGGATCAACCATAAGAATTGGTCGACTTTCGGTCGATTGCAGCAAGGACCACCCCGATGGCCAACAACAGACAGCCCCCGACTCCAGGGACCAGCGGGACGTAGAATATCGGACCCGATGTTACCGATAGACGCAACATCTCAACACTGGAAAAGCATATCCATGGCAACCCGACTAGACAGATTAACTTTCCCCATGGCTTTGGCCGCACGGTTAAATAGCAAAATACGGCAACGATCCCAACGAGACAAACTGCGGCCAGGACGAATAACTCAGTTCTGATCAACCAAGCATAGGATGCATAAGCTGGTGGAACCACAGTCGGACGACCCCAAGGACTGGGGAGACTCGCTAGACCCGAGACGAGCGCATCGAACGCGGCAATCGCGTAGAGCCGCTTATGCCAAGGTGAGCTTCGCATAACTCCCAAGCGAACCCTCCCGCGCTTGGTGACAAGGGGTTACGCCCCGAAGGCCTCGCCCGATGCCACGAACAGTTCTTCAACTGGCAGCCTATTCGTAGAGAATACGGTCGCTCAATATTAAGAGCAAAAACAGTGCCAATATAACCCTTCCGGCTATCAGGGTCCAGTTCTTGAGTCCTGTTAGTCTCGCTCGTGAGAAATATATAGACCCCATGGCGAAAGAGGAGCGAGGATCGAAGAGATTAATAGTTCGCCCATTTCTGTCTTTCAGGAGTCGATGCTCGCCATTCTGGGCATAAACAAGCACATAAAAGATCGCGCTCGCGACGCCCAATACTACGATTGCCGTCCTGAGAAGGCGTTCAGTGTCTACGGTAGGGGTCAATGGATAGCGGTGGGACAACCAGCCGCCCCCGTCGACCCATTGACATATGCTGCCATCGTCCCGACCCCGGCCGAAACCGACTCGTTGGTGCCGCTTTCATTTTGAGTCCCAGTACCGCTGGTATAAGGCCCGACCGGAAGGGTAAGACCGTCGCCCGGCCCCCAGAATGCTCCCCATGAGCTGGCGCTGCTCTGAACTACGATGCCGCCAGACGCGCCAAACCCTCGCGCTTCTGCGAGATTGATATATGGACCTCCCCATCGGAGGCCGTCGCTCGACATATACCTAACAGTGCCGAAGGTCGCCGTACCGCCGGCGAGGAATGCCGCGCCCAATTCGGTTGAGCCGTTGAAGCTGATATTCGGGTTTGCCGCCGGAGCGGGCCATAGATACGTCTTATCTCCGAGAAGTGACTTGACGGGCACTTTCGCGTCAGAGGAGCCGGGCAGGCAATCCACCACATTCTGCGGCGGCGCGGAATTGGGCGGTGATCGTGTCCCGCTCGCCCCGTTGCTCCCACCTATGCCCGCGGTCCCTCCTCCTCCTCCTCCTCCGAGGAGGGATTCGAGCTGAGATGGGTCAACGTCCCTGCAGTTCCTCGCACTGGGTGTCCCAATCTGCGTGACGCCATCGGGCCCCGTAACGGTCCCCCCCGGCTGTCCGCCAGAGCACACCAGGACTTCGCCCGTGGGGTCAGTGGCATTCAGCGGGGTGTTGTCAACGTAAGCATATGGATTCAGCCCGGACGAAAGGCCGAGCGGATCGGCCTGCAGAAATCGTCCGAGCCCCGGATCGTACGCCCGAGCCTTGTAGTTGTAGAGCAGCGACTCCGGGATCATCAGTTGGCCGGTGTAGCTGTAGCGAGAGCCTGACCAGGCGCCCGGCTCGCCGTAGGGGCCGTAGCCGTAGGCGGCGGCCTGGTCGCCGCTGGCGTCGGAGTAGGCGGCGATCGAGCCCTGGTTGTCGGCGTGCAGCCAGCGGCGGCTGGTCGTGCCCGAGCCCTCGTACCAGACCAACGGCTGGTCCTCGCCGAGGCCGGAGGGCACGTAGCGGCGCAGCACCGCGCCGGCGCTGTTGTACTCGGCCGAGAGGTTGTCGCCGTCGTAGAGGAAGGTGGTGGTGACCGAACTGGCGGTGTCGGTCTGCATGCGGCCGGCCGGGTCGTAGGTGTAGGTCGCCGCCGTGGGGGCCGAGCCGGTCAAGAGCTTGTTGTCGACGTCGTAGGTGAAGGTGCGGGCGCCGTCCGAGGTCAGGTTGGCGCGGCTGTCGTAGCTGAAGCTCGTGCCGCTCTGTCGGCGCTGCGGCGGCGATCGGTGAGCAGGTTGCGAGGATCCCGTACAGTGTCACCGAAGTCCCTTTACCCCCTTGGGTAGTGCTAAATCAACTAGATCGCCCGTCGGCAAAAGTTTAGCTGTCATCGTTCGGTATCCTTTGGCATGCCAATCCCACTTGACGGTGACGTCAACAGTGTCACCCGACCACTTAGAGCAGACATAGTACACATGGTCCGCTACCGCCAACGCCCGCGCGGTGGATGATTCATTCAACGCTTTCGACCATGCATCGGCTACAGATACCCGCCCCACGCGACTCCTGGCGTCCCAAAAGACATAGCAATTTGTATAATTACTATCTTCATAGCTATTTATTGCTAGGCGGTATGAAAGAGATCCCACCAGAACCCTTGCGGATCTTGAAAATTCAAGCAAAGGCTTATTTTGACGGTCAAAATAAAGTCCGTATGTGAGAATTCCATTAGCCTTCCAGAGGAATTTGCAGACTAAATTAGAACCAGAGACAGGCTCACCATTTAGGCATTGGGGCCCAGGGAACTCATAGGTCTGGTTGCCTTCAGAAGACGCGGCGGTCGACAATAGAAGCGACGTCACCAATAAAAGCGCATAAGTGGGGTGCCTAGCCATCGTCATTCTGATTTCTTCCACGTGTAGGCGTTCACCTGCGTGCGGTTGTAGGCCTTGCCCGTAAGCGCCTTCATCGCGGCAGGTGTTAGGTCCAGAATGACACCGGTTCCGAGTCGGCCCGTGTCATTGACTCTCACTACCACACTTTTACTTGGGTTGGAGGGCACGGATACAACAAGGCTAGTGCCAATACGAATTAACGGAGTACTCAGAAGACCTCCATTTGGGCCACGCAGTCTTACGCTGGCGGCTGTCATGGCCGTCGGGTCCATCATTTCGCCATTTGCTGTTTTCTGATTGGCGAATTGGTCGGCCGTTCCATTGGCATTCTGGCCATACTCGGTTGCGCCGCCGGAGAAGTCGGGTTTGCCACTGGTATTGGCGGTTGTTCCCGCCGGACAGACATTTTTCTGCGGCGTGTTTTCATCCGGCACATCAATGTGAGCGGCGTCGAACATAGGCGCGGTGAAAGTGGTGATGACGTCGGTGGTGAGCCAGTTGGACAAATCTTGATCCGCGGCACAAGCGTCACAGTACGTCGGTGGCATGACCAAAACTCCCTCTACCGGCGTCGGCGGCGGACTTATCGGCAGGGTTAACAGACGACCAGTCGCATCGGTGAAATTGGCGGGGTTCCCTTCTGCGTAGGCGTAGGAATTGACGTCGCCTTGATACCCGATTGGATCGGTTTGCCGTCCCCAATGGGTCGGTGCGGTTGGCCGGATCGTTGTGCACGTAGGCATACGCGTTGATATCGCTGGCGTATCCGATTGGATCGGTTTGCAGGAACCTGCCGAAGGTGGGATCGTAGACTCGGGCCATGTAGTTGTAGAGGCTGTTCTCGGGGATCATCAGCTGGCCGGTGTAGGCATAGCGCGAGCCTGACCAGGCGCCTGGCTCGCCGTAAGGGCCGTAGCCGTAGGCGGCGGCCTGGTCGCCGGTGGCGTCGGAGTAGGCGGCGATCGAGCCCTGGTTCGTTGGTGGCGGTGCGGGTGAGGAGCCCATCGCTCGCCGCGGCGCTCTGCTTCACTGAAGAGGTGCGCCCTTCGGAGGAAGATATGATATCCTATAAGGAAACTGAGCGTCAGAGATATTTCTTACTACATCGCTTCCTTCGATATTTATTTGAAGGGAGCAGTGCGTTTGTCGCACAAATATCGTACGCGACTTGCCATAGTCAGTTTTGTCCGGACCACCTGCTAGATCGGACGCCGAGAACATAAACGGCTGATATCCTGGCTTGGGAGCATTTATCTCAAGCAAGTCCGCACCGCGACCAATGTGGGCACAGCGGAGCGAGAGCTCTACGGTAAGGGCACGGCCCGCCTGATCTTCTTCATTTTCCAAAGCTATGTGGCACTCCTCATGGCCCCTCAACCACACGGTGGCCCTTCTGAGCCCAACCTTCCCTGGCTGGTATGTCACGACGACTGCGGCTTGCGGAGGCAGGGTGTGCATAGAAACCTCAACGCGCTGCAGAAGGTTCTGAGCGCATACTTGCACACTCTCCGACTTCGCGCCGCGATTGGTCGCGGCCGAAGGGTGGCGGCGGCGCCGCTGTTCGAGATGGCGACTCCACTTGTGCTTGCGCCATAGTCCTTGATCTTGGCGCGAAGACAAGGAACAGCGTCGCCGTGGCTGAGCCCCTCGACATCGCCGCCGAGCATGCCGCGCTGGTGGGCCGGCTGCGCGGCGCCGGGCAGCCGTATCGCGGCGGGCAGCAGAACGATTCCTACAGTGGCAGCGGCCATCCGTTCTTCAACGTCTCGGCGCCGGCGCAGCGGCGGATCGGGCGGGGGTGGCTGGCGGCGCATCGGGGGGCGGCGGACGCGGAGCTGCTGGCCGTGGCGGCGCGGCTGTTCGCCGGCGAGGCCTACGAGGAGAAGACGCTGGCGGCCATCCTGCTGGGCGCCAGCCGGCGGGCGAGGCGGCTGGCGACGCCGGCGATGGTCGACGGCTGGCTGGACCATCTCAGCGGCTGGGCGGAGATCGACAGCCTCTGCGCCAGCGTCTTCGACGCCGGGCAGCTGGCGGGCGACTGGCCGGCCTGGCGCGGCCTGATCGAGCGTCTGGCGGGCGATGCCAACATCAACAGGCGCCGCGCCGCCCTGGTGCTGCTGACCACCCCGACCCGCACCACCGACGACGCGCGCTTCCGCGACCTCGCCTTCGCTGTGGTCGAGCGGCTGAAGGCCGAGCGGCCGATCCTGATCACCAAGGCGGTGTCGTGGCTGCTGCGTTCGATGGCTGGGCGGCACGGCGACGCGGTGGGCGCCTACCTGGAGGCCAACGCCGCCTCGCTGCCGGCCATCGCCGTGCGCGAGAGCCGCACCAAGCTGCGCACCGGCACGAAGTCGGGCCGCTCAAGCGCCGGGTATCCCTCTTCCCGCGAGCGGGGAGAGGTTGGGTGAGGGGCTCGGGCGCGCAGCGTCGAGCGCGCGTAGCGCGAAAGCGGCTTCGCCGGCGGCTCGGCTTCGCCGATCCGCGCCCCTCACCCGTCCGACCGCCTGGCGGCGCTCGGCCGGCCTCTCCCCGCGAGCGGGGAGAGGGATAGCGGAGAGGATGGTGGCTCAGGCCGCCGGGCGCTTGGCCTGCGGGCCGTGGCGGGCGGCCAGCGTCGAGCGCGACATCCACAGGTCCTCGCGGCGGCGCACCACCGAGCGATGCCGAAGGCCGCCGGGGTTGAAGGTGTAGGTCAGCGCCACCAGCCAGATGTCCTCGGCCGCGTCGTGCAGGCGCCGCCCCAGCGGCTCGCGGCCGGTCGCCTGCGGGGTCTCCAGGCTGAACCAGCGGCCGAACCGCTCGCTCTCCTCGCGGTTGCGCGAGCCGGCGAAGGCGAGCCGGCCGCGGATCGCCACCGCGTCGCTGATGCGCGGATCGGCGTCGATCGCGTGCGCCAGCGAGCCGAACGAGCGCATCAGCTGGCGCCCGAACCGTCCGCCCCAGCCCAGGCCGGGCTTGGCCGAGGCCTGCGGCAGCCGCTCGTTCCAGAAGTGCAGGTCGAGGATCGGGTCGCCGCGGCGCACCACCACCCCGTCGGAGAGCGTCAGCTCCACCTCCGCCGGCAGGCGCACCACCCGCAGGATGCAGCCGGGATCGTCGCAGAACTCGATCATCCCCTGTTCGCGGCGCATCCACGCGTCCAGGCCGCAGACCATGCTGCGGATCGGACCTCGGGCGTTCGTCGGGCGCGGCGACTCATCGACCGCCCAGGCCTGCACGGATGACATCGACAATGATTGGCCCGCGGACGCGTCCGACGGCAAGGAATATCCAGACATGCTCGCCCCAAAAATGCCTGAAGTATGAACGCCCGAGAGCGGCGGTTCCGTCGCCCGATCCGAAGTTAGGTCACTATGCCGCGGCTGTGGTCAAGATTTCAGCGTCATGGTGTCCTGGGTGGCCTCGAACTTGGTCAGCCGGCCGAGGAAGCTCATGCCCAGCAGCGAGGTCTCCAGCCCGTTGTCGATCACGAAGGCCTGGACGTCGGCCACCTGCGCGCCGCCCACGGTGATCTCGCCCAGCTTCACCGGCGCGGCGTGGGCCGGGCCGTTGGCGGTGGTCACCGCCTGCGAGTAGGCGAGGCTGGAGGGATCGATGCCGAGGCTGCGGGCGTCGGCGGAGGTGAGGAAGACGCTGGTGGCGCCGGTGTCGATGAGGAAGTGCACCGGATGGCCGTCGACCTGGCCGTCGGCCCAGAAGTGGCCGTCGCCGGACTTGGCGATCGCCGCCTCGCCGTCGGCGGCGGGGGGCGGCGCGTCGGCCGACGGCTGCGCCACCGCGGCCACGGGATGCGGCGCGCCGGGGTCGCCGAGCGCGTTCAGCCGCTGCGCCAGCCCCGCGGCGCACAGCACGGCGAACACGCCGATCACCACAAACCGCACCATCCGCGCCGCCTTTCCGGGCTGCTTGCCGGGCTGGCTTCTGCCGCCCTTGCGCGCCACGATAGGGCCAAGCGGTTTGCAACGGGTGAATGACCTGCCGGCCCCGAGCTTAGCCGAACAGGGCCAGCTTCTCCGGGCGGATGCGGGCGCGGCGCGAAGGCAGCTCGGCCATGATCGCCGCCCGCTCGGCGTCGGAATAGCGGGCCCAGCCGGCCACCTCGCCCAGCGTGCGCTGGCAGCCGAGGCAAAGGCCGCTCTCGCCGTCGACGATGCAGACCTTCACGCAGGGCGTGGCGATCGGCGGGCGGGGCTCGTCCATGCCGTCCGCAATGCCTTGGCGGGCGCCGTCTTGCAAGCACGCCGCCGCCGGCGCAACGCGTCGCCTCGGTCGGAAAGTATTGCTTACAGATGACAGAGTCTTAATATCGTGAACTTGAGTTAATGTTTCGATCTGTACTTTAATTAATTAGACCCCCGCCGAGGCGGGCGGCATGAATCGGCTGCCTGCATCAAGGGAGAGTTGATCGTGCGCCTCGCCAAAGTGATCCTCGCCGCCGCCGCGGCCTCAATGTGCGCCGCCACCGCGTTGGCCCAGCCTGCCCGCCTCAGCGACGTCCAGTTCGTCGAAGCCAGCCGCTGCCTCGGGCTGATGAGCTCCAAGGCCCTCGGCACCGGCGACGCCGCGGCGCTGGCCCAGTACCTCAAGCTGCAGAACGCCGGCCGCATCGGCTACGTCTACGACCGCGCCGACCAGGCCCGCAGCCAGGGCAAGAGCGACGGCGACCGCAGCAACGCGGCCAGCAACACCCACCTGGTCGCCGAGCGCGATGGCGTCTGCCGCAGCTTCGTCGGCGGGTCCGGAACCGGCTCCAGCGTCGCCGTCCACGACCGCATGTAGGCCGTCGCCGCCGCACCGGGTTGTGGCGTAGACACCGCATCGCGCGGCCGCACCCTGGGAACGCCGGGGCCGGTCCGCGCCTTGGGTGTGCGTCAGAGGCTGGATCGGCGGCGATAGGATGAGCCTCCTGGAGGCTGGGCGGACCTGCTGGCGCACCGCGCCGGCGGGACGGGTGAAGATCCTGGTCGACGGCCAGGACTACTACGCGGCCCTGGCGGCCGCGTTGCGCGCGGCGCGCCGCTCGGTCAGCCTGCTCGGCTGGAGCTTCGATCCGCGCGCGCAGCTGACGCCGGGCTCGGACGAGCCGGACGAGGTCGGGCGGCTGCTGATCGAGTTGGCGACGCGCGACCCGGCCGTCGACGTGCGGCTGCTGGTGTGGCGCTCGGCCCTGCCGATCAGCGCCACCCAGGACTTCTTCCCCCACCGCGCCAAGTCGTGGTTCCGCGGCTCGCCGGTGCGCTTCGAGCTCGACGCCACCGTGCCGCTGGGCGCCTGCCATCACCAGAAGGTGGTGGTGATCGACGACGCGCTGGCCTTCGTCGGCGGCGCCGACGTGGCGCTCGGCCGCTGGGACTCGCACGCGCACCTGGACGCCGATCCGCGCCGGCTGGGCCCGGACGGCGACCTCGGCCCGCGCCACGAGGTGATGGCGATGGTCGACGGGCCGGCGGCCGCCGCGCTGGGCGACCTCTTCCGCCGCCGCTGGCGCCTGGCGGTCGGCGAGATCCCCGACGCGCCCGAGGGCGCGCCGGCCGCCGCCTGGCCGCCGGGGCTGGCGCCGGACATCGAGGGCGCCGGGCTCGGCGTCGCGCGCACCCTGCCCGGCTGGCGCGAGCGCGAGTCCACGCAGGAGATCGCCGCCCTGACGCTGGAGGCGATCGCCTCGGCCACCTCGCTGATCTACCTGGAGAACCAGTATTTCACCTGGCCGCTGGCGGTGGAGGCGCTGGCCGCGCGGCTGGCGGAACCGGACGGGCCGGAGGTGGTGCTGGTCTGCACCGCCAGGAGCCCCAGCTACTTCGACCGGCTGACCATGGACCGGGCCCGCTCCACGGCGCTGTGGCGGCTCACCTCCAGCGACGTGTTCGGCCGCTTCCACGCGCTGGCGCCTTACGCGGCCGGCGGCACGGCGATCATCGCCCACGCCAAGGTGATGGCGGTGGACGACCGGCTGCTGCGGATCAGCTCGGCCAACCTCAACAACCGCTCGCACGGCTTCGACACCGAGTGCGAGCTGGCGGTCGAGGCCGAGAGCGGCGCGGCCCGCGCGGCGGTCGCCGCCGTGCGCGACCGGCTCGCCGGCCACTGGATCGGCCAGCCGGGGGTGGAGGTGGCGGAGATGCGCCGCCTTACCGGCAGCCTGGCGCACGGCCTGTGGGCGCTCGACGGCGGGCGGCGGCTGCGGCCGCTGGGCGCCGACCGGCTCGGCCTGTTCGGCGAGTTCGTCGCCGACTTCCACATCGGCGACCCCACCGAGGTCGGCGACTCGTGGCGGCCCTGGCGGCGGCGCGAGAAGCTGATCGACGAGGCGCGGTCCTTCAGGGAGGCCCGAGGCTGAGGTCGACCACCAGCGGCAGGTGGTCGGAGGCCAGCCGGCTCAGCGGATCGAGCGGCGTCCTCACCGCCGCCACGATGACGCCGCCGCTGACGAACACATGGTCGATCGGCAGCACCGGGAAGGTCGAGGGAAAGCTCGGGACCGGGCCGCGGTGGCGGGCGGCGCGGCGCGACTCGGTCAGCCGTTCGGCGATGATGCGGTAGGCGGCGTTGCGCGGGATGGCGTTGAAGTCGCCCAGCAGCACCAGCGGCGCGCCCGCCGGCGCGGCCCCCACCCAGTCGCGGCCGGCCAGCGCCGCCGCCTGGATGCGCTGCTCGCGCGGCACCAGCCCCAGGTGGGTGGTGATCACCTGCAGCTCCGCGTCGCCCACCTTGACGGCGGCCCAGAGCGCGCCGCGCGGCTCCAGCTGGCGGATGCGCGGATGGCCGGGCAGCGGCCCGGCCTTGACCAGCCGCTCGGGCAGGGTGGTCAGCAGCGCGTCGCCGAACTGCTCCTCCTCGACCTTGAAGGCGGCGTTGAAGTGGAAGGCCATGCCCAGCCGCTCGGCGATCTGGTGCGCCTGGTCGACGCCGCCGGTGCGCGCGCGGCCGACGTCCAGCTCCTGCAGGGCGACGATGTCGGGCGACTGGGCGGCGATCACCTCGGCCACGCGGCCGACGTCCAGGCGCCGGTCGACGCCGACGCAACGGTGGACGTTGTAGGTGAGGATGCGCACCATGTCGGCCGCCTTATCGGAAGCCGCGCCGGGGGTTGGCAAGCGTCGCCTCGCCAGCGTTCTCGACGGTTGCGGCGAGCGGCCCTAGGCTGGCGGGCGTCGAGGCAGGCCGGAGGCGCGGCGATGGGCAAGGAAGCCGAGGTCGAGGCCCGCTGGCCGGACGGCTCCGTCGCCGTCGGTCGCCTGCAGTACGAGCCGCCGAAGCTGATCTTCCGCGGGCCGGAGCGGCGGGTGTTCGCGGCCGAGCACCTGGCCGGGGTGCGCGCCGAGGGCCGCGAGTTGATCCTGGCCGGCGGCGAGCGCTTCCACCTGCCGACGCCGGCGGCCAGTTGGGCGGACGCCATCCTCAATCCGAAGGGGCGGCTGGAAAAGCTCGGCGTGAAGGCTGGCCAGGCGATCGGCGTCGTCGGCCTGGACGACGCGGCCTTCGCCGCCGAGCTCGCCGCCGTCGCGCCGCCGACCGGGCGCACGACGGACCTCGATCTCCTCTTCTACGGCGCCGACAGCCCCGCGGCGCTCGCCGCCATCGGCGAGCTGGTTCCGCGGCTGGCCGCCCGGGGCGCGCTCTGGGTGGTGTCGCTGAAGGGCAGGGCGGCGCGGGTGAAGGACACCGAGGTCATGGCCGCCGCCAAGGCCCACGGCCTCGTCGACACCAAGGTCTGCGCCTTCTCGGAGACCCACACGGCGCTGAGGTTCGTGCGCCGGCGGAGTTGAGGCGGGCGTTCCGCTCCAGATCGCTCCCTTCCCCTCAATGGCGCTAAGCCGCCGCGCTTGGCCGCGCCCGCATCCGCTCGTGCCAGGCGGTCAGGTGCGGGCGGTCGTCGTCGAGGTCGAGGCCGATCCAGTGGGCGAAGTCGACGGTCGAGAGGGCGCAGATGTCGGCCATGCTGATCGCATCGCCGGCGATGAACGCCCGGCCGTCCGACAACTCCCGGTCGAGCCAGCGCTGGGCGTTGGAGTAGCTCTCGCGGTTGGACTCGCCAAACTCCTTGTACTGATGAACGAGGGCCGCCGTGCGCGGGTGGGCATGGCGCCAGTAGTTCCCCACCGGCTGCATCAGCTGGAACTCGATGCGGCGCACCCACATGTCCACCTGCGCCTTCTCGACCGGCGTCGCGCCGAACAGCGGCGGGTCCGGATGGACTTCCTCGAAGTAGCGGCAGATCGCCACAGTCTCGGAGATGGCGGTGCCGTCGTCGAGCTCCAGGGTCGGCACCTGGCCCAGCGAGTTCTTGGCGCGGAAGGCCTCGGACTTGTGCTCGCGGGTCATCAGGTCGACCGGCGTCTCCTCCAGCGCGATGCCTTTCTCGGCCAGGAACATCCTGACGCGGCGGGGGTTGGGGGCGGGCTTGGGCGCGCCGTAGAGCTTCATGGTGGCTTCCTTGGGTGGACGCCGAGCAGACACGCCCGGTCCCGAGCTTGCAAGACCGGCGTTTGCCAGGCGTGCGCCGTTGGGGGACTTGACGTCGGCGCGCCGCGGGGAATGGTGTAAAAAGTCGCGCTGGGGAGGGCGACTCATCGATGACCGCGGGTCCGGCCTTCACCCAGATGACGGACGAGGCCTTCGCGGCGTTGCGCGCCAGGCCGGGCTTCCGGCGGGCGTGCGAGGCGGCCGCGGCGGAGTCGGTCGCCCAGTACCGGACCCTGACGCCGACGCAGCAGTGGGTCACCCGCGACCTCGGGCGCGCGGCCATCTCGGTCACCGCCGCCATCCTCCACTACAGCGGCGAGTTGACCGTCCAGGGCCTGACCGCCCACAGCGTCCGCATGGACCTCTCCAGCCCCGGGCGGGTCAACCAGGTGGTCCGCCGCGCCCAGGAGGGCGGCGAGTTCAGCGTCGACGACGGCCCGGGACTGTGGACCCGCCGCCCGGCGCGGCTGGGCGCGGGCCTGCGCCAGGCGCTGCACGAGCGCGGCATGGTCGACATGCGCGCGGCGCTGACGCTGGCGCCGGAGCTGTCCGGCGTGCTCGACATCCTGGACACCCACGAGGGCCAGGTCAGCGCGCTGATGTGGCTGGCGGCGGTCTCCAGCACCCGCCGCGACCTCTTCACCTTCTCGGAGAAGCGCCCGCTCAACTTCTTCCTCGACCGCGAGGCCGGGATGCTGGTGCTGTTCGACCTCCTGAGCGGACAGTCGCCGGATCGCGACCGACTGCTGGAAGCGGCGCCGTTGTCGCGCTACGCGCTCTCGCAGCGCTACGGCGTCTCGCGGGCGCACATCAACAAGCTGCTGGCGGAGTCGGGCCACACCGACGCCGTCGGCGACCGCGTGCATTTCAGCGAGGTGCTGTCGGAGGCGGTCAACGCCCACTTCGCGCTGATCTTCCAGCACCAGCTGGGGGCGGCGCAGATGCTGCTCGAAGGCTGGCGCTACGGGCCGGACCAGGCGGGAACCCTGCGCCAGCGCGCGGCGATAGGCGCCGCCTAGCCAATCTCCAAGTCTTACCAGGCGATCAATGCTCAAGCTCGTCGCCGTGATGATTGGCGGACAGGCGCGGTAACTTTCGCGAAACCTCGTATCCTAACCAAGTTTTCAAATGTTCAAGGTCAAGCTGGGGGCAGCAATTGGAGACTCCCCCATGCCCCGGACGACCTTGGCAGGCGCGTATCGCAAGCTGGGCCTGGCGCTGCTGATCGGCGCCGGCCTGGGCGTGGCGGGCGTCGCCAGCGCCGCCGACAACAGCCTCAGGGAAACCATCACCCTCAAGGCCGTCGTGCCGGTGATCTGCCACGCGGACTTCAACGCCGCGCCGGCGCCGCTCGGCCAGGCGATCGTGCCGCTGGGCTCGGACAGCGAGTTCTGCAACGCCGGCGCCGGCTATTCGGTGACCGCCTCCTATGCCGGCGGCGGCGATCCGGGCTCGCTGATCGTCGACGGCAGGACCGTCGCGCTGTCGCCCTCCGGCCAGACGGTGATCGCCAGCGAGCCGGGGCCCGCGGTGGCGCAGCGGCAGATATCGTACGTGCCCGGCTCGACGCCGATCTCGACGCTGACCGTCAGCGTGCTGGCGGGCGCGATCTGACGCCCGCGAGCGCCGGCGCTCAGATCGAGGCCGGCGTGAAGGTGACGGTGAGGGTGTCGCGGTACTCGCCCGCGCGCTTCTTGGCCACCGGGTCGGCGGTCACCACCAGGTCGAGGTCGTCGCCGGCCACGCCGGTGCGGTCGAACCGGCCTTGCGAGCCCAGCGACACCGCCGCGCCGCCGTAGCTCAGCTTGTAGCCGATCGAGGTGGAGTCGGCGTCGGCGCCCTTGGGGGCGTGGTCGAGCAGCATCTTGCCGTTGTTGTCGGAGCTGATCAGCAGGTCGTAGGGCCCGGTGCTGCGCACCTGGATCGACACCCGGTGCGACAGCTGGTCGAAGTCGCCGAAGTCGATCTGTCCGCGGCTCTGCCCGCCGGCCAGGTTGGCGCTGATCTTGTTCGGCACGGTGATGGTCACCGGCAGCACGGCGCTCTGGGTGGCGGCGTCGCCGTGCGTCTGCACGTCGTCGTGGCCGCCGGCGAGGCAGCGGTACTGGACGCTGAGGCTCTCCTGGTAGGTCCCGGCGGCGACGTCCTGGCCGCCCGGAACCACCAGCTTCAGGCCGCCGACCGTCTCCGTGACGTGGGTCGGCGAGTTGGGGAAGCCGACGGCGAAATACTGCAGCTGCTGCAGCGGCGGCGCCGACTGGCCGACGATCACCGTCGTCCCGTCGTTGGTGACCACCGTGTAGACGGGGCCGTCGTGGCCGCCGAGCCGGAACTGCGACTGGCCGCTCTGGGCCACGAACTGGCCGACCACCGCCGAGGGCTCCGGCGACGCCGTCTGGCGCGCGGCGGTCAGCGAGATCGGCTGCACCAGGTCGGACCTCGACTGGCCCGACAGCGGATCGTAGGTGACGCTGATCGACGCGCCGCTGAAGTTGACGCAGGCGGCCGCGGCGCCGCCCGCCGGCGCGAGCGCGGCGCAGGCCAGCAGGACGAGGGCGAGGCGGCGGCGCTGGCTCATCGTGCGGCCTCCCTGGCCGGCGTGGCGCGCAGGTCGCCGACCCGCACCAGCGTCGCGTCGTTCTTCGGCACCTCGATCTCGACCGTGGTCTCCGGGTCGGTGGGCATGACGATCCGCCACTTGCCGGGTCGCAGGCCCGAGGCGGCGAAGCGACCGTCGCGCGAGGTGAAGAACTCCACCGACTTGTGGCTGGCCTGGCCGCCGGCCTCTTCGATCAGGTGGCCGGCCAGCAGCGGGATGGGCTTGCCGTCGGCGTCGGTGAGGCGGCCGATGACGGTGACCGAATAGTCCGAGCCGACCTCGACGAAGTAGCCGGCGCGATAGGGGGCGTCCACGCGCAGGGCGCCGCTGCCGATGTCGTAGCCGGTCGGCGCGCGGGGGACGTCGTAGGCGACCGTCCGCACCGAATAGGAGCCGATGTCGCTGACCAGGGCGGGGCCGAGCGGGCCGGAGCTGGCCAGCACCCCGTCCGGGCTCGGGTCCACCACCACCGGCGCGCCCTTCAGGCTCTCGTGCGGGGCCAGGATCGCGAAGCTGTCGAAGATCGGCTGGCCGATGGCGACGTGGCCGCCGGTGAAGGCGATGGCGGTGTCGAAGCGGGCGGTGGTGCGCATGTCGGTGATGGCGTGGCCGCCCGGGTCGTAGCTGGTGCTCTGCGCCAGGCCCAGCTGGCCGCGGTTGGCCATGTATTCGACGTCGCCGTCGAGGCCGACCTGGCCCGCGCCGCCCTGCAGCGTGCCGGTGGCGTTCCACGAGCCGACGCCGCGGCCGTGCGAATCCTGCACGGTGACCTGGCCGAGCCGCTGCGCGGAGTCGTAGTCGCCGCGCACGCTGCCGGTGCGGCCGAACCGCTTGGTCAGCGACAGGCGCACCGAGAAGCCCTTGGCGATGCCGGAGGTGTCGTACTCGAAGTCGAGCACCGCGTTGGCGGTCTCGGTCAGCTGGCGCCCGTAGGAGACCTGGAACTGGCCGAGGTTGGCGGCCCCGGCGCGGCCCACCGCGTAGTTGACGTTGGCGCCGACGAACGAATAGTCGCTGAAGGTGCGGTTGTAGTTGAGCCCGGCCTGCACCGCGTACTGGTTCTGGGTGGCGGGGTTTACCGGCCCGATCACCGGCGTGACCCCGCCCAGCGGCACGCCCAGCGCCCCGTGGTTGAAGTTGGTCAGCTCGCCGGCGGTGGCGAAGTTGGGGCTGCGGTACTGGACGGTGGCGACCACCGACTGCGACTGGCCCTTCTCGCCCAGCTGCTGCAGCAGGTTGTAGCCGAGGTTGAGCGCGAACCCGGCGCCGCCGACGTCGGCGTGGCTGACCGCGAGGTCGGCGCCGATAGCGCCGATCTTCGTCCCCCACAGCGACTCGACGCCGGCCATCTGCACGTGGCTGTCGGCCTGGAAGTTGGCGCCGGCGGTCAGCCAGTCGTTGAAGCCGTGGCGGACGAAGCCGGTCACCGCCGGCACGCCGGTGTAGTCGACGCTGCCGCCGATGTTGGAGCTCTCGACGCCGCCGTAGAGGCCGAACTCGGTCAGGCCGGTCTTCAGCAGCGAGCGGTCGAAGAAGATCGAGAAGTTCAGCGCCTCGCGCTGGCCGCTGTCGTCCTGGATCAGCAGCTGGACGTTGTTGGCCCCCTGGGCGAACGGGAAGTCGTTGAGGTTGTAGACGCCGGGCGCCAGGCGGATCTGCTGCACCGTGCGGCCGTTGATGATGGTCTGGACCGTGGAGGCCCGCTCCAGGGTGAACGACTGGCTGCCGCGCGGCTGGATGTTCTCCTGCGGCGCCAGGGTCGAGTAGAGGCGCTCGATCGAGAAGCCGGCCATGTTGAGGCCGCCCTGGAAGCTGCGGGTGGTCACCTGCAGGTCGCCGCCGGTGAAGCGGACGAACCAGGGCAGGTCGTCGTAGATCACCCGGGTGTCCTGGCGGGTGAAGGCGGCGATGCCCGGCTCGCCGGGCGCGTACTGGCCGTCGGCCTCCAGCACGAAGCCGTTCAGCCGCATCGCCCCGTTCAGCAGCACCGTCGGGTCCTGCGCGCCCCGGCCGGCGGTGGTCCCGGCTTCGACGAAGTCCACCGACGAGCGCAGGTTCAGGTAGGCCGAGAACGGCTCGGGCGTAGCGACGGCGCCGATCAGGGCGTGGTCGCGGTCGGAGAGCGCCAGCGAGCGCGCGCCGCGGTCGGCGCCCGGGATGGTCAGCACGATGCGCAGCTGGGCGGGATCGTAGGCGGCCTTCAGCCCGGCTTCGGTGATGTCGACGAGCCGGGTGGTCTGGCCGTTGAGGCCCGCGGCCAGCTTGGCGTAGACGCCGGACCCGAGCACCCCCTTGGTCAGCTGGCTCAGCTCGGAGGTGCTGACGCTGACCGACCCGTCCGGGAAGATCACCGCGTCCATGTCGCCGAGGTAGGTCGGCCCGTCGTAGAGCGGCAG
Source organism: Caulobacteraceae bacterium (assembly GCA_036490095.1). Taxonomy (GTDB): domain Bacteria; phylum Pseudomonadota; class Alphaproteobacteria; order Caulobacterales; family Caulobacteraceae; genus Acaudatibacter. The sequence goes on from DASXEN010000057.1 coordinate 28,858, forward strand.
CACCAGCGGCACCGGCCGCTGCAGCTTCGGGGCCGGCTGCGGCGGCGGCAGCGGCAGCGCCGGGGGCGGCGGGGTCACCGGCGTGGTGGGAGGCTGGGCCGGACCCGGCCGGGCCACCGGCAGCGGCCCGCCCTGCAGCGTCGCCTCGGCCAGCTCCAGCGGCGACATGGCCGCCTCGGTCAGGCGGGCGCCGTGGCCCAAGATCTCCAGCCGCTCGCCGGCGAAGATGCGGTAGGGCGGGGCGATGCGGTTCAGCGTCGCCAGCGCCTGCACGCTGGCATGCTCGAGCTGGGCGATGTGGAACAGCGTCTCGCCCTGCCGCACCACATGGGTGCGCACCGCCGACGCCGACGCCGGGCCGGCCGCTGCGGCCGCCAGGACCCCGAGCGACGACCCGATCAGCAGGGCCCGCGCCGTTGAGGGCGGGCGCCTAGCGTCCGCCCGCATTGCTTAGCTCCACGGCGACCGTTCCCTGCGGCTGCGGCAGCTCGACCGGGATCGTCAGTGTACGGGACACCTCGGGGCCGATCAGGCCGAAACCGAGCGTCTGCTGGATCTCCTCGGGCGACAGGACCCGCTTGAACACCTCCTTGCCGGCGCCGTTGCGCTCGCTGACCGTCATCCGCGAATGGCTGAGGTAGCCGTAGTTGGGGCCGCTGTTCTTCACCGTCACCAGCGGCTCGTACTTGACCGGGTCGGTGGGCTTGGCGCCGGCGACCTTGGAGACGCTGGCGGCGGTCACCGTCAGATGCGGCTCACCCTGGCTGGCGGCGACGCTGACCAGCACCTGGAAGTCGTAGAGGATCTGGATCGCCGACTGGCCCTCGGGCAGCTTCACCGGCAGCTGCGCCACGGTGACGAAGTAGTGCTGGCTCCTGGCCAGGGTCGGGTCGCCCACCCACTGGACGCGGAAGGTCTGGGTCTGGCCGGGGGCGATGATCGCCTGCGGCGGGAACACCAGGATGTCGCCCGGGTCCTTGCCGGTCGGCTTGACCCCGGTCTCGTCGAAGGCGAGCGACTGCACCGTCAGCTCGACCGGCAGCGGGGTGGTGAAGGTGTTCTCCACGGTGATCGCGGCGGAGCCGGCGTGGCCGGCCGGCTTCAGGTCGATGACCACGGGCTGCACCGTCATCGCCGCCGCCGGGGCGGCAAGCCCCAGGCTGGCCGCGGCGGCGAGGACGAGGGCGCCGAGCAGCGCCGGTCTCATCATCGCGAAGGTCATGCTGGTCTCCATGGGATGAGCGCGCGGTCTCAGTTGGCGCTCAGGTCGATGCTGATGACGTCCTGGTAGGCGCCGGCGACGAGCGGGCCTTCCCCGGACGGGACGGTGACGGTGACGGTGAGCGCGCCGCTGGCGCTGTCGGCGCCGGAGAGGTCCAACGAGGCCGCAGAGCCGCTGGTGGTGAGGCTGCGGCTCGCCCCGGCCCAGGCCGCCTGCAGCGAATAGTCGGCGCGGGTGCTGAAGCCGCCAGCGGTGGTCGTGGTGGTGGTGTTGACGAGGCCGCCCGACGCGGAGGTGACCTTCAGCGTGTGGGCGCCGGTGCACAGCACCTGGAACTGCACCACCCCGACCACGCTCTGGGTGCGCGCGGTGCTGGGGTCGACCATCAGGTTGACGGCCAGCTGCGAGGCGCCGCCGCCGGCGGCGCTGAAGGCGACGTTGAGGTTGCCGGGCCCTTGCGTCGCCGGCGACATCTGGCAGGTCGAGGCCACCTGGCCGGCGATCACCAGCGGCTGGCTGCCGGCGGTGTCGGCGGCGCGGACGGCGGGGCCGGCGGCGATGGCCAGCGCGACGGCGGCGCCCATGGCGGCGAAGCGGAGCAAGGCGAGCCTGGTCATTGCGGCCCCAGGGTGACGGTGAGGGTGTCCTGGTAGGTCCCGGCCGCCAGCGGCACGCCGGCGCCCTTGTCGGTGGCGCCGGAGTCGACGCGGAACTGCACCACCAGCGCGCCGCCGGCCGGGCTGTTCACGTCGAGGACCTGGGTCTTCGGGGCCACCGAGGCGGCGCTCGCCTCCAGCGTCGACTGGGTCCCGGCCCAGACGAGGGTGGCGTGGTAGGGGACGCCGTCGGCGAAGGTCGCCGACGAGGCCGCGCCGGTCGCCACCCGCCACAGGCCGCCGCGGTCGGAGCTGAGCTGCACCGCGTGCGAGAAGTTGCACAGGGCGTCGAAGTCGATGTCGAAGGAGATCGCCTTGGTCGACAGGGTGGCGGAGTCGGCCAGGCTGGAGATGTTGATGGTCTGGCCGTCGACCGCGCCCAGGTTGACCGCCGAGCCGACCTGGACCTTCGGCGCGCCGATCCGGCACAGCCGCGCCGCCTGGCCGCTGACGCTCACCGTCGGCGGCGCGGCCTGCTGCGCGGCCGCGGCGCCGGCGGCGAAGCTCAGGCTCAGTCCCAGCGATGTCCAGGCGAGGCGGTTCAAGACGGGGTTCCAGGCGATGGGAGCGGGCGGCCACGCGAGCGCGGCCGACCGCCGGGGTTACGAATTGGGGGTCAGGGTGATGGTGATGGCGCCGCTGTAGTCGGTGTCGGCCACCAGGAAGTCCGACGCCGCCGGCGCGGCGAAGGACCCGACGGCGACGTCGATGGTGGTCGCGGTCGGCGCCGGCTGCGGCTGGCTGCCGGGGGTGGTGTCGCGCTGCACGCCGGCCTCGTTGCCGTTGGTGGCGAAGGCGGCCGCGTTGGTCGACCAGGCGCTGACCGTGGCGGTGTAGTTGACGGCCTTGGTGAAGCCGGTGGGCGGCTGCCCGGCGAAGCTCTGCGCCACCAGCGGGGTGGCCACCACCGAGACGGTGGAGGCGGTGTTGCACCAGGAGCCGGTGATCGAGGTCGAGGGCGGATTGCTGATCGCGGCCAGCTCTCCGGTCGAGGCGTCGACCATCTCGCCGATGTCCAGCGTCGACTGGCCGGCGGTTCCGAGCCCGCAGGCCTTGGGGGCCGCACCGCTCAGCGAGAAGGCGGCCGTGGTCGGCGCCGGCCCCTCGGACGCAGGGGTCGCCAGCGCCGCGCCCGGAAGGGCGAGCGCCGCGGCGGCGAGGCAGGTTATGCGGGCCATGCGGCCGCTCCTTTCCGAAGGAAGCCCCCCGGCGGCTGAGCCGCCGGGGGTCAGGTCCAGAAGGATTACGCGGTCGGGGTCACCGTGACGACGATGTTGCCCGTGTACGAACCGGCGACGAGCAGGTCGCTCGTCACGTCGGGCGTGACGGTGAACTTGTCGTCGGAGTGCGTGAACGCGCCCAGGGTGGCGTTGGTCACCGTCTGGTTCAGCTGGGTGTCCAGCTGGCCTTCGGTGAACGTCGTCGTCAGCGTGTAGTCGACGAAGTTGTCGAAGCCGCTGGGCGCCGCCGCGCCGGTGGTCAGGCGGGTCGGGGTGATGCTGATCTTGGTGTTGACGCCGTTGCACCAGTTGGCGCCGACGTCGACGGTCACCGCCTTGGCGTTCAGCTTGCCGGTCGACGAGTCGATCATGCTCGCCGAGCCGAGGGCGTTGGACGCCGCCGTGCCGAGCAGGATCTGGTTCTTCGACGCCGCCGAGAAGTTGGCGAGGTTGCACGTCGCCGGCACGGAGCCGTTGATGGTGAAGGTGGTCACCGAAGGTTGGACCGGGGCGGCGTAGGCCGGGGCCGCGAGGGCGGCGACCGACGCCAGGGCCGCCGAGGCGGCCACGAGACGCTTGATCATGGGATTTTCCTCTTTCGAAGGTTGGGTACTGAGGGTGTGGGCCCCGGACAGCGTCCGCGGGCGGTAAAAGCCCGGCTGAGCCGGGGCCACGGTGGCCGCGGGTCGCCCGGCGGTCAGCGTTCTGCAGCGCCGCGGCGAGGCGGCGCGTGTGGGGCGGCGAAGGCCGCTCATATGCGGGCCTCCACGACGATGGTGAGGGTGTCGGCGTAGCGGCCGGCGACCAGGGTGGTGGCCGGCGCCGTCCAGCTGACGTTCAACGCCCCGGACTGGCCGATGGCGACGCCGTCGCCGGACGAGAGGCCCTCGCCGCAGCGGTCGCCATAGAAGGCGCAGCCGCCGCCGCCATGCCGGCCCTTCAGGTCGGCGGCGTCGCAGGTCTCGTCGAACGCGCCGAGGTCGGTCTTGAACTTGACCTCGACCTGGTAGGGGTCGCTGCGGCCGAGCTGGGCCGGCGCGCCGTCGGCGTCGTTCAGCGCCAGCGTGCCGTGCTCGGAGGCGACGCGCAGGCGGAACGGGGTGTTGCAGTCGAGCACGAAGGCTTCGCTCACCGAGCCGGCGACGCTGAGGTCGACGTCCACCGAGGACGGCGGCGGGGTCTGGAAGCCGCAGCGCGCGCGCACCCGGCCGCTGAGGTCGATGGTCACCGCGCCTGAAGTATTGGCGCCGGCCCGGGCGGTCGGCGCACAGGTCAGCAGCAGCCCAACGGCCGCCGCCGCCGCCCACAGCGGCCTGTTCGAATGGCTTGCGGAGATCCGCATGTCTCGCCCCTGCCCGATCGGCAAGAGCTAAAAGCATGGTGGCCTGTTGATAACAATAGGATGGTCAAGCAACCTATTTGGCGGGTGCGCCCTGTCACAAATTATCTGGTTTAATCATCAGCGTATAACCGACACTGCGCATAAGTAGATCGTTTATGGTTAACGAAGTCGTAACCCTTCAAGACATAAGGATACTGTCCGTGGTTTGGGCAACGTCGCGGTTGAGCGGGTGATATGCCGGCCCCGGGGTCCTGAAACGTTCCGCCCTCGTCGGCGCGACACCGCGGCCAAGGCTTAACAATACCTTAAAGGTGGACAAGGATAGACTTTAGATTCGTCGTCGGCGAATGCACGAATAGGGTCGAGAAACCGGCACGAAAGCTCGAAATTTTTTTGTTGCAGGACTCGGGGACAACAGAAACCCTCACTTGAGCGACGCAAAGCTCCGCAACCTACTCGGTATCATACTTGAATCTATGATGTTTTTCCGCGCAGCGAGCGGTCAGCATTTCAAATTTCTACAGGCAACATCTGCGAACATTTTAGATTGTTACAGGGAACGTGGCGGAAACAGGCAAAAATCTACAGGCTTGGTGGCTTTAGCCAGTCAAAAGATTACAGGGGCGCCGCGGCGACGGTGGAGACCTCGTCGAGCGCCGCGAGCGGCGCGTGGGACGGGCCGCGCGGGCGTTCTTCGGCGCCCCGCCGCCGGGGCGCTGAGCACAGCGATCTGTCGTCGGCGAATTGCCGTATTTACGGTGGATTTCGTCCAGATTGTTGAGGGGGATGACCTGCCGCCGCCGGGCTCTATCGCCAGCGGTGCGTCGCTTGGCATAAGCCATCGCCGGGGCTTGAGTCGCAAGCCCAAAAGCTTGACCCGCACCACCGGGAAGCGAACTGTGCCGGCCGGGACGCTGTTTGGGATTCGCGATGACGCCGGACGACGTGCGGCGGGTGCTGTCGAACGAGGCCCTGGCCGCCATTCAGGCGCGGCCGGGTTTCCGCGCCGCCTGCGAGCAGGCCGCCGCCGGCGCCATCGACCATAACGCCGGCCTCGACCCGCGCCACCGCTGGATCACCAACGACCTCGGCCGCTCGGCCATCTGCCTGGTGGCGCTGGTGCTGCAGTACACCGGCGGCCTGACCATGCGCGGCCTGACCACGGCCTGCGTCGAGCGCGACGTCTCCAGCCCCGGCCGCGTCGCCCAGGTGGTGCGCCGCTGCCAGGACATCGGCGACCTGACCGTCGAGCCCGGCCGCGGCATGTGGACCCGCCGGCCGATGCGCGTCGAGCCGCGGCTGGCCGACCTGATGCGCCGCCGCGCGGTGATCGACCTGGAAGCCGCCCTGACCCTGTTCCCCGACGAGGCGGAGCTGGTCCACGCGCTCGACGACGAGGCCGGCTTCATGGGCTTCGTGGTCAACCTCGCCGACGCGGTGCGCTGGCGCGAGCGGCTGTTCGGCGCGCGCACCTCGCCGCTGACCTACTTCCTCGACCGCGAGGCGGGGATGGTGATCCTGTTCCGGCTGCTGATGGCCCAGCCGCCCGAGCGCGAGCGGATGCTCGAGGCCGCGCCGGTGTCGCGCCAGGAGCTGGCCCGCGACTACCGGGTCTCGCGGGTGCACGTCACCCGGCTGCTGACCGAGTCCGGCCACGCCAGGCTGGAGGGCGGCCGGGTGGTGTTCAGCGAAGCGCTGTCGCAGGCGTTCGCCGGCCACATGTCGATGGTGTTCGGCCTCAACCTCTGCGTCTCCCGCGCGGTCGCGCAGTGGCGGGCGTCGGGGTCCGTCCGCGAGACGCGGGAGGACCGCGAGGCGGGCTGAGGCGCGAGCTCCTCACCCGCGAAGCGGCTTAGGGATGCACACATCTGCTCCGATGCTTCCTTCTCCCCTTGTGGGAGAAGGTGTCAGCGAAGCTGACGGATGAGGGGTCGACGGGCGATTGCCGAGTAGCGTCAATGGCTTACCCCAACGTGGGTGCGACCCCTCATCCGTCGCCTGCGGCGACACCTTCTCCCGCAAGGGGAGAAGGAAGCC
>DASXEN010000113.1:0-49942 GCA_036490095.1 Caulobacteraceae bacterium
CATGGCCGCCCCCGCCGGGACTGTTCCGAGGAAGGAAAGATCACCCACCTTCGAAGTTGTAGGCCGTTTCGCCGTGCACGGCGTCGTCGCCGATCGCGAGCGTCGCATCATCCATCCGCAGCTTCACGAAGAGGCCGATGACCCGCAGGATAACGAAGGTCATCACCGCGTTGAAGGCGATGATGAACACCGCCGCGCCGAACTGGTGCAGCAGCTGCGTCCAGCCCGCCGGGCCGTAGAGCACACCGGTGACGCTGACGCCGGGCGCTTCCTTGTCGGTGCCGATGTACTCGAGCATCGCCGGGTTGGAGACCACGCCCACCATCAGGCCGCCGATGACGCCGGAGACCGCGTGGGTGGACAGCACGCCCAGGGTGTCGTCGACGCGCTGGAAGAACCGGGTCGACTGGATCTTGTTCATGAAGAACCAGGGCGCCAGGCCGCAGACGAGGCCGATGATGATCGCCCCCACGCCGTCGCAGAAGCCGGCGCCGGGGGTGATGCCGACGAGGCCGGCGATCATCCCGTTGATGGCCCCGACCACCGACGGCTTGCCGTTGAACAGGGTGTCCATCAGCACCCAGACCAGCAGCGCGACGCAGGTGCACAGGTTGGTGTTCATGATCGCCACGCCGGCGTCGACGTTGGCGAAGTAGGGGTCGCCGCCATTGAAGCCGTTCCAGCCCAGCCACAGGATGCCCGCGCCGACCAGGGCGAGGAGCAGGGAGTTGGGCTCGAAGCTGTCGCGGTCGGCCTGCAGGCGCGGGCCGACGATGGCGGCGGCCACGAAGCCGGAGACGCCTGCCGCCAGGTGGATGACGTAGCCGCCGGAGAAGTCCTGCACGCCCCACTGCGAGAGCCAGCCGCCGCCCCAGATGCTGAAGGCCCCGACCGTGTAGTCGAGCAGCATCCACAGGGGCACGAACAGCACCCAGGCCTTGAAGCTCATCCGCCCCAGCAGCGAGCCGGCGAGGATGATCACCGTGATGGCGGCGAAGACGAACTGAAAGAACATCAGCGTGGCCATCGGGAAGGCCATCGAGGGCATGCCGGCAGCGATACCGGGTACGTTTCCCTGCTGTTGCATGAAGTTGGCGTCGAGCGCGAGCCGCGGGATGCCGATGAAGTTCAGGTTTGGAAACAGACTGTTCCCGAACGCCATGTTGTAGCCGCACAGCACCCAGACCACCATCACGGCGGCGAAGGCGTAGAGGGCCATGAACGCGGAGTTCAGGGCCCACTTCTTCTTCACCAGGCCACCGTAGAGGACGACCAGTCCGGGGATGCTTTGCAGGCCGACGAAGGTCGCGGCGGCCAGCTGCCAGGCGTTGGAGCCGGTATCCAGCCACTTAGGCGAAGGTACGAGCATGGAGAGACGCCCCCAGGTTAGCGAGGGCTCGCGCGACAGGGGGCGCTGCGAAGACGCTCTAGGACCCACCCACCGTGCGAGCGCTCTGATTTTTTGTGAACACTCTCGTATGTCTTCGCAGAGCCTCGCCTATCGGAGCGCCGCGGGCGGACAAAGCCGCGCTCGCCTCCCCGGCGAGGGTGGCCGGGTCACATCGCTTGGCTGCCGAGAAACGAGGCGGCCGGCGCCCACAATATGCGCAGACCCGAGGATGCTGCGGTGCGTCAGGCCCTGAGGTCGGGGTCCAGCGTCTGCCCCGCCTCGAGCTGCACGCCGAAGGTGTTCAGGAACATCGACACCTGGGTGTACTGGCCGGCGGTGAACACCACGTCCATCCGCTGCTTCTCGTCGAAATGGCGGCCGAGCGCGGCCCAGGTCGCGTCGGAGACGAAGTGGCCCTTCACCAGCTCGTCGGCGGCGCGGATCAGCGCGGCGTCGGCGTCCGACCAGCCGGCGTCCGCGCCCTGCTTGAGGCGGGCGATCTCGTCCTGCGACAGGCCCTCGTTCAGACCGATGCGGGTGTGCTGGGTGAACTCGTAACCCGAGCGGCAGAGGTAGCCGACCCGCAGGATGACGATCTCGCGCTCGCGCGCCGGCAGGCTGTTGCGGCGCGAGAGCACGTAGCCGCCCCACTCGTTGAAGCGCGTCAGCGCCTTTGGCGCGCGGGCCAGGGTGCGGAAGATGTTGAGCGGCGAGCGGCCGCCCGCGCTCATCGGCGCCAGCGCCTGGCGCTGATCGTCGGTCAGCTCGCTGTCCTGCAGCGGGGCGATGCGGGGCGCGTCAAGGCGCATGGCGGCGTCCTCCTTGGTCGTGGGCCGGCGCGACCCTAGGCGGCGCCGGTCGGGGCGCCTAGCGTCCGAGCGGCGTTTACATTTGGCGCCCGCCCGGCCAAAAACGCCGCCGCGCCGCCGGGAAGAGCGGCGCCTGAAGAGAAGGGGATCGCGGATGTCGCAGCTAGAGGAGCTCACCGAGCGGATGAAGACGGCGGTGGGCGCCGACTCCGGCCTCGGCAAGACGCTGAAGTTCAATCTCAAGGGCGACGGCGTCGTCTACATCGACGGTGGCTCGGTGACCAACGAGGACAAGCCGGCCGACCTGACGATGACCATCGCCATGGCCGACCTGATCGCCATGGGCGAAGGCAAGCTCGACCCGATGACGGCGGTGATGACCGGCAAGCTGCAACTGTCCGACATGGGCGTGGCCATGGGACTGCAGGGCAAGATGCAGGCGCTGTTCGCCAAGCTGCGCTAGCGCCTTGGGCGAGGCCGCGCCGCTCTTCGGGACTGAGGCCGCGCCGGTTCCGGCGGGCGCGTCGGCCGAATGGTTCACCGGTGCGGGCGGCGGGCGGCTCCGGGCCGCGCTGTTCCCCCCTCAAGGCGCGCCGCGCGGCTCGGTGGTGCTCAGCGGCGGGCGCACCGAGCCGATCGAAAAGTATTTCGAGGTGGTGGGCGAGCTCACCGGGCGCGGCTTCACGGTGCTGGCCCACGACTGGCGCGGGCAGGGCCTGTCGCTGCGGCTGTTGCCCGAGCGGCTGAAGGGTCACGCGGTCGGCTACGCCGACGTGCTCACCGACTACGCGGCGCTGCTCGCCGCCTTCGAGACGCGGCTGCCGAAGCCGTGGCTGGCGGTCGGCCACTCGATGGGCGGCTGCCTGACGGCGCTGGCGCTGGCCAAGGGCGAGCGGCGCTTCGCCGCGGCGGTGCTGTCGGCGCCGATGCTCGGCATCTTCACGCGGCCGCTGCCGCCGGGGCTGGCGCGTGCAGCCGCCGCGGCCATGAGCGCCGCCGGCCTCGGCGGGGCGCTGGTGCTGGGCGCCGACCTGCGCGCGCCGCCCGCCCCGTTCGAGGGCAACCTGCTCACCCACGATGCGCGCCGCTACCGGCGCAACGTCGACCAGGTGCTGGCCTATCCCGACCTGGCGCTGGGGCCGCCGACCTGGGGCTGGCTCGACTTCGCCTTCGCCGCCATCGGCGAGCTGCGCCGCGGCGACGGCCCGCCGAAGGTGGAGATCCCGGTGACGGTGTTCGCCGCCGGCGACGACCAGGTGGTCGACAACCGCGCCCTGCGCCTCGTCGCCGACCGCTTCCCCAGGGGCGAGTACATCGAGATCGCCGGCTCGCACCACGAGATCCTGCAGGAGACCGACGCCATCCGCGCCGTCTTCTGGCGCGAGTTCGACGCCCTGGCGGCGACGGTCGCCTAAGCCACGCCCTAGCGGGCGGCGTGCTTCAGCGCCACCAGCGCCTCGTCCAGCACCGCCTGGTCGCCGGCGATGGCCATCTGGCCGCCATGGCGGCCGATCGGCGCGCCCTGCCAGTCGGTGACCATGCCGCCGGCCCCCTCGATCACCGGCACCGCGGCCTCGACGTCCCAGCTCTTCAGCCGCGACTCCACCACCAGGTCCACCGTGCCGGCGGCCACCATGGCGTAGGCGTAGGCGTCGCAGCCGAGGCGGGCGATGCGGGCGGCGGCGCGCAGCTGGCGCCAGGCCCCCATCTCGGCGCCGTTGAAGCAGGCCTCGGGGTCGGTGGTGGCGATGATGGCGTCGGTGAGCGGCAGGCCCCGGCGCACCTTCAGCGCCCGCTCGCCGCTGGCGGTGACCAGGCGCGAGCCGTCAGGGCGCCCGACGAACACCTCGCCGAGGAACGGCTGGCCGATCGAGCCCAGCACCGGGCGGCCCTGGAAACGCAGGGCGATCAGGGTGGTCCAGACCGGCAGTCCGGCCACGAAGGCGCGGGTGCCGTCGACCGGGTCGAGCACCCAGACGAACTCGGCGTCGGGGCGGTCCTCGCCCATCTCTTCGCCGATCACGCCGTGCTCGGGGTAGCGGCCGGCGATCAGCCGGCGGATTTCCGCTTCGGCGCCCTTGTCGGCGAGCGTCACTGGATCGTAGTCGCCGCGCGCGGCCTTGTTCTCGATGCCGTGGTCGCCGCGGAACAGCGGCAGGATCACCGCGCCGCTGGCGCGGTTCAGCTCCAGCAGGAAGGCGTCGAGCTCGGCGAGGCGCGCGGCGGAAAGCATGCGCACCCATACCACGCGGGCGCGGGCGCGGAAGGCGTGGGGCGTTTCGGTGGCGTCCGGTTCAGTTGGTCAGGCCTGCGCCTTCGCAGCTGGCGTAGGCCTCGCCGGGCTGGCCGGTGACAGCGGAGGCGGTCCACAAGATCTCGCCGCGCTTGATGGCGACGAAGAACCAGGAATAGTCGCTCTGGCCCTGCTTGGCATATTGACCGCAGACGACCGACACAGGCCCGTCGATGGGACCGCCGAGTCCGCCGTGCCTGATCGACGCCACAGCGGAAGCCTTCACGCTGCGGAACGTCGCGCCCTCGTCGCCGATCTCTTTCCTGATCTCCGCTTCGGCCCGCGGCCGCGCGCTGGCGGGCGCGGTGGGCGCCCTGGAGGTTTCTACCCCGCCGCCCCAGACCGTGGTTCCGGGCCCCTGGGCGCTCGCCGCCGATCCCGCCATGCCAGCCACGGCCAGCCCCACAATCAATGCTCGCATCAACCGCCGTCCCGCTTGAACAGGCGAGATCATCGGTCAGGGCCGCGGCGATGGCAACCGGCCGCGCGCCGCGCGCGGCGGCCGGACGTCAGGCCGCGTCGGTGTCGGGGTCGACCCGGCCGGCCAGGCCCAGCAGGCGCCGGCGCTGCGGGTCGCCGAGCTGGCGGTAGGTGTGGATCACGTCGGCCTGGTCGCGCGCCGCGGTCATTTCCGGCTGCTCGGCGAGCCCGTCGAAGAAGTAGCCGACCGGCACCTCCAGCGCTCCGGCGATCAGCCACAGCCGGGCCGCCGAGACGCGGTTGGCGCCGCACTCGTACTTCTGGATTTGCTGGAAGCGCACGCCGCAGGCATTCGCCAGCTGCTGCTGGGTCAGGCCGAGCAGCCGCCGGCGCCGGCGCATCCGCTTGCCCAGGTGGAAATCGATCTCGTCGCTCATGCTCGCGGCCCCGTGGGTTCGTCGCGTGTCGTTTCGGCACGTATGGCTGCGTTAACCGCAAGGCGCGTGCCGCCATTGTGGCGGCGCCCGTGAGGCACTAGGTAGCGCCCCCGTGTCACGGCGCCTTCGGCATCTCCAGTGGCGGCTAGAGGCGGCCGGCTACGACCTGGTCTCGGCGCTGCTGCGCGTGCTGCCGATCGACGCGGCGTCGGATCTCGGCGCCTGGCTGCTGGGGACGTTCGGGCCGCGCACCGGCACCCACCGCACCGTGCTGCGCAACCTCAGGCTGGCGTTCCCCGAATGGGACGACGCCGAGCGCCGGCGCATCGCCCGCGCCCAGTGGCAGAGCTTCGGGCGGGTGCTGTTCGAGTTCTTCCTGATCGACAGGATCATGGCCGACCCGGCCCGTTTCGAGCTGATCGGCATGGAGCGGCTGGAGGAGATCAAGGCGTCCGGCCGGCCGGCGGTGTTCGTCAGCGGCCACTTCTCCAACTTCGAGGTGATGGCGGCGGCCAAGGTCAGGGCCGGCATCGAGGGCGTGCTGGCCTACCGAGGGGTCAACAACCCCTACATCGACGCGCGGATGCGCGAGAGCCGCCGCGCCTACGGGGTGCAGCTGTTCGCGCCGAAGGGCGCCAAGGGCGGGCGCGAGATCATGGCGGCCCTGAGCCAGGGCCTCAGCGTCGGCGTCCTCTCCGACCAGAAGTACCAGGAGGGGCATCTGGCCCCCTTCTTCGGCCACCTGGTGGCCACCCAGCACGCGCCGGTGCGCTTCGCCATGCGCTTCGGCGCCCACCTGCAGCCCGGCTGGGTGGAGCGCGCCAAGGGCGCGCGCTTCCGCGTCTACGTCGCCGAGCCGATCCCGTTGCCGGCCGAGGGCGGCACGGCCGCCGACGTGGAGGAGGGCGTGCGCCGCATCAACGCCTTCATCGAGGCCCGCGCCCGCGCCCGCCCCTGGGAATACTGGTGGGTGCATCGCCGCTTCCCGGACGCGCTCTACAAGGCGCTGGAGAAGGACGGGTACTAGCCTTAGCCTGGTTGGCAGGCCTCTCCCCGAACAGACTGAGCGCAATGAGCGCCGCGGCAATCATCCGCGATACCCAGCCTGGGGGAAGGAAGGCGCCTATTCGATCAGGTCTGCGCGCCGCCGAAGGCGTTCCACTAGCGCGCGTAGTCGCAGACGCCCTCGTCGCGGCAGCGCAGGAACGAGGCGCAGACCGACTGCACCAGCTCCTGCATGCGGCCCAGGTCGTTGGCGGCGGCGACGTCGGCGAGGTTGACGCAGGAGACGCCGGCGTCCTGCGAGGAGCAGTGCGCCGTCTCGGATTTCTGCAGCGTGGCGCGGACGTCGTCGGGCAGGCCCTGCATGTACTGGTCGAGCCCGTCGCGCAGGTCGCGCTGCGACAGCATCTCCAGGTGCTTGTCCGGGCACTGCCGGCCGAGCTCCGACTGATACAGGTCCCGCGCTTCCTCGGGGGTGGTGGTGGTCTGGGCCTGGGCGGACCAGGCGAGGGTGGCGGCGGCGAGAAAGGCGAAGAGGACGGGGCGAAGACGCATCCTGGTGGGAATCCTGGGCTCGAAACGCGGGCTCTTTGGCCGAAAAAACGGCGAAGATTAAGGGCAGACTCAGCAGCTTACATTTCGACCTGGAAACGTGGGCTTGGGAACCCCATCTACCGCCTCCCGTTCTGAATGCGGGGATATCAACGGAGACGTAAGCTTATGGGACCGGGCAGGTTCGGGGGCTTGGGGCCGTCCGCCGCCGCGGTGTTCGCCGCTTTCGTGGTGGCTGTGGTCGTGGTGGCGATGGTGTCGGTCGGCGGTGGTCTGAACCATCCGCTGATCTCGCGCACGCACGTGGCGATGGCGCCGTCCGGCCAGCCGCAGGGCTGACGCTCAGCAACACATTCTCTCTGGCGTTGCGTCTTTCCCGCCCGCCGCGCATGCTGGCGGGCCGGAGGGGACATGGCTGATCTCGAGGATCCCGAGGGCCTGCGCAGCGAGGCCGAGGCGCAGAGCGAGGCCACGCTGATGCCGTGGATCTGGCTCGCCATCGGCCTGCTGGTGATCGCCGTGTTCGTCGCCTGGACCATCTTCGCCGAGCCGCACGCCATCCTGCGCCATCCGCCGGCCGCCGCGCCGCTGACCCGGCCGCTCCACCAGGGCTACTGACGAAAAGTCGGCACACCCACGCTTTTTCAAGCATCCGAGGCGTCGCCGCCCGCGAAAAGCGTGTGTGTGCCGACTTTCCCCTCCGCGGCGAAGGCGAGGGCGGCGAGGCGGCACGCCGACGCCAGCGGCCGCGCGCCGCGCCCGGCGTCGACCTCGGCGATGAGGCCGGCGAGGCTGAGGCCGCGCGAATGCGCCAGCGCCTCCAGCACGCTCCAGAACTGCGGCTCCAGCGCCAGCGAGGTGCGGTGTCCAGCGAGCGCCAGCGAGCGCTTGCGAAGCCCGCTCACGGCGCGCCGGTCACGCGGCCGCGTCCAGGCCGCGGGCGGCGCGGCGCAGCGCCTGCGGCGGCTGGCCGAAGGCGCGCAGGAAGGCGCGGCGCATCCGCTCCGGATCGCCGAAGCCCACGTCGCCGGCGATGCGATCGATCGGCTCCGGCCCGCCCTCGACGCGCGCGCGGGCCGCCTCGACGCGCAGCCGCTCGATCGCCTTGGCGGGGGTGACCCCGGTCTCGGCGGCGAATGCGCGGGCGAAGTGGCGCGGGCTCATCGCCGCGCGGTCGGCGAGCTGCTCGACGCTCAGCGGCTCGGCCAGCCGCTCGCGCGCCCAGCCGATCAGGGCCGAGAAGCGCGCCTGCGGCCGCTCCAGCTCCAGCAGCGCGGAGAACTGCGACTGCCCGCCCGGCCGGCGGCGATAGACCACCAGCTGCTGGGCGGTGCTCTTGGCGACCGCCTCGCCGAGGTCTTCGGCGATCATGGCCAGGGCCAGGTCGATGCCGGCGGTGATGCCGGCCGAAGTCCACACCGGCCCGTCGCGCACGAAGATGCGATCCGGCTCCAGCCGCAAGTGCGGGAAGCGACGCGCGAAGTCGTCGACCCGCGACCAGTGGGTGGTGGCGGCGCGACCCTCCAGCAGGCCGGCGGCGGCGAGCAGGAAGGCCCCCGAGCAGATACTGGAGACCCGGCCGGCGCTCGCTGCGGCGGCGCGGATGCCGGCCAGCAGGGCCTCGTCGTGCGAGGCGGTGCGCGTGCCGTCGCCGCCGGCGACCATCAGCGTGTCGTAGCGGGCGGCGGGGTCGAAGCGGGCGGCGGTCATGGCGACGCCGGACGAACTGGCGACCGGGCCGGCCTCGGCGGCCAGCACCTCGATCCGGTAGCCGGCGCCCGGGTGTCGGCCGGCGATCTCGAAGGCGGCGATCGGGCCGGCGGCGTCCAGCAGCTGGAAGTCCGGGAAGATCAGCAGGCCGAGGCGATGGGTCATGGCGAAAAAGAGGGAAGCTTGTCATTTCGGCCGATGCATAAACCGGGCATAAGGCAGGCGTCAACGGCAGGAGACGCGCGATGACCGAGGCCCCGTTCCGCATCGTCGCGGCGATCTACGCCGGCATGACCCAGCTCGACTTCACCGCCCCGCACACGGTGTTCAGCCGCATCCCGGGCGCCGAGACCATCGTCGCCTCCGAGCCGGGCGGGGCGGTCGTCTCGGAAGGCGGGCTGACCTTCGCCGGCACGGCGCGGCTCGCCGACATCGACCGCTGCG
The DNA here is from genome assembly GCA_036490095.1 of Caulobacteraceae bacterium. Classification (GTDB taxonomy): domain Bacteria; phylum Pseudomonadota; class Alphaproteobacteria; order Caulobacterales; family Caulobacteraceae; genus Acaudatibacter. The sequence goes on from DASXEN010000113.1 coordinate 9,058, forward strand.
ACCTGATCTTCTTCCCCGGCGGGCTGGCGGCCACCGAGGTGATCAACGACGCGGCGTTCATGGCTGAGGCGACGCGGCTGGCGGCCGGCGCCAAGTACCTCACCTCGGTCTGCACCGGCTCGCTGGTGCTGGCGGCCACCGGGCTGATCAAGGGCCGGCGCGCGGCCTGCCACTGGGCCTGGCGCGACATGCTGACGCTGTTCGGCGTCGAGCCGGACCCCGCCCGCGTGGCGCGCGACGGCGACGTGATCACCGGCGGCGGCGTCACCGCCGGGCTCGACTTCGCGCTGACGGTGGCCGCCGAGCTGGCCGGCGAGACCTTCGCCCAGGCGCTGCAGCTCAACATCGAATACGCTCCCGCGCCGCCGTTCGACGCCGGCCGCCCGGAGACCGCCCCGCCGGAGGTGCTGGCGCTGGCGCGCAAGCGGATGGAGGCGATCATGCCCGTGCGGCTGGCGCAGGCGAGGGCGGCGGCGGCGCGGCTGAACCAACCCGCCTAGGCCCGCCCGCCCGAGGGCGGCGGCCCTTCCCCATTGAGGGCCCTGAGGGGGAAGGGCCGGGGATGGGGTGGAAGCTCCGCGCTGCCGGAGAGGTGATTTCGGCGTCGGCGCCGTCTGAGCTTACTCAGCACCGCGGGGGGGGTACACCCCACCCCCTGCCCCCGCCCCATTGAGGGGCGGGGAGGCTTCATGGCGAGATGCGTGCATCCCTAACCCCGCAAGGGGGAAGGGAGTTTGCGCGTCGATCAGCTCGATCTGGCCCTCGCCGCGGCGTGCGGCCGTAGCGTGCGGGCGAAGGCGAGCCAGAGGGCCAGGGAGACCAGGGGGAAGGCGCCGAGCGTCGCCAGGGCGGCCGGATAGCCCATCGCCTGGGCGATCCAGCCGCCGAGGGCGGGGCTGACCGCGCCGCCGAAGCCCTGCGCCGCCATGATCGCGCCCTGGGCCGCGTTCACCCGGCCGGTGCCGTCCATGATCTGGGCGATGAGCCCGGGCGCGGCGACGCTGAGCAGGCCCGAGGCGACGCCGTCGAGCATCTCCACCGGCCAGACGCCCCAGCCGACGATCAGCGAGCCCGCCAGCAGCCCGCGAATGGGCAGCAGCGCGAAGGCGACGAGCAGCACCAGCCAGTAGCCGCGCCGGGCGGCGAGCCTCATCGCCACGAGCGACGTCACCACCATCACCCCCTGCGCCACGACGATGGTGGTGGCGACGAAGCCGGCCGGGTCGCCGCGGTGGGCCGCCACCACCGCCATGCCGTAGAGCGGCAGCATGGCCGCGTCACCGAGGTAGAACAGCATCAGCGCCGCCGCGGCGACCAGCAGCGGCCGCGATTCGAACAGGCTCGCCCAGCCGCGCGGGCGGTGGGACTCGCCGGGGGCGTCGGCGAGGCCGCGCGCCTCGTCATGGTCGATGATCGCCCGGGGGATGGCGAACACGCTGGCGATCGAGAGGACCGAGAAGACGGCCGCCAGCCAGAACACCGCCGCGAAGCCGAAGCGCCAGCCGAGCACGCCGGAGAGCGCCGCGCCGACCAGGTTGCCGGCGTGGTTGAAGGCCTGGTTGCGGCCGTTCTGGGCGTTGAAGCCGGCCTGGTGGGCGACGCCCAGCGTCAGGCCCACCATGCCCGGGCCGAGCGCCGCGCCGGCGACGCAGGCGACGATCTGCGAGGCGCCGATCACCCAGGGCTGCTGCGAGACCAGCACCAGCCCCGACGCGGAGAGGCTGAGCAGGCCGGCGACGGCGATCCAGCTGCGCTTGTGCGAGGTGGCGTCGACCATGGCGCCGCAGGGTCCGACGGCCATCATGCCGGCCACCGCGCCGATGCTGATCACCGTGCCGATCGGGCCGGCCCGCCAGCCGTGCGCCAGCAGCAGCACGCCGAGGAACGGGCCGATCCCTGCCTGCATGTCGGCCATGAAGAAGCTGAGCGCTTCCAGCGCCGTGCGTCCCGGCCGATCTCGCCTGCCCGCCACCCGCGACTCCCTGCCTGGTCCGACAGGGCGACAACGCGCGATCGGCCGCTATGGGCGCCCGCCTTGGCGCGCCGCCGGCGGCCGGCTCAGCCGACCTGGCCGCAGAAGCGCTGGATGCGGGCGCAGGCGTCTTCCAGGTTGGCGTTCGAGGTCGCGTAGCTGATGCGGAAGAAGGGTGAGAGGCCGAACGCCGCGCCGAACACCACCGACACCCCCTCGCTCTCCAGCAGCTCGACGGCGAAGTCCTCGTCCGAGCCGATCGGCTTGCCGCTCGGCGCGGTCTTGCCGATCAGCCCTTCGACCGACGGGTAGACGTAGAAGGCGCCCTCCGGCGTCGGGCAGTGGATGCCCCTGGCCTGGTTCAGCATCGAGACCACCAGGTCGCGGCGCTCCTCGAACAGCCTGGCGTTGGGCTTGATGAAGTCCTGCGGCCCGTTCAGCGCCTCCACCGCCGCCCATTGCGAGATCGACGACGGGTTGGAGGTGGTCTGGCTCATCACCTTGGCCATCGCCTTGATCAGCGGCTCCGGGCCGGCCGCGTAGCCGATCCGCCAGCCGGTCATGGCGTAGGCCTTGGAGACCCCGTTCATGGTCAGAGTGCGCTCGTAGAGCGCCGGCTCGACCTGCGCGATCGTCGCGAACTCGAAGTCGCCGAACACCAGGTGCTCGTACATGTCGTCGGTGAGCACCCAGACCTGCGGGTGGCGCAGCAGCACGTCGGCGATGGCCCTGAGCTCGGCGCGGCTGTAGGCGCCGCCGGAGGGGTTGGACGGCGAGTTGAGGATCAGCCAGCGGGTCTTCGGCGTGATCGCCGCCTCCAGGTCGGCCGGCTGCATCTTGAAGCCGCGCTCGGCCGAGGTGCGCACGAAGCGCGGCTCGCCGCCGGCCAGCAGCACCATGTCCGGGTAGCTCACCCAGTAGGGCGCGGGGATCACCACCTCGTCGCCGGGGTTCAGGGAGGCGACCATGGCGTTGAAGATCACCGGCTTGCCGCCCGGCGACACGTTGACCTGGGCCGGCTTGTAGGAGAGCCCGTTCTCGCGGCCGAACTTGGCGCAGATGGCCTCCTTCAGCTCCGGGATGCCGTCGACGTTGGTGTACTTGGTCTTGCCGTCGCGGATCGCCTTGATGGCGGCGTCCTTGATGTTGTCCGGGGTGTCGAAGTCGGGCTCGCCGGCGGCCAGCGAGATCACGTCCTTGCCCGCGGCCCGCAGCTCACGCGCTTTGGCGTCCGCCGCCAGGGTGGCGGAGGGCTTGACGCGAGCCAGGGCGGCCGACTGGGCGAACATGGCGACTCCCGATTTGTCGAGGTTTGGGGCGGGCGCTGTTTACGCGGGGGGGCGGCCGTGGGCAACATCGGCCAAGCTTGGCCGTGCGGAGACGGATGCGCGGGCTTTTTGGGCCAGGCGGCCGCGATCTTGGTGGCGTTGCGGGCGTGACGCAGGGCGCAGCGCCGCTATAAGGCCGCGCCGATGCGCCGTCTGATCGACTTCCTCACCAACATGGACGCCAGGGCCTGGCGCTCGCTGGTGGTGGCGTTCGTGCTGTTCGGCGGGGTGGGGGTGGTGTTCCTCGCCGGCGCGCCGGCGCTGGGGCTGACCGGCCGGGCGGGCGTCGAGCGGTGGCTGGCTTTGGCGCATGGGCCGTGGGCGCTGCCGGCGGCGGTGGCGGCGTTCGCGGCGCTGGCCTTCCTGGGCGCGCCGCAGGTGGTGCTGATCGCGGCAGCGGCCGTGGTGTTCGGGCCGTGGCTGGGCTCGCTCTATTCGTGGATCGGCACCTTCGTCTCGGCGCTGATCGGCTTCGAGCTCGGCCGCCTCTTCGGCGGCGGGCTGATCCGCGACTTGAGGAGCCGCGGCGTCGAGCGCTTCATGGCGCTGATCGGCAAGAACGGCTTCATGGCCAGCCTGATCATCCGCCTGGTTCCGGCCGCGCCCTTCATCGTCGTCAACATGGCGGCCGGGACGGCGCGCGTGCGACGCCGCGACTTCGCCCTCGGCACCGCGGTCGGCATCCTGCCGAAGATACTGCTCACCGCCTTCGCCGGCGGCACGGTGACCGCGGCCTTCAACGGCGGCGGGCTGCTGCAGCTCGGCCTGCTGGCGGTGGTGCTGGCGATCTGGGTCGGCTCGGCGATGCTGGCGCGGCGCTGGCTGCGGGCGCGCGAAGCGGCGGCGGGCGACGACGGCGAGGCGGCTTGATCGGATCGGCATTGATCCTTACATTCTTGAAAATGTAAGGAATGAAGATGACTCAATCCACTGTCACCGCAAAGGGCCAGACAACGATACCCAAGGAAATCCGCGATCGTCTGGGGCTGAAGCCGCGCAGCAAGATACGGTATCTGGTCACGCACGACGGCACGGTGATGTTGGCGCCGGTGCTGCCGGTGTCCGCGCTGAGGGGTATCCTAAAGTACGATGGTCCTCCGGTGAGCCTCGAGGAGATGGATGACGCGATTAAGGCCGGCGCCGTCGAGAGGTTTGAACGGTCGAACGAGCCGTGATCGGCCTCGATACCAACATCCTCGTCCGATATCTCACCTTCGACGACCCGGTCCAATCACCGCGAGCCGCGGGTATCCTCGAACGGCAACTCAGCGAGGAATCGCCCGGCTTCGTCGGAGCCGTCGTCCTGGCGGAGCTCGTGTGGGTCCTGGAACGCCAATACAGGTTCCGTCGAGCTGAGATTGCCGCGGTGATCAAGGGCCTGCTCGGCGCCGACAGCCTGTTGATTGAACACCCGCGAGCAGCCGCGGCGGCGGTGATCGCGGTGGTCGAAGCCAATGTTGACTTCACCGATGCGTTCATCGGAGCCATCGCCGCCGACAGCGGCTGCACGCACACCCTGGCCTTCGATCGGCGCGCGAGCCGGCTGCCCGGCTTCAGCCTCGCCTAGCTCGGCGGCGCGCCCGACTGTTCGGCGTGGCGGTGGGCGAGCTTCCAGCCGCCTTCCTCGAAGCGGAACACCTCTGTGACGCGCAGGCTCATCGGGATCGGCTCGTCCTTGCCCTTCAGCCGCGCCCTGGCGTGCTGGTAGCCGGTCCAGAAGGCCAGGTCGCCGCTGGCCCGGGCCTGCAGCACCTCCAGCCGGTTCTCGCCCTTCGGCGCGAACGAGCGGACGTCGGCGTCGTAGCGCTCCGCCACCGCCTCGGCCCCTTCGGCGCCGTCGCCGCTGGGCGCGAAGAAGGTCGCCGGATCGCTGCGGGTGAGGATCTCGTCCAGCGGCTCGGCCTCGCCGTTGACGAAGGCCGCGGCGATGGCCGCGCGGCGGCGCATGAACGCGGTGAACGACTCGTGGCCGAGGTCCCGGGTGGCGTCGACCCATTTGGCGAAGGCGGCCATGAAGTCGCCGAGGAACTTGGCGGTCTCCTTGCTCTTCGGCTTGCCGGCGCCGTCCAGCAGGTTGGCGGCGTCGCCGAGGTAGGCCTCCGGCTGCTGCATCACCGGCATGTTGAGGAACACGAAGGTCTGGCGCAGCGCGTGGTTGGCTCCGAACGCGCCCAGCTTATAGGGCGTGACGCTGACGACGCCGGCCGGCATGCCGTCGAACACGCTCTCGCCTTCGGGGCGCGAGCCGATGTCGAGGGCGTTCTTCAGCCCGCCGGGGATCGAGCGGTTGTACTCGGGGGTGACGAACAGCACGGCGTCGCTGGCGCGCAGCTCGTCCCTGAACCGGGTCCAGCTGGCGGGCGGCTTGGGGTCGAGGTCCTGGTTGTAGAGGCCGAGGTCGCCGATCTCGACGAAGCGGCAGGCCAGCGTCGGCGGCGTCAGGTCGATCAGCGCCCGGGCGACCTGGCGGCTGTAGGAGCCTTCCCTGAGGCTGCCGACCACGATGGCGACGGTCCGCGGCGGCGTGGCGTTGGGGTCGGGCGCTTTGCGAGGGGGCATGGGCACGGGTCCTTTGGCTTTCCCCAACGAAAAGCCTTAGCGCCCGTGGCGCGCTGGCGTTCCAGGCAGCGCCGCACGGGGCGCCGCCAAATGCGAGACAGCCGCCGCGCGAGGCGGCGGCCGTCATAGCCGTGGCAGGCTGTGTCAGGCGGGTCAGTCGCAGACCTGGACCTGCTCGTAGTGGATCCGGCCGTAGGGGCCGCGTACCGCTTCGGTCCGCCAGCCGCAATCGCCATAGCCGTAGCCATAGCTCGGCGCGGCGTAGTCGGGCCGGTCGGAGCTGGCGATGGCCGCCCCGACGACCAGGCCGAACAGGCCCGCCGCCAGCGCCGCGCCGCCATTGCCGCCGCGGTGGTCGCCGCGCCAGCCGTTGTGGTAGGCGACCGCGGCTGTACGCCCGCCGTGGAACGGAGCCGCGGAGGCGGCGATCGGGGCGGCGGCGGTGATCAGGGCGGCTGCCCCGATGAGCAACTTCTTCATCTCATCAACTCCCTCTGCGAGCGGCCTGGGGACATCCCTTCGCTCGCCATGGCCGGGAGATTGCGCCGCGGCGCCTGAATGGGGCCGGAGCGGCGCCGTTATCGCGCGTTCAGCTTCGCCAGCCGGCTCGCCGGCAGCGTCGCTGGGCCGCGGGCCGGACGCTTGTCCGCCCGGGCGGATCGGTCTACACGCCCAGCACCATGCGCACCTGCGGCGACAGCCTGCTTCTTCTCATCGCGCTGGGGCTTAGCGGCCCCTGGGCGCTCTCCTAGGCGCGCGTTCTTCGCGGGCCGGGCGCTCAGGGGCATCGACACCCCGCCCAAGCCCAACCTTGCGAAGAGACTGAAAATCCAATGACCACCCCAGACACCGGCGCCGCGTCCGAGCCGGACCGCGTCATCATCTTCGACACCACCATGCGCGACGGCGAGCAGTCGCCCGGCGCCTCGATGTCGTTCGACGAGAAGCTGGAGCTCGCCAAGATCCTCGAGGAGATGGGGGTCGACGTGATCGAGGCCGGCTTCCCGATCGCCTCCAACGGCGACTTCGAGGCCGTGCGCGAGATCGCCAAGATCGTCAGCGAGAGCACCGTCTGCGGCCTCGCCCGCGCAGGCATCGCCGACATCGAGCGCGCCGCCGAGGCGATCAAGCCGGCCAGGCGCGGCCGCATCCACACCTTCCTGTCCACCAGCCCGCAGCACCGCGACTACATCCTGCGGATGACCCAGGAGGACGTGCTGAACTCGATCACCGGGTCGGTGACCCACGCGCGCAACCTCTGCGGCGACGTCGAGTGGTCGGCGCAGGACGCCACCCGCACCGAGCACGACTTCCTGGCCCGCTGCGTCGAGGCGGCGATCAAGGCCGGCGCCGGCACCATCAACCTGCCGGACACGGTCGGCTATTCCTATCCGTCCGAGTACGGCGAGATGTTCCGCGACTTGATCGAGCGGGTGCCGGGGGCCGACAAGGTGGTCTTCTCCGCCCACTGCCACAACGACCTGGGGCTGGCGGTGGCCAACAGCCTCTCGGCGGTGCAGGCCGGCGCGCGGCAGGTGGAGCTGGCGGTCAACGGCATCGGCGAGCGGGCCGGCAACGCCGCGCTCGAGGAGGTGGTGATGGCGCTGCGCGTGCGCGCCGACAAGCTGCCGTTCCCGACCCGGATCGCCACGCAGCACATCACCCGCGCCAGCCGCTACGTCTCGGCGATCACCGGCTTTCCGGTGCAGTTCAACAAGGCCATCGTCGGCAAGAACGCCTTCGCCCACGAGAGCGGCATCCATCAGGACGGGATGCTGAAGAACGCCGAGACCTACGAGATCATGCGCCCCGAGGACGTCGGCCAGGGCGGCACCAACCTGATCATGGGCAAGCACTCCGGCCGCCACGCCTTCCGCGAGAAGTTGAAGGCGCTGGGCTACGACCTCGGCCAGAACGCCCTCAACGAGGCCTTCGGCCGCTTCAAGGACCTGGCGGACAAGAAGAAGCACGTCTTCGACGACGACCTCATCGCCCTCGTCGACGACGCCCTGGCCAGGGGCGCGGACCGGATCCAGGTGAAGACGCTCAGGGTGATCGCCGGCACCGAGGGGCCGCAGGAGGCGCAGCTGACCCTGGTGGTCGACGGCGTCGAGAAGTCGGCGGTCGCCACCGGCGACGGGCCGGTCGACGCGGTGTTCAACGCCATCCAGGAGGTGACCCCGCACGCGGCGGTGCTGCGGCTCTTCCAGGTGCACGCCGTGACCGAGGGCACCGATGCGCAGGCGCAGGTCTCGGTGCGGCTGGAGGAGGACGGCCGCATCGCCACCGGCCAGGCCGCCGACACCGACACCCTCACCGCCAGCGCCATGGCCTACGTCAACGCGCTGAACAACCTCTCGGCGCGGAAGGAAAAGTCCGCGCCGGAGCCGATCGTGGCGAGCGGGTTCTAGGGCCCGAAAACCCTCACCTCACCTCTCCCACTGGCGTGGGAGCGGGCTACTGATAGGCAGGGGAAGCGGAGCGCTGGTGACGCCGCCGCTCGCTTCCGTAGCCCTCGCCCCGCGAAGGCGGGGAGAGGTGAGGTGAGGGGCCTGGCCGCATCGAGATGCTCTGGATCCCCATCACCATCGGCGCGGCCGCGTTCCAGGTCATGCGCAACGCCTTGCAGCGCGGCCTCATGGGCGACGCCGGGCCGTGGGGCGCGACGCTGGTGCGGTTCCTGTTCGGGCTGCCGTTCTCGATCTTGCTGTGGGCGCTGGCGGCGGCGGTCTCGCCGGGCGCGCGGCTCAGCTTCGGTCTGGTCTTCTGGCTGGCGGTCTCGAGCGGCGCGCTGGCCCAGCTGCTGGCCTCCGCCGCGCTGCTGGTGGCGATGCGGCGCGCCGGCTTTGCGATCGGCACGGCGCTGCAGCAGAGTTCGCTGCCGCTCTCGGCGGTGATCGGCCTGGCGGTATTCGGCGACAACCTGCATCCGCTGGCCTGGGGCGGCGTGGCGATCACCACCTTGGGGCTGGCGGTGCTGACCTGGCCGAAGGGCGCCGGCGGGCCGCAGCCGCTGTCGGGCGCACTGTTCGGTCTGATCTCCGGCCTCTGCTTCGGCTTCTCGCTGAACGCCTACCGCCATGCGGAGCTGGCGCTGGAACCGCACGCGCACGTGCTGGCCGCCATCACCAGCGTGACGGTCGCCCAGGCGCTGCAGTCGTCGGGGCTGACCATGGTGCTGGCGCTGCGCCGGCCGCAGGCGCTGCGGGCGGTGGTCGCCAGCTGGCGCCAATCGCTGGGCGCCGGCCTCTGCGGCGCGATCGCCTCGGCCGGCTGGTTCACGGCCATCGCCTTCTCGCCGGCCGGGCCGGTCAGGGCCGTGGGCATGGTCGAGATGCCGATGGCGGCGGTCGCCGGGCGGCGCGTGTTCGCCGAGCGGCTCACCCCCTGGCAGCTGGCGGCGGCCGGCCTGACGGCCCTCGGCGTGGTGCTGGCGGCGCTGGCCTGAGCCTGCGGCGTCACGTACCCTGATTGCGCCCTTGCAATCGCCCCCGCATCGGGGCAAATCCGGTGTGTCCGCCAAGGCCTTAAGGTCAGGAAGCAGCGTGGGCGCCGGAGGGGGCGCCGGCGAATCGCAACCAAAGGCTCGAGGGACGGCAGTCACTGCGTTCTTCAGCCCTTCTTCCTCAGAGTCCGGAATGTTCTCGTCCCTCTTCGGCGTCATCTCCAACGATATCGCCATCGACCTCGGCACGGCCAACACCCTGATCTATATGAAGGGTCGAGGCATCGTGCTGAACGAGCCCTCGGTGGTGGCGCTCCGCAACGTCGGCGGCCGCAAGCAGGTCCACGCCGTCGGGATAGAGGCGAAGATGATGCTCGGCCGCACGCCCGGCCACATGGAAGCGATCCGCCCCATGCGCGACGGCGTCATCGCCGACTTCGAAGTCGCCGAGGAGATGATCAAGCACTTCATCCGCAAGGTGCATAACCGGCGCGGCTTCACCAACCCCAAGGTGATCGTCTGTGTGCCGTCGGGCGCGACGGCGGTCGAGCGCCGGGCGATCAACGATTCGTGCTTGAACGCCGGCGCCCGCCGCGTCGGGCTGATCGACGAGCCGATGGCCGCGGCGATCGGTGCCGGCCTGCCGATCCACGAGCCTACCGGCTCGATGGTGGTCGACATCGGCGGCGGCACCACCGAGGTGGCCGTGCTGTCGCTGTCGGGCATCGTCTACACCCGCTCCGAGCGGGTCGGCGGCGACCGCATGGACGAGGCGATCATCAGCTACATGCGCCGCCACCATAACCTGCTGATCGGCGAGACCACGGCCGAGCGGATCAAGAAGGAGATCGGCACCGCCCGCACGCCGGAGGACGGCCATGGCCTGGCCATCGACGTGAAGGGCCGCGACCTGATGCAGGGCGTGCCGCGCGAGGTGCGCATCTCCGAGAAGCAGGCGGCCGACGCGGTCGCCGAGCCGGTGGCGCAGATCGTCGAGGCGGTGAAGGTGGCGCTGGAAGCGACGCCGCCGGAACTGGCCGCCGACATCGCCGACAAGGGCATCATGCTCACCGGCGGCGGGGCGCTGCTGCGCGGCCTCGACCTGGAGATCCGCGACCACACCGGCCTGCCGGTCACGGTCGCCGACGATCCGCTGTCCTGCGTCGCGCTCGGGTGCGGCAAAGTGCTCGAACACCCGAAGTGGACCAAAGGCGTCCTGGAATCGACGTTCGCCTGACCCTAAACTGTTGATTCGGGAGCGCCCCCAGCGAAAGTGGGAACTGGTTTCGCGTTCGGGGGCGCGCTCTTCTCTTAACTAGCTCGCCTCTGGCGAGCGGGGCGGGGGCTCCGGGAGGCGGTGATTGTCCCTCAGGGATGGTCCGTTCGGCGATATCAGGGTCCCGCTGACGTGGTCGGCTGGCGCGGCGCTGGTCATCGCCGCAATCATCGCGGCCGCCCTGCTGCTGGGACACCAGCGCGATCCGATGAAGGCCGGGGCCTATGACACGGCCCGCCATGTCGTCGACGCGGTGGCGGCGCCGGTGGGCAACGTGCTCTCCGCGCCGGTGCGCTGGACCCATTCGGGGCTGGAGAACGTGCGCGGCTACTTCTTCGCCGTCTCCGAGAACCGGCGCCTGAAGGCCGAGCTGGTCACCGCCCAGGGTGTGAAGGATCAGTTCGCCGCCGCGCAGCTGGAGAACGGCCGCCTGCGCGCGGTGCTCGGCATCCGCACCGACCCGCCGCTGCCGCACGTGGCGGCCCAGACCATCGCCGACTCGCGCGGCCCGTTCGCCAACACCCGACTCGCCGACGCCGGCCGCGACAAGGGCGTCACCGAGGGCAATCCGGTGCTGTCCGAGCACGGCCTCGTGGGCCGCATCGTCGGCGTCTCCGACCACGTCAGCCGCATTCTGCTGCTTACCGACGCGGAGAGCCGCACGCCGGTGATCCTGGTGCGGACGAATGGACGGGCGATCCTCACCGGCGATGGCGGCGGCTCGCCCAAGCTCGCCTACGTGCGCGCCGCCGAGGCGCTGAAGGAGGGCGACCGGGCGCTGACCTCCGGCGACGGCGGCGTCTTCCCGCGCGGCCTGCCGGTGGGGACGGTGGTGAAGGGCTTCGACGGGACCTGGCGGGTGGCGCTCGACAGCGACGCCGCGCCGATCGACTACGTGCAGATCCTGCTGTTCACCGACTTCGCCCAGATCGCCAACGAGCAGGCGCTGGCGCCGAAGGAGCTGCCGACGGCGATGACCGAGGAGCCCAGCCAGTCGATCGTCGCGCCGACCAGCGCCCCCGCCAGCCGCGCCGCAGCGAAGCCGGCGCCCAGGCCCGCCGCGAAGCTGGCCGCCAAGCCGGCGGTCAAGCCGCTTGGCTCAGCCACGTTCGCCGCCAAGCCCGCGATCAAGGCGCCCGTCATCCGGCCGCCGGCCGCCAAGGCGCCAGCAGCAAAGACGCCGGCTGCCAAAGCCCCCGCCACCAAGACTCCGGCCGCCAAGACCCCGGCAGCCAAGACCGCCGCCGTCAAACGTCCGGCTGCCAAGCCGGCGACGCCGCCCAGGCCCAGGCCCTCGCCGGACCAGAACGGCGAGACCGACGTGCCGCTATGACGGCCTCCGGAATCGGCGCCGCGCGGCCGATGAATCCGCTCGGCTGGCTGGGCCTGCCGCTGCTGCTGTGCGTCGCCGCCACCCTGGTGCTGGCGACGCCGCTGCACATCTTCGGCCTGGCGCTGCCCGAGCCGGTGTTCCCGATGGTGGTCGCGTTCGCCTGGGCGCTGATCCGGCCCTCGGTGCTGCCGCCGTTCGCGCTGCTGCTGCTGGGCCTGTTCCTCGACACCTTCTGGTACGGCCCGCAGGGCCTGTGGCCGCTGTGCCTGCTGACCACCTACGCCGGCGTGCTGATGGTGCGCCGGCTGATCACCGGGCAGGATTTCGTGGTCGTCTGGGCCTGGTACGCCGCGGCGACCGCCGCCGGCTTCGGCCTCGGCTACCTGTTGATGACCATGGCCGCCGGCGACGCGCCCAGCCTCGTCGCCCTCGCCTGGCAGTACCTCGCCACCCTGATCCTGTTCCCGTTCGCGCACCGTCTTACGGTGCGCTACGAAGATGCGGACGTGCGTTTCCGATGAACCCGCAGATCTACTTCAACGAAGTCAACGAGCGTCAGGGCGTCTTCCACCGCCGCGCCTTCCTGATGGGCGCCGTCGCCGGCGTCGGCATGGTGGCGCTGTCGGGCCGGCTCGCCTACCTGCAGCTGGTCGAGGCGGCCAAGTACAAGACCCTGTCGCTCAACAACGAGTTCCAGTCGCGCCTGCAGCCGCCGCCGCGCGGGCTGATCCTCGACCGCAACGGCGTGGTGCTGGCGTCCAATCGCCCCGACTTCCGCCTCTACGTCAGCCGCGACGAGAGCACCGACGTCGAGGAGCTGCTCGGGCGGCTGCAGAAGCTGGTGCCGCTCGACGACGCCCACCGCGAGCGGCTGATCCAGGACGTCAACGACGCGCCGCGCCGCGCCCCGGTGACGGTGCTGGAGGACCTGACCTGGGAGGAGTTCTCGCGCATCAACGTGCGCGCGCCGGAGCTGCCCGGGGTCACCGCCGACATGGGCGACATCCGCGTCTACGGCTACCCCGCCGCCTTCGCTCACGTGATCGGCTACGTCGCCAAGGTCTCCAAGGAGGACGTGACCAAGGACGGGCCCAACTCCGACCCGATCCTGCTCAACCCCGGCTTCCGGATCGGTAAGGCGGGGCTGGAGAAGACCTACGACCTGCCGATGCGGGGCAAGCCCGGCGCCAAGAAGGTCGAGGTCGACGTCAAGGGCCGGGTGGTGCGCGAGGACCCGGGCGGCGACGTGCCGTCCACGCCCGGCGAGACGCTGAAGCTGACGCTGGACGCCGACATCCAGAACCGGGCGCTGGAGGTGTTCGGCTCGGACTCCGGCGCCGCGGTGATGATGGATTGCCGCACCGGCGACGTGCTCTGCATGCTCTCTGCGCCCAGCTTCGACGCCAACCGCTTCGTCAAGGGCCTCACCGGCCCCGAGTACCGCGAGCTGGCCGACTATGACCGCAAGCCGCTGATCAACAAGACGGTCAACGCCACCTATCCGCCCGGGTCGACCTTCAAGACCATGGTGGCGCTGACCGCGCTGGAAATGGGCATCCCGCCGGATACCAAGTACACCTGCAACAAGGTCTGGTTCTGGGGCGGCCGTCCCTGGCACTGCGACGAGGCGCACGGCACGCTCGACATGAAGGGCGGCATCGCCCACTCGTGCGACATCTACTTCTACCAGCTCGCCTTGCGGATCGGAGGGCCTGATCCGGTCGCCAAGACGGCGACCACGATGGGCCTCGGCCAACTCTACAATATCGGCATTCCGAGCCAGCGGGCCGGGTTGATCCCGACCACGGCGTACAAGCGCCGCGCCTTCCCGAAGGACCCGGTCTGGCACCCGGGCGAGACGCCCAGCATGGGGATCGGCCAGGGCTATGTGAACGTCAATCCGCTGCAGCTGTGTGTGATGTGCTCACGCATCGCCAACGGCAAGCAGGCGCTCTACCCGCGGCTGGTGCGCTCGATCGGCGGCGTCGAGCAACCGCCTCCCGGGGCGGTGACGCCGCTGCCGTGGAAGCCCGAGCACATGGAGTTCCTCCACCAGGCGATGATCGACGTGACCACCTTCGGCACGGCAGGGGGCGCTGCGGCGGACCTCAACCTCGGTCCAATCAAAATGGCGGGCAAGACCGGCACGGCGCAGTCGCACGGCTACAACGGCGGCGTCGGCGCCCACGGCGCCGAGGGCGCCTGGAGCCAGCGCGACCACGCGTGGTTCATCGCCTTCGCTCCGGCCGACGATCCCCGCTACGCCATGGCGGTGCTCACCGAGCACGGTGGCTTTGGAGCCGGCGCCTCGGCCCCGAAGGCGCGCGAGATCATGCGCGTCGCGCTGCTGAAGGACCCGGCGGTGCGCGACCGCATCGTGCAGCAGCCGGCAACGCCGACCCCCGTCGCCGCGCCGCCGCTACCCGCGGCCGCGTCCAACGCCGCGAGCTCGACATGACCGCCGGCGCCGGCGGGGCCGCCTTCACCGCGCCGGGCGAGCGCCAGCGCCTCATCGTCCGCCTGGCCCAGGTCGACTGGACCTTCTGCGCCGCCATCAGCGTCATCGCCGCGGCCGGCGGGGCGATGCTCTATTCGGTGGCCGGCGGCAAATGGGATCCCTGGGCCGCCAAGCACCTGCTCAGCTACGGCTTCTGGTTCGCGGCGATGATCGTGCTGGCGATGGTCGACCTGCAGATCTGGTTCGCCATCGCCTACCCGGTCTACGGCCTCAGCCTGGTGCTGCTGGTGGCGGTGGCGGCGCACGGGCACGCGTCGCTGGGCGCGCAGCGATGGCTGTCGATCGGGCCGATCCACGACTTCCAGCCGTCGGAGCTGATGAAGATCGGCCTCGTGCTGGCGCTGGCGCGCTTCTACCACGGGCTCTCGGCGCGCAAGGCCAAGCTCTCCTTCTGGCTCTTGATCCCCGCGGCGCTGATCGCCATGCCGGCGGCGCTGGTGATGAAGGAGCCGGACCTCGGCACCGCGCTGCTGATCTGCGCCACCGGCGCGGCGATGATGATCCTCGCCGGCCTCGACCTGCGCATCGTCGCGGCGGGCGCTGCGGGCGCGGCGGCGGTGGTGCCGTTCCTGCACCTGGTGCTGAAGCCCTACCAGTACACGCGCCTGGTCAGCTTCATGAACCCGGAGGCGGAGAAGTCCGGCGCCGGCTACCACATCGTGCAGTCGAAGATCGCCCTCGGCTCCGGCGGGCTGCTGGGCAAGGGCTTCGGCCTCGGCACCCAGAGCCAGCTCAACTTTCTGCCGGAGAAGCAGACCGACTTCATGTTCGCCTCGCTCGCCGAGGAGTTCGGCTTCGTCGGCTGCATCTCGATCCTGCTGCTCTACGCGGCGGTGATCTTCATGGGGCTGCGCATCGCCGCGGTGGCCCACAGCCACTTCGGCCGCATGGCCGCGGCCGGAGTCACCGCCGTGCTGATCTTCTGCGTCTTGATGAACGGGGCGATGGTGATGGGCCTCGCCCCCGTGGTCGGCGTGCCGATGCCGCTGCTCTCGCTGGGCGGCACGGTGATGATGAGCATGATGATCGGCTTCGGCCTGGTCATGGCCGTGCGCGTGCAACGCTACGCCGAGATCTCCAGCGGCAAGGGCTCGGTGCTTTAGGTATCCCTCGCTCCGCGAGCGGCTATGAGATTCACACATCTCGCGGGGGGAACTGCTCCCTTCCCCTCGATGGGGAAGGGCGGGGATGGGGTGGACGCTCGGTCTGGACGGGCAGGCTCTGTCGGCGCGGTCGCCGAACGCTCGCTTCGCCCAGCGCTCGGGATACACCCCACCCCCTGCCCCCGCCCCATTGAGGGGCGGGGAGGCTTCATGGCGACGATGTGTGCATCCCTAAGCCACGAGCGGGGAGAGGGATAGTTAGGCGGCGGCCTTGGCGGTGGCGATGGCCGGCTTGGCGCGGAAGCCGACGCCGAGCTGGTTGAAGCTCATGATCACGCCGACCAGCAGGGTCAGGTTGACGCGCTCGGTCTCGTCGAACTGGGCCGCCATCGCCTCGTAGGCGTCGTCCGGCGCGTGGGTTTCGGGCAGGCGCACCAGCGCTTCGGTCCAGCCGAGCGCGGCGCGCTCGCGCTCGCTGTAGAGCGGCGTCTCGCGCCAGGCGTCGAGCATGACGATGCGGTCCTCGCGCTCGCCGGCGGCGCGGGCCTCCTTGGCGTGCATGGCGAGGCAGAGGGCGCAGCCGTTGATCTGCGAGGCGCGGATCTTCACCAGAGTGGCGAGGCTGGGCTCGAGGCGACCTTCCACGGTGTGGGCGTAGTCGATCAGCGGCTGGACGAGGTCGAGCGCCGCGTAGGGGTAGGTTCTGGCGGTCATGACGTGTGTGACTCCTGGGATGGGGTGGCTACCCTTCCAGGACGCGCCAGCCCGGTCCCGTGTGACGCCCCAGGCGCCCCGGCGACGCCGTTTCTTGCGGCGCGCCACCCGCGAAGCCGCCAGCCGCTAGGGCCGGCGGTGGTTGGGGGAGTAGGCTACGATCCTACATTTCATGGTTCAGAGCCACGCGTCCTACCAGTTAGACGATCCCCCACGAGGGATGGCGCGAGCCTAGCCAATCTGACGTCCGCAACTCAAGCGGGGCCATGGAGCGGCTTGCGGCGCACGGCTCCCTATCTAAGCTCGGATCGCAGCGATGGGAGACCCGGGATGGCGGATCAGGCAGGGACGGCGCCGCTGGCGACACGGCCCTTGGGCCGGAGCGGCCTCGACGTTCCGGCGCTCGGCGTCGGCACGAACCGCTGGCGGCAGGGGAGCAACGACGGGGCGGTGCTAGAGACCTACCGGGCGTTGCTGGACGGCGGCGGCGGCTTCCTCGACACGGCCGAGGTCTACGGCTTCGGCAAGTCGGAGCGGCTGATCGGCGACTGCATCCGCAAGGACGGGCGCAGGCCGCTGCTGGCGACCAAGTTCGCGCCCTTCATCGCCCGCACCTCCGAGCGCCAGCTGCTGGGGGCGCTGGACGCCTCGCTGGCGCGGCTCGGCGTCGACGCTGTCGACCTCTACTACGTCCACTTCCCGTTCCCGTTCGCCAGCCTGAATACGTTCGCCGACGGGCTTGCGGAGGCGGTGAGGTCCGGCAAGGCCAGGGCCGTGGGCGTCAGCAACTTCAGCGCCGAGCAGATGCGCCGCGTGGCCGACCGGCTGGCGCGCGCGAGCGTGCCGCTCGCCGCCAACGAGGTGCACTACAGCCTGCTGCACCGCCAGCCGGAGACCAACGGGGTGCTGGACGCCTGCCGCGAGCTCGACGTGGCGCTGGTCGCCTACTTTCCGCTGGCGTCGGGGCGGCTGGCTGCGGCCTCGCCAGAGGGCCGGCCCGACCCGCACGCCGCGCTGCGCCGGGCGTTGGCCGAGATCGCCGGGGCGCGGCAGGCCAGCGTCACCCAGGTGGCGCTCAACTGGCTGCGCTCGCGCAGCCCGCAGGTGATCCCCATTCCCGGCGCCTCCAAGGCCGCCCACGCCAGGGCCAACCTCGCGGCGCTGTCCTGGAGCCTCGACGCGGCCGAGCTGGCGGCGATCGATGCGGCCCTGCCGCCGCTGCGCAACTGACGGGATCGCCGACCGAACTGTCCTTCTCCCCCTTGCGGGAGAAGGTGTCAGCGAAGCTGACGGATGAGGGGTCGCACCGAACCCGGGGAATTGCCTGATGGAAGCTAAACCGCCAGCGCCCGTCGACCCCTCATCCGGCGCTTCGCGCCACCTTCTCCCGCTAGGGGAGAAGGACGCGGGGCTGTCACGCCGGGAGCGCCTGAACAGCTACCCACAACGAACGGCGCTGCTCAAACGGCTTGCAGCCGGCGCTCAGCGGGTATTGCATTCGGTCCGTACAGCCGGAGGGCATTCGTAGGAACGAACCGCAGGAGGACCAAATGGGCGCCCATTCCCCAGGACTCGTACGCGCCGTGGCCTTGGTTGGCCCGACGGGGACCGGCAAGACCAACCTGATGGAGGCCTTGCTGATCGCGTCGGGCTCCCGAACGGCGCGCACCGGCGCCGCCGGCCCCACGGTCGGCGACGCCAGCCCCGAAGCCAAGGCCCGAGGCCACTCGGTGGAGCTCAACTTCGCCGGCTTCGACTACATGGACGACGCCTACGCCGTAATCGACTGCCCCGGGGCGGTGGACTGCGCGGCCGACGGCGACTTCGCCTTGCCCGCCGCCGACCTCGCCGTGGTGGTGGCCGCGCCCGACAGCGCCAAGGCGATCCTGCTGCAGCCGACGCTCAAGGAGCTGGAACGGCTGAACATCCCCCACATCATCTTCGTCAACCGCATCGACCAGGCCCGCGAGCCGCTGCCGCAGCTGCTGGAGGCGCTGGCCACGGTCAGCGAGCGGCCGGTGGTGGCGCGGCAGATCCCCATCTGGGACGGTGAGCACGTCACCGGCTACATCGACCTCGCGCTGGAGCGCGCCTTCGCCTACCCCGAGAGCGAGCCGCCCGAGCAGTTGCCGTCGCTGGGCGAGAACGAGGCGGAGGAAAAGGACGCCCGCTTCCACATGCTGGAGCAGCTGGCCGACTTCGACGACGAGCTGCTGGAGCAGCTGATCTCCGACGTTCCGCCGGAGCAGGAGCGGGTGTTCGCCGACTTGGTGCGGGAGCTGAACGAGGGGCTGATCGCGCCGGTGTTCTTCGGCGATTCCGCCAAGGGCTGGGGCCTGCACCGCCTCCTCAAGGCGCTCAGGCACGACGCGGCCTCGCCGCAGTCGAGCGCTCAGCGGCTGGGCGCGGCCGGGCCCGGCGCCTACGTGATCAAGACCGCCTACGCTGGCCAGGCCGGCAAGCTCGCCTACGCCCGCGTTTTCGGCGGGGCCATGAGCGACGGCGCAGAGCTGGTCGGTCCCGACGGCGAGAAGAGCCGGGCCGGCGGCCTCTTCGCCGTGCAGGGCGCGGCGACCAAGAAGCTCGACAAGGCCCGCGACGGCGACGTGATCGCCATCGGCAAGCTGGAGCACGCCAGGCCCGGGCAGTTCCTGGCCGTCGGCGGCGCGCCGAAGCCGATCGCGGTGACCGTGTCGCCGCGCGCGCCGGTGTTCGGCCTCGCCATCTCGGCCAAGGCGCGCAACGACGACGTGCGGCTGGCGAGCGCGCTCGCCAAGCTGGTCGAGGAGGATCCGGCGCTGGCCGTCGACCACGACGCCGACACCCACCAGATGGTGCTGACCGGCCAGAGCGACGCCCACCTGAAGCTGGCGCTGGAGCGGATGAAGCGCCGCTTCACCGTCGACGTGGACACCGAGCCGCCGGCGACGCCCTACAAGGAGACCATCACCGGCCACGTCACCCAGCACGCCCGCCACAAGAAGCAGACCGGCGGCCACGGCCAGTTCGGCGACGTGATCGTCGAGATCAAGCCGCTGAAGCGCGGCGAGGGCTTCACCTTCGCCCAGCGGATCACCGGCGGGGTGGTGCCCAAGCAATGGATCCCGGCGGTGGAGCAGGGCGTGCGCGACGCGATGGCCAAGGGTCCGCTCGGCTTCCCGGTCACCGACGTCTCGGTGGCGCTGATCGACGGCAGCTACCACGCCGTCGACTCTTCGGAGATGGCCTTCCGCCAGGCCGGGCGGCTGGCCATGGACGAGGGGCTGCGCAAGTGCAGCCCGCAGCTGCTGGAGCCGATCGAGCGCCTCTCCATCCACGTGCCCAACAACTGCACCTCCGGCGTCACCTCGATGCTCTCGGCCAAGCGCGGCCAGGTGCTCGGATTCGGGCCGCGCGACGGCTGGAACGGCTGGGACACGGTCGAAGCCTACCTGCCGCGCGCCGAGCGCGGGGGGCTGATCGGCGAGCTGCGGTCGCTGTCGCAAGGGCTTGGCGTGTTCGAGTTCGCCTTCGACCATATGAGCGAGGTGACCGGCCGGGTGGCGGACGACATCGTCCACGGCCACGGGCACGCCCAGGGCGCGGAACGGGAGCGGGCGTGAGCCGGCGGCCGGCAGCCTCTTCTCGCCACACGAAGAACACGAACGCAGCCAAGAAGGCCGGGGCGCTCCAAGGAGGGGAGTCGCCTTGGCCCAGGCCAAGATGAACCGAGCCCGCCGCCGGCATTCAGCCGCCGCTCATCGCGCGCCGGCCATGCTGGAGGCGTCCATAGAGACGGAGCAGAGACATGAACAAGATCCTCACGGCGGCCATGGCCGGCTGCCTGTTGTTCGCCGGCGCCGGCGTCGCGGCGGCGCAGCCTGGCCACTACGACCAGGGCCACCACAATCAGGGCCAGCACGACCAGGACCATCATGGCGGCTGGAACAACAGCTGGCGCAGGGGTGGGCGCATGGACCGCGACGAGTGGCAGCGCGGCGCGCGCGTCGACTGGCGCAGCCATCACCTGCGCTCGCCGCCGCGCGGCTATGAGTGGCGCCAGGTGGACGGCCGCTACGTGCTGGCGGCGGTGGCCACCGGCGTCATCGCCGACATCATCCTGAACGCCCGCAAGGGCGCGGCGCGCGGGTTCCCGGGCGGCCGCGCCCGGGAACCTCGCCGCCGGCGCTTGCGGCCGGCGGCCGCGTCGGCCAAGCATCGCCGGCATGGCCGCCTTCAGCCTCGCCGACCTGCCGCCCTGGGCCTTCGACAAGGAGGATCCCGGCGACGACACGGGCTTCTACGCCGAGGCGCGGCTGGTCACCCACATCGACGACGGCGCCATCGCCGCGCTCACCGACTTCTACCGGTCGGCGCTGCCGGCCGGCGGGACGGTCTGCGACCTGATGAGCAGCTGGGTCAGCCACCTGCCGCCCGAGGTCGCCTACGGCGAGGTGATCGGCCACGGCATGAACGCCGAAGAGCTGGCCGCCAACGCGCGGCTGACCCGCTGGTTCGTGCAGGACCTCAACGCCGACCCGGCGCTGCCGCTGGCGGACGCCCGCCTCGACGCGGCGACGATCTGCGTCGGCGTGCAATACCTGCAGCACCCCGTGCCGGTGCTGGCCGACGTCGCCCGCGCGCTGAAGCCGGGCGCGCCGCTGGTCGTCAGCTTCTCCAACCGCTGCTTCCCGACCAAGGCCATCGCCGTCTGGCTGCGCCTCAACGATGCGGGCCACGCCTCGCTGGTGGAGCTGTACTTGGAGGCCGCGGGTCTGTGCGACGTGCAGACCCACGTGCTCAGCGATGGCTCGCGCTGCGACCCGATGTACGCGGTGGTGGGGCGCGGAAAGTAGGGACACACACGCTTCCCTCGCGAAGTCGGCCCGCGGCGCTGAAAAGCGTGTGTGTCCCTACTTTCCGGGCGCAGCCATCCAGGCGGCGGCGCGATCCAGCAGGTCGGCCATCACCTCGGCGTCCTTGCGGCCGGTGCGGGCGGGGACGTGGAAGGAGTGGTCGGCGTCGTCGGAGAGCTCCAGCGTCGTCCGCGCGCCGAGCCGCGCAACCACCGGCCGCAGCAGGTCGAGCTCGGCCAGCAGGTCCTTGGTCCCCTGCAGGAACAGCATCGGGATGGCGACGTCGGCCAGGTGCGCGGCGCGGTCGATCGACGGCTTGCCGGCGGGATGCAGCGGGAAGGCGAAGAAGACCAGGCCGCGCACGCCGTCCAGCGGCGTCTGCGCCTGCGCCTGCGAGGTCATCCGCCCGCCGAACGAGCGGCCGCCGGCGAAGAGCGGCGGGACGCCGGCGCGGCGGCGCCCTTCGGCGACGGCGGCCCGCACCGCGGCGTGGGCGACGGCCGGCGGGTCGGTGCGCCGGTCGCCCTTCTCCATGTAGGGGAACTGGTAGCGCAGCGTCGCCACGCCCCGCTCGGCCAGCCCCTCGGCGGTCGCGGCCATGGCCTTGTGGGTCATCCCCGCGCCGGCGCCGTGGGCCAGCACCAGCGCGGCGCGCGCGTCCGGCGGCGCCAGCCACAGGCCGGAGACGGACGAGGTTTCGTCGATGGTGATGGTGAGGGGCTCGGCGCTCATCGTGTGAGTGTAGCCGAGGGGCGCGATCCCCTCACCCTCCCACGACGCCTTCGGCGTCGCGGGCCCCTCCCTCTCCCGATGGGAGAGGTCAAGAAGAACACCTCTCCCGCAGGGCGAGGGAGGGATCCATCGCGCAGCGATGGGAGGGTGAGGGGATCGGGCGCCCGCAGCCATGGACGCGCGCGCGCCGCATCGGCATGCTTGGCCGATGCCGAGCGGGCTGGAGAGATATCGCGCCAAGCGGCGGTTCGCGGCGACGCCGGAGCCGAGCGGCGGCGCCGCGCCCGGCGACGCGCCGGTGTTCGTCATCCAGAAGCACCATGCGCGGCGCATGCACTACGACCTGCGCCTGGAGATCGGCGGCACGCTGAAGAGCTGGGCGGTGCCGGAGGGGCCGTGCCTCGACCCGAAGGTCCGCCGCTTCGCCAAGCTGGTCGAGGACCATCCGCTGGAATACGCCAGCTTCGAGGGCCGCATCCCGGACGGCAACTACGGGGCCGGCAACGTGATCGTCTGGGACCGCGGGACCTGGGTCAGCCTCAAGGAGCCGGAAGCGGCGCTGGCGTCCGGCGAGATGAAGTTCCGCCTGGTCGGCGAGAAGCTCTCCGGCGGCTGGACGCTGGTGCAGCTGAAGGACGATCCGACCAACTGGCTGCTGATCAAGGAGCGGGACCCGTCGGCGCGGCCGATGGCAGAATACGACGTGCTGGAGGCCGAGCCCGACAGCGTCGTCACCGGCCGCCCGGTCGACGAGGCGCCCGCGCCGCGCCGCCCGCCGGCCAGGCGGAAGGCCGCGGCGACGATCGCCGGCGCCGTCGCCGCGCCGATGCCAGCGCGGCAGAATCCGCAGCTCGCCACGCCCGCCGAGGCCGCGCCGAAGGGGGCCGGCTGGCTGCACGAGATCAAGTACGACGGCTATCGCACCCTGGTGTTCCTGGAGGGCGGCAAGGCGCGGCTGATCACCCGCAAGGGGCTCGACTGGACGCACCGCTACGGCGCGCTCGGCCGAGCGTTCGAGAAGCTGGCCTGCAAGAGCGCCGTCCTCGACGGCGAGGTGGTGGTGCAGGATGGCCGCGGCGTCTCCTCGATCAACCTCTTGGAAGCGGCGCTGGAGGGCGGCGACGCCCACGCTTTCACCTACTTCGCCTTCGACCTCGTCCACCTCGACGGCTACGACCTCAGCGCCGCCAAGCTGGTCGACCGCAAGGCGGCGCTCGCGGGGCTGCTGGACCCGGTGATCGACGAGCGCTCGCCGATCCAGCTCAGCGAGCACATCGAGGGGGACGGCGATGCCCTGTTCGCCCAGGCCTGCCGCCTGCAGCTGGAGGGGATCGTCTCCAAGAAGGCCGACGCCCGCTACGTGCAGACCCGCTCGCCGAGCTGGCTGAAGGTCAAGCGGGTCGAGATCGGCGCCTTCGTGGTGATCGGCTACCTCTCCAACATGCCCAGGGCCGCCTCGTCGCTGATCGTCGCCGAGGAGCGCGACGGCGAGCTGGTCTACGCCTGCCGGGTCGGCTCGGGCGTCAACGACGCGACCGCCCGCGAGCTATACGGCGCGCTCTCCCAGGCGGGGCGCGACAGCCCGGTGGTGGAGGTTCCGCGCACGCCGGGCGCCCACTGGGTCGAGCCGCGGTGGTCGGTGGAGGTCGGCTACCGCACCCGCTCGTCGATCGGCGCGCCCCGGGCGCCGGTGTTCATGGGCTATTCGGCGCGCAAGGCCGACACGCCGCGGGCGCAGGCGATCAAGCCGCGGCTGGTCGGCGACCGCGACCTCGCCGCCATCCACCTGACCAATCCCGAGCGCGAGATCGGCACCGGGACCGGCGTCACCAAGCTCGACATCGCCCTGCATTACGCCCGCGTCGGCGACTGGCTGCTGCCGGAGCTGCTGCGCCGGCCGGTGACGGTGATCCGCTGCCCGACCGGCGACCTGAAGGACCTGTTCTACCAGCGCCACGCCTTCGCCGGCCTGCCGCCGGGCGTCGAGACGGTGCACCTGAAGGACGAGCAGGGCCGCGCGGCCTTCATCACCGTCACCGAGCCGAAGGGCTATTTGGCGCTGGCGCAGTTCGGGGCGGTGGAGTTCCACCTCTGGGGCTGCCGCGTCGACGACCCGGAGCATCCTGACCGGCTGATCATGGATCTCGATCCGGATGCGTCGCTGCCCTGGCGGATGACCTGCGAGGCCGCCGAGCTGCTGCGCACCCGCCTGGAGGGCATGGGTTTTCGCCCGTTCCTGCGCACCACCGGCGGCAAGGGGCTGCACATCGTCATGGCGCTGGCGGCCGGGCACGATTGGCCGACCGTGAAGGGCTTCGCGGAGGCGTTCGCCAAGGCCATGGCCGGCGACACGCCGGCCCTGTTCACCGCCATCGCCTCAAAAGAGCGTCGTAAAGGCCGAATTTACCTCGACTATCTAAGGAATGGACGCGGCGCGAGCGCGGTGGCGTCGTATTCGCTGCGCGCGCGGCCGGGCTTTCCCGTGGCTGTCCCGATCGCCTGGGAGGAGCTGAAGAGCTTGTCGGGCGGCGACGCGTTCAACCGTCTTAACATACATCGGCGGCTCGAAACTCTGGCCGCCGACCCATGGGATGAGTTAGGATCGAGCGCCGTAAAGATTACACCGAAGATGCGTCGTGACGTGGGGATGAAGACTTAGAAGGGGTGATGCGATGGCGGGTCGCGCCTACTGGAAGGGTTATCTGAAGCTGTCGCTGGTCTCATGCCCAGTGAAGCTCTATTCGGCGACGTCTGCGAGCGCCGGCAAGATCTCCTTCAACATGCTGCACAAGGACACGCTCAACCGCGTGCAGCAGAAGTACCATGATCCAGAGCTCGGCGAGATCGACCGCGCCGACCTGGTCAAGGGCTACCAGTTCGAGAAGGACCGCTACGTCGTCGTCACCAACGACGAGCTGGAGGCTGTGGAGATCGAGTCCAGCAAGACCATCGACATCGACGGCTTCGTCGATTCCGGCGACATCGACCCGATCTACCTCGACTCGAGCTACTACCTCGCGCCCGACGGCCCGATCGCCGAGGAGACCTTCGCGGTGATCCTGGAGGCGATGAAGCGGGCCGGGAAGGTGGCGGTCGCCCGGATCGTGCTCTCCGGCCGCGAGCGGCTGGTGGAGATCGAGCCCATCGCCGACGGCTTCCGGCTGATGACGCTGCGCTCGGCCAAGGAGATCCGCGAGCCCTCCAGCGCGCTCGACAAGCTGAACGCCAAGCTCTCCGACGACATGCTGGCGATGGCGCAGATGATCATCCAGCAGAAGAAGATGGAGTTCCATCCGGACGAGTTCGAGGACCGCTACGAGAGCGCGGTGATGGAGCTGGTGAAGTCGAAGATCGCCGGCGGCCAGCCGGTGATCACCAAGGCGCCCGAGCGCGGCAACGTGGTCAACCTGATGGATGCGCTGAAGCGCAGCATCGAGCAGGAGCGCCGCCCGCCGGCCCCGAGCCTCGGCAAGGCCGCCGTCGCGGCGGCCAAGGCCCCGGCCAGGAAGGCCGCCGCCAAGGCCGAGCCTGCCCCGGCAGCCGCCGCGCCCGCCGCCCGCAAGAAGAAGACCAGCGCCGCCTGAGCCATGGAGTTCACGCGCCGCACGGTCGCGCTCTACGGCCGGTTCTCGCCCGGCGTGCGCGACCGGCTGGCTGACGAGATCGGCCGCCGCGGCGGCTTCGTCTCCCGCGACCTGACACGCCGCACCGAGGCGCTGGTGATCGGCGCGCTCGCCACCGCGCTGGTGGACAGCGGCGCGCTCGGCGTGCGGCTGGCGGCGGCGCGGGCGCAGGGCGCGCCGGTGTGGGGCGAGCGGGCGTTCGCCGCCGAGCTGGCGGGGCAGAAGGCCGACGGCGCGGCGACTCTGCCGCTCACCACCGCGCTCGCCCAGACCCAGCTCAGCGGCGACGACGCCGAGCTGCTCGCCGCCTTCGACCTGATCGCGCTGGAGGGCGGGCGCTGCCGCTTCGGCGACGCCGGCGTGCTGCGGACCGCCGCCGAGCTGCTCGGGCACGGCCGCCCGCTCGGCGACGTGGTGCAGATATTGAAGCGCGCCCGCGATCTCGCGCCGGTCGGCCGCCACAAGATCGTGCTGACCGCCGCGGGCGAGGCGGCGCTGCAGTGGGACGACGGCCTCACCAGCCTGGAAGGGCAGGGCTACCTGGCGCTCGACGAGGCGCACGCGACGCTGGAGGAGCTGTTCGAGGCCGCCGCCATCGCCGAGGCCGACGGCGAGTTCGACGAGGCCGCGCGGCTCTACGACATGTGCGCCCGCGGCGACCGCAAGGACGCCATCGCCCCCTACAATTTCGCCAACATCCGCCTCGCCCAAGGGACCTACGACGAGGCCGCGCTCGGCTACCAGCGGGCGCTGGCCCGCGACCCGGCCTTCGCCGAGGCCCGCTACAACCTCGCCCAGGCGCTGGAGGCGGCCGGCAAGGGCGACGCGGCCGCCGAGGAGCTGGTGCGGGTGCTGGACGCCGACCCGCGCCACCCCGACGCGGTCTTCAACCTCGCCCAGCTGCGCATGCAGGCCGGCGAGGTGGCCGAGGCCAAGCGCCTCTACGAACGCTACCTCGCGCTCAACCCGCCCGCCGACTGGGCCGCCACGGCGCGCAAGGCGATCGTCTATTGCCAGGCGCGGATGGCGAGTTAGGTTCGCAAATAGCGTGGCGTTATCAACAACATAACGTTGTCATCCCGGGGAGCCGCGAAGCGGACTCGTCCGGGATCTACTTTCACCGGCGGCGCTGAGGAGATACCGGCTCTGCGCGCTGGCGCGCTCCGGCCGGGATGACACCAAGTGGGGCGATCGATCGAGGTCGCTCCGAGCGCGCCAGCCCGCGCGAAGCCTGCCCCCTCACCAGGCCAGCTTGAAGCCCATCGACACCTGCGCGGCCTGGTAGTCGTCCTTCCAGCGGTAGGCGCCGGCCACGAAGGCGCTGGCGCGGCCGTCGGGCGATCGCAGGCTGAAGGACTCGGCGGCGTCGGTGAAGGTCCCGCCGATCGGGTCGGGCAGCACCGAGCCGGCGCCGGCGCTGGTCAGGTCGAGCGTGTTGGCGCCGTGCAGCTCGTCCCATAGCTTCAGCGACGACTCGCTCTTCCAGCTCAGCCCGAACAGCCGGCCGCCGCCGCTGAGCTTGGCCCCGAAGCCGAGCCGCACGCTGGAGGCGTCGCCGAAGCGCACGTCCTCGCCGGCGATCGAGAGCGCGCCCAGCCTTGAGCTCTGCATCGACAGCGAGGCGACCGGCTCCAGCGTCCAGGCCCCCGTCAACGGCCGCGCCCAGCCGGCGTCGGCCTCGCCGCCGAAGGTGTCGATGGCGGCGTTCGGGGTGTTGGCCGCGCCGCCGCCCCAGGCGGTGGCGTAGCTGACCTGCAGCGCCGTCAGCTTCACGTCGCCGGCCACGTAGAAGCCGCTGGCGTTGACGTAGGCCCCGTGCACGGCCGCCAGCGCGCCCTGGTACTGGGCGACCGACGCACCGCTGGTGAAGCTCTGCTGGCTCTCCAGGTAGCCGGTCGAGACGCCCCACGACCAGGCGTCATGCTCGCCGACGTGGCGGGCGAGGTCGACGCCGGTGATCAGCGCCGAGACGTTCTGCGCGTAGCCGGTGTCGAAGCCGTAGGTCATGCCATAGGCGGAAATGGTGGCGCTCTGCTGGGCGACGCCGGCCAGCGGGGCGCCGCCCGCCGCCACCGGATCGCCGGCGAAGCTGGCGCGGCCGAGCATGGTGGCGCCGCCGTTCAGCCGGCTGGGGCCGCCGTTCAACGCCTGGGCCCAGACGTGCAGGCCGGGGGCCGCGCCGTCGCCGCCGTTGGCGAGGCTGAACGCCAGGCGCTGCTCGGACTGGTCGCCGGGCGTGGTCGCCGACCAGATCTGCTCGGCCGCCGCACCCATGGTGGCCATCTGGTGCGCCGAGAGGCCCGGCTCGCCGACCAGCATCTCGGTCCCGCCGGCGAACACCAGCGGGTAGGTGAAGAGGCCCTTGTCGATGCCCTTGGTGACCGGGTCGTAGCCGGGCTGGGTCGGGTCGAGCGCGAAGGTGGCGGCCGCGCTGGAGCCCTGCACCAGCGCGATGCCGGCCGGGTTCAGCGCCCCATGGCCGTGCAGCGTGTCGTTGACGCGGATCAGCGTCTGGCCGGCGCTGCCGCCGGACAGGATCAGCTCGTCGGCGGTCGAGCCGGGACCACCCAGCTGGACGTCGAGCGCCAGCAGGCTGTGGCCGACCGCACCGTTGAAGAGGCCGGTGACGAACACCGTGTCTCCCACATGCCTGTTGAGCATGCTGAGCGTGCCGGTGGCGGTGGCCGAGCCGTTGTTGAAGGCCGCCAGGTCGTCGCCGAAGCCGGCCTCGGTCGGCGCCGCGTTCGCCCCGTTCTGGCCAACCTGGATAAGGCCCGTGTTGTTCAGCAGGTTGGACGCCGGGCCGGCGCCCGAGCCGAAATCGTTCAGGCCGGATGTCTCCCAGAGCCCGGCGTTGTTGACGGTGAGGTTGCCGACGCCGGTCAGCACCCCGTCGAGCGTGCCCCCGACCTCGTTGGTCAGCGTCGTCCCCCCCACGGTCCCGCTGACGAGAATCTGACCGGTGTGGTCGCTCAGCTGCGTGCCGATGAAGCCTTTGTTGTCGATCGAGATCGCGCCGCCGGTGAGGTTGAGCGCCGGCCGGTTGGCCGCGCCGGCGCCGATGATGCGGCCGCTCGATTCATTGGTCACGGCGACCGCTCCGGCCGTGGTCGCGGCCAGGCCGTCGTTGATCAGGCCGGCATTGTCGACGCCGATGGCGCCCGAGCCGCTGCTGGCCATGAGGCCGACGGCCCCGTTGAGGCTCGCCCCCGCCGCCACCTCGATGCTCACCGCGCCGCTGCCGGTGGTGATCGCGTTCACGCCGGCGTCGCTGCCGGTCAGCACGCCGCCCTCGACATCGATCGTGCTGGCCCCGTTCTGGGTGCGGGCGACGATGGCGTCGCCGTTGTTGACGGTGATGTCGCCGCTGTCGACGACGGTGCTGGTCCCGTTCCCCGCCGTCTCGGCTTCCAGGCCGTTGGTGACGTCGAACACGCCGAGCACGCTGATGTAGGCGGCGTTGCTGATGCTAACGTTGCCGCCGGCGCTGATCGCGCCTTCGCCGATGTTGGTCGAGAAGGGCGATACCGCGCCCTCGCCGCCGGTCTCGTTGACGTTGATCAGGCCGGTTCCGACCGTGACGCTGGCGTCGCCGAAGCCGAAGTAGACGGGCGTCCCCGACAGGTCGGTGACGAAGGCGATGACGCCGGCGTCGTTGAAGCCGGAAACGTCGATCCCCACGCCGTCGCCGACCGTGACGGCGGCGCTGGCCACGCCGTTTGTGGGGCCGATCCGTCCGGACTGGCCGATCTGAGCGGTGATCCCCGCCGCGTTGTTGCCCGCGAGCGTGAGCGCGGCGTTGCGGCCGACGACGACGCGGGCGCCGACGCCGCCCTGGTCGGCCGCGGTCACGAGGCCGATGGCGCCGATGTCGGTCGTCCCGCTGACGCCCTGCACGCCGGCGCTGACGCTGACGTTGTCGCCGGCCGTGACGCTGACCGGCCCGGTCAGGCTGATGCCGACCACGCCGCCGGTCGGGCCGCCGGTGATGGTCAGCGGATGGCCGTGGCTGCCGGAGCCGACGGTGACGGTGGCGCTGCCGGCGCTGTCGGCGAAAGCCTCGACCGCGTCGCCGCTGCCGCCTGTTGCGACATTGCCGTTGATGGTCACCGCGACGGTCGAGCCGGTGCTCTCGGCGAAGACCCCGTCGCCGGTTGCGCCGGCGACCGGGCCTTCGGCGTCGACCGTGACCGCGCCGGCGCTCTCAGCCTGGATGCCGATGCCGCCAGCGGCGATGGCCGTGGACTTGGCGGTGCTGACGGTGATCGCGCCGCTGGTCGAGGTGGCGTTGACGCCGTTGAGCGCCGCGACGATGTCGCCGCCGGTGACGTCCACGTTCACGGCGCCGGAGCCGCTGGTGACCCCGATGCCGTCGTTGGTGAGCGAGGTGATCGGTCCGCCGCTGGTCACCATGATCGCGCCGGCGCCGCCGGTGACCGCATCGATGCCGATGTCGTCGGCGGTGATGCTGACGGATTTGGCGGTGACGATGGCGATATCGCCGCTGGTCGACGTGGCGTCGATCCCGTCGGCCGCGGCGGTGATGGCGCCGCCGTTCACGGTCACGCTGGCCGGCCCCGCGCCGGTCACGATGCGGATGGCGTCGCCGTTGGCCGAGCTGATCGAGCCGCGGCTGGTGATCGTCGCCGAGCCGGCGGCGCCGGTCAGCGCCTCGATGCCGATCGACGTGTCGAGCCCGCCGCTGACGGTGATGTTGGCCGCGTTGTCGACACTCACGTCGCCGCCGGCGCTGAAGGCGCCCTCGCCGATGTTGGTCCTCGTCCCGGACGCAGAGCCCTCGGCGCCGGCTTCATCCACATTGATCGTCCCGGTCCCGACCGACACCGTCACGGCGCCGAAGCCGGTGTAGACGCCCGAGCCCGAGACGTCAGTGACGAAGCCGATCACCCCGGCGTCGTCGAGGCCGTGCACGTTGATGTCGACGCCATTGGCCACGTCGGCAGAGACGCTGGCCGTGCCGTTGGCTGGCCCAACGATGCCGGACTGGCCGATCTGGGCGCTGACGGCGGCGCCGCGGTTGCCGTTCAGCGTCAGCGTGGCGTTCTGGCCGACGGTCACGACGGCGCTGGGGCCACCGGTGTCGGCCGCCCTGAGGACGCCGAGGGCGACGACGTCGGCGACGCCCGCCTCGCCGGCGACGCCGGCGCTGATGCTGACGTTGCCGCCCACCTTGACGCTGGTCGCGCCGGTGACGCTGACCGCCGCCACGCCCGCGGCGCCGCTGGTGGCGATGGTCAGCGGGTTCGCCGCGCTGTGGCCCGAGCCGACCTTGACGCTGGCCGCGCCGGCGCTTTCCCCCAGCGCCTCGACGGCGTCCGCCGTGCCGGCGGTGACGGCGCCGGTGACGGTGATCGAGGCGCTCGGCCCCAAGGTCTGGGCGAGGATGCCGCCGGCCGCGCCCGCGACCAGTCCATGGTCGGTGACGGTGACATTGCCCTGCTGGGCGGAGGCCGTGACGCCGGTTCCAGCCGGATTGTTCACGTTGCCCGTGGGGGTGATGGTGACGGTGACGTTCTGGGCGCCGGTCCCGGTGGCGGTGACGCCGCTCGACGGCCCGTTGACCGTCTCGTGGATGTCCTGCCCGTAGGCGGCGCCGGCAAGAGCCGCGACGATCGTACCGGCCGCCGCGCCGGCGAACCAAGAGCGCTTCATGAGACGCATCGAAAGACCCCGCCCTGCTGAGTTGAAACTCGTTCAGCTTCCGAGGGAGTGCGCGGCGCCGTGCGGTCTGCGCGACGCGCCGAGCTGGATTGAACACGCCTCCCCTTGCCCGGATTTGGCGATACGAACTATGCGCGTGTCAATCGCTCATGCGCCCCTGGGACGTAGGTGACAGACGATAACTTGAGTATTGGAAAGACGCCTGGCCGGATCGGGAAAGCTTCCCCGGCTTCGCGGGAAGAACGGCTCAGGCGCGATACTGGCCTACGCCAGCGCCTGGTCCGTCGCGCGCACCAGGGCGTCGATGATGCCGGGCTCGGTGGAGGCGTGACCAGCGTCCCAGATGATCTCGAAGCGGGCGCCGGGCCAGGCCTTCTTCAGCTTCCAGGCGCTCTCCAGCGGCGTCACCACGTCGAAGCGGCCCTGGACGATCCAGCCGGGAATCTTCTCGATCGCGGCGATGTTGCTCAGGATCCAGCCGTCCTCGCCGAAGAAGCCGCGGTTGGCGAAGAAGTGGCACTCGATGCGGGCGAAGGCGATGGCGAAGTCGACCTCGTTGAACTTGGCCGGCCGCGCCTCGGGGCCGCGCAGGCTGATGGTGTCGCCCTCCCACTGGCTCCAGGCGGCGGCGGCCTGCGCCTGCACCCGGCGGTCGGCGTGGACCAGGCGCTTGTGGTAGGCGCCGATCATGTCGTGCCGCTCCTCCTCGGGGATCGGCGCGCAGAACCGCTCCCAGGCGTCGGGGAAGATCATCGAGGCGCCGTCCTGGTAGAACCAGTTCAGCTCGCGCTCGGTCAGCAGGAAGACGCCGCGCAGCACCAGCCCCTCGACCCGGTCCGGATGCTTGATGGCGTAGGCGAGGGCGAGGGTGGAGCCCCAGGAGCCGCCGAACACGGTCCACTTCTGCACGCCCAGGCGCTTGCGCAGCCGCTCGATGTCCTCGACCAGGGTCCAGGTGGTGTTGTCCTGCAACGAGGCGTTGGGGCGGCTCTTGCCGCAGCCGCGCTGGTCGAAGAGGGCCACCCGCCAGCGCGCCGGGTCGAAGAAGCGGCGCATGGTGGTGTTGATCGCCCCGCCCGGGCCGCCGTGCAGCACCACCGCCGGCTTGCCGTTCGGGTTGCCGCATTCCTCGTAATAGATCTCGTGCAGGCCGCCGGTCGGCAGCCAGCCGGCGGAGAAGGGCTCGACCTCCGGGTAGAGCCCGCGCCGTCCTGCGGAGGACATGGCGGCGGGCGCTGGCATGCTGCGTTCCATGGCGAAGACGCTTCTAGACCGGAAAGCGCCTTCCCAGCCAGTCCAGGATGACGGCGCTGGTCTCGGCCGGCTTCTCCTGCTGGGTCCAGTGGCCCGAGCCCTTGATCAGCACCTTCTCCAGGTCGGCGACGTAGGCCTCCATGCCGTCGGCGGCGGAGGGCGGCAGCACCGCGTCGAGCTCGGCCATCACCATCAGCGACGGGCAGCCCACCTTGTCGGCCACGCCCTCCGAGAGGCGCCAGTTGCGGGTGAAGTTGCGATACCAGTTGATGCCGCCGGTGAAGCCGGTGCGCTCGAAGGTCTCGACAAACACGGCCATCTCGTCGGGCGTCAGGAACTGTTCGCGCGGATCGAACTGCGGATCGTAGGCCTCGAGGATCTTCACCAGCGGGAACACCGAGGGGTCGCCCGCCTTGCGCTCGGTGGCGAGGCCGGCGCCGACCTCGCCGGTCCCCGGCAGCGGGCGGCGCAGGAAGAAGCCCATGGTCTTGGCCACGTCCCTGGCCAGCGCCGCGTCGGCCTCGCCGGGCTTCTGGAAGTGGACGATGTACATCTCCTCGCCCAGCCGCTGGCGCATGATCTCGATCGGATCGGCCGGGCCGCGCGGCATGAAGGGCGTGTTGACGCCGATGACGCCGGCGGTGCGGTCGGGATGGCGCAGCGCCATCTGCCAGACGACGATGCCGCCCCAGTCGTGGCCGCAGAAGACGCCCTTCTCCACCTCCAGGTGGTCGAGCAGCCGCACCAGGTCGTCGGTGAGGTGCGCGATGTCATAGCTCTCGACCGGCTGCGGCCGGCTGGTCAGTCCATAGCCGCGCTGGTCCGGCGCCACCGCCCAGCGCCCGGCGTCCGCCAGCGCCTTCAGCTGGTGGCGCCACGAGAAGGCGAGCTCGGGGAAGCCGTGGCAGAAGACGGTGGGGATGCGGTCGCGAGGACCGGCCTCGTAGTAGGCGAGGCGTACATCGCCGAGCTCGGCGTACTTCGCCGGCGGCATCATGGTCTCGAGCGCGGACATGGGGTGGGCCTCCTTGCTGCGGCGGGAAGGTTGGCCACGGTGCGCGGGGCAGGACAAGGCTCACCCGGCGGTAAGGCGATCTGCAAGAGGACCACCACTGCGTCGGCGCGGGACCGGTCCCGATCACTCGGTGCGCGGCGTCAGCCTTGCCTGGCGCTGCGCCAGCGCCGCCGCGACGCTGTCGCGCAGGGCGCGCCTGAGAGGCAGCGACAGGGCGCCGATCCGCCACCACGCGCCGGCCGCGTGCTCGGCCGGGCTCACGTCAGGCCCGATCCAGCGGAAGCGGTTCAGCTCCCAGGGTATGATCCAGCTGGGACGGTCCAGTGTGAGCGCGCCGGGCCGCAGGGCGATGGCCCCCTGGCGGGCAGGCGGCTGCGACGTGATCGGCGCAACCGTCACCGTCGGATGGTCGCCTTCGCCAACGGCGATCACGACGACGCAGGGCCGCTCCTTGACGGCGTCGTCCCGGCCGGCGTCGCTTTCGTGCGACCACAGGAACCGGTAGGCGAGGACGTCGCCCGGGCAGGGCAGGCGCCTAGCCGATGACGGTGTCGCCATCGTCCGGCGAGAGGTCGGGGTTCCAGAGTGCGTCCAGGCCCGCCTCCAGCTCTGCGGCGACGTCGTCCGGGAGGTCTTCGATCCGGTAGGCGCGGCGATCGCGCGCCTTGAGCCGCTGATATTCGTCGTAGGCCATCAAGACGTGCCTCGGCCGGCCCTTCGACGTAATGACGATGGGATCGCGCAGCGCCTTGTCAGCGACTTCCCCCCAACGGCGTTGCACTTCATTGGCGGCGACTGTCGGATCGGCTCGCGACTCTGCCATAGCTGTCAAATACGTATCTCATGCGTCAGACGCAAGTCGACATGGCGGTCCGGTCGTCAATCACGAGCGCTCACGGCGGCCCAGATCAGGATCAGCCAGCCGAGCATGAAGCAGAACCCGCCGACGGGCGTGGCCACGCCGACCACGGGCATCGCGCCGAACGCCAGCATGTAGAGCGAGCCGGAGAAGAGCAGCACGCCGGCCAGGAAGAAGCCGGCGGCGGGGCCGACGCGCTTCATCCCGGTCCGGGCCAGCGCCGCGCAGGCTAGTGTCGCCAACACGTGGACGAAGGCATAGGTCGAGCCGGTGCGCAGCAGCTCCTGGGTGACAGGATCGGTGGCGCCATGGGCCGCGAAGGCGCCGGCGATGACGGCGATGAGGCCGGCGACGGCGGCCAGCACGATCCAGACTCGCGGCGTCCAGCGCATTGACTGCCCCTCGGTTATCCGCCCCATGGACCTTTACGGCGGATCGGCGGGGCGTAGAAGCCGCCGGGCGGCGGACAGCTGAAGGGCGAGGAGCGACGGCGATGGTGCTGACGAAGGGCGACGACTTTCCGATCCACCAGACCAGCGAGCCGATCGCCTACGCCGGCACCGACCGCAACTACTACGACCGCTACTTCTTCAACGGCTACGCCTACGAGGGCGAGCTGTTCTTCGCCGCCGCCATGGGCTTCTACCCGCACCTCAACATCGCCGACGCGGCCTTCGTGGTGGTGCGGGGCGGCGTCGAGACCGCGCTGCATGCCTCCAAGTGGCTCGGCATGGAGCGGATGGACATGAACGTCGGGCCGATCAGCATCGAGGTGATCGAGCCGCTGCAGAAGCTGAAGCTGAAGGTCGAGGCGCCGGACAAGGGCATCCGCGCCGAGATTGTCTTCGAGGGCCGCGCCTTCCCGATCGAGGAGCCGCGCTTCATCCGCCGCAACGGCCCGCGCACCTTCATGGACTACACCCGCCTGACCCAGAACGGCCGCTACACGGGCTGGCTGGAGATCGACGGCAAGCGCGAGAGCGTCGACGGCTTCGTCGGCACCCGCGACCGCTCGTGGGGCATCCGGCCGGTGGGCGCGCGCGACGCGCAGGAGCTGGCCCCGCCTCAAGCAGGCCAGTTCTTCTGGATCTGGTCGCCGGTGAACTTCCCCGCCGGCTCGTTTTTCTTCCACACCAACGACGAGGGCTCGGGCGAGCCGTGGAACCGGCGGGCGGTCTGGGCGCGCGACGGCGCCAACGTCACGCAGCACGCCGAGACCAAGGATTCCGACATCCAGATCGAGTGGAAGAGCGGCACCCGCCACGCCAAGAAGGCCATCGTCACGCTGCGCGGCGAGGACGGCGTGCGCAAGATCACCTTCGAGCCGCAGTACGAGTTCTACATGCTGGGGTTGGGCTACGGGCACCCGAAGTGGGGGCACGGCCAGAACCACGGCGAGCTGGCGGTCGAGCGCGAGGACTTCAGGCTGGCCGACATCGATCCGCGCGCGCCCCATCACCTGCACGTGCAGGCGCTCTGCAAGGTGACCTACGAAGGCGGCAACGCCTTCCACCAGGAGGGCAGGGGCGTCCTGGAGCAGCTGGCGATCGGGCCGCACGCGCCTTCCGGCTTCAAGCAGATGCTGGACTACGCGCCTTGAGCGGGCCGCTGGCGGACAGCCTCGCCGCCTACCTGAGCCGCAGCTGGGGCGGGCCGGTCGCCGTCGAGGGCCTGTCGCGCATCTCCGGCGGCGCCAGCCGCGAGACCTACCGGTTCGACGCGGTGGTGGGCGGCGAGCGGCGGCCGCTGATCCTGCGGCGCGACCCGCCTGGCAGCCTGATCGAGACCGACCGCAGGAGCGAGTTCCTGGCGCTGAAGTCGTTCCACGGCCGCGGCGTCGCCGCGCCCGAGCCGCTGGTCCTGGAACTGGACGGCGCGGAGCTGGAGCGGCCGTTCTTCATCATGGCCCGAGTCGACGGCGGCGCCACCGCCAGCCCGTTCGCGCCAGACCCCTATGC
The DNA here is from genome assembly GCA_036490095.1 of Caulobacteraceae bacterium. Taxonomy (GTDB): domain Bacteria; phylum Pseudomonadota; class Alphaproteobacteria; order Caulobacterales; family Caulobacteraceae; genus Acaudatibacter. Next base: position 45,264 of record DASXEN010000113.1, read on the forward strand.
GCCGCATGCCGCCGCGCTCGGCGAGGACTTCTTCGCCACGCTCGGCCGCATCGCCGGGGCCGACGCCGCCAGCCTGCCGATCGCCGAGGCCTGCGAGGCGCCGTCGCTGGACCAGTGCTGGAAGCGCGAGCTGGACTATTGGGCCGGCGTCATCGACGCCGACGAGCAGCATCCGCAGCCGATCGTGCGCGCCGCCATCCGCCGGCTCTACCGCCATCCGCCGCCGCCGGCGCAGAAGCTGTCGGTGGTGCACGGCGACTACCGCTCGGGCAACTTCCTGCACGACGGCGAGGGGCAGGTGCTGGCGATCCTCGACTGGGAGATGGCCCACCTCGGCGATCCGCTGGAAGACCTCGGCTGGGCCATGGACCCGCTGTGGCGGCATGGCGAGACGGCGCGCGTCGCCGGCATGCTGCCGCAGGCCGAGGCGTTCCGCATCTGGGAGCAGGCGAGCGGGCTGAAGGTCGATCCGGCGGCGTTCGCCTGGTGGGCGCTGTTCGCCTCGGTGAAGGGCCAGGCGATCTGGATCTCGTCGGCCAAGGAGTTCCGCGACGGCGGCTACCAGGAGCCGATCCTCTGCTTCTCCGGCTGGATCACCGCGCGCCGGCACGACGAGATACTGGCGGCGCAGCTGGCGGAGATCGGCGTATGACCCCCACCGTTCGCGACGTGCTGCAGGGGGTCGCCGTGGTCTGCGCGACGCCGATCTCGCCGGAGGTGGGGCCGGAGTTCGCCGCGAGCCGACGCGGCATGGCCGGGATGCTGGCGACGCTGGCCGCAGCCGAGGCGGAGCGGTCGGCGGCGGCAACGCTGGCCGAGAACGCCGACATCCGGTCGCTGTTCGCCGCGGCCGGGACCTATGACGCCAGCGAGCAGCTGGCGGCCGCCGCCCGCGAGACCGACGACGACCGCACGACGCCGGCGCTCGATGCGGCCAACGCGCGGCTGCGGCGGCGGCTGATCGCGTTGCACGAGCAGGTCGAGGAGGCGGGGGATGCGGAGACCGACCGGGCGATCAAGGCCCTCTATGTCCGGATGGCCGCCGGGCGGCGGCTGGCGATGCCAGGTGGCTGAAAGCGCGGGCCGCGCGCTGCTGGTCGGTGCGGCGGCGCTGCTGGCGATGGCCGGCGCGGCTGACGCGGCCGGGACCAAGACCGTCAAGGACTGGACCGCGGTCTGCGACAATGTCGGGACCTGCACCGCGTTCGGCTTCTCGCCGGAGACAGACGATACCGACGCCTACCTGGTCGTCCGCCGCGCCGCCGGCGGCGCGGCCGCGCCCTCGGTGACCGTGGTCTTCGATCCGGGCGACAAGGAGCTGGCGGCCGACTGGCGGCTGACTCTGGACGGCAAGCCGATCGCCGGCGTCGGCCTGGCGCACGCGGCGGGCAGCGACGGCGGCGCGCGGGCGCGGATCTCCCCGGCCGCGGCGGCGGCGCTGATCGAGGCGCTGCGGGGCGGCCAGACGCTGGAGCTGGTCGAGGCCGGCAAGCCGCTGGCGGGCGTCTCGCTGGCCGGCAGCGCCGCGGTGCTGCTCTGGGTCGACGACCAGCAGGGACGCGTCGGCACGGTCACCGCGCTGACCCGCAAGGGGCCGAAGCCGGCCTCCGCCGTGCCGCCGCCGGCCGCGCCGCCGCTGATCGCGGCCGCCGCGCCGGTCAGCCAGGCGGGGTTGCCGAAGTATGCGCCGAAGTCGCTGATCAAGCCGCTCGAGGACTGCGACTCCAGCGTCTCGATGGACAAGCCGGACGACATCGTCGCCCGCCTTGCGCCCGGCGTGGTGCTCTGGGGTCCCGAGTGCCAGATGGCCGCCTACAACGAGACCAGCGTCTTCTTCGTCGGCGACGAGCACGCCGGCCACCTGCGCCGCGTCAGCTTCCCCGAGCCGCCGGGCTCGGAGCAGGCCAGCGACGACGTGCTGATGAACGTCGGCTTCGAGACCAGGACCCAGACCCTCACCAGCTTCTCCAAGGGCCGCGGCCTCGCCGATTGCGGCGCCAGCGAGCAGTGGGTGTGGACCGGCAAGGCCTTCGCCCTGCTGCACGAGGACATCATGCCCGAATGCCGCGGCGTCTCGCCCGACGACTGGCCGGCCCTGTTCGTGGGCAAGCGGCGGTAAGCTTCCTTCTCCCGCAAGGGGAGAAGGATACTTGAGCCCTGCAACGATCGCGTGGCGTCTCAACTCCGGAAACAGCGCGCCCAAACGCCACGGCCGGTGCGGTTGGCGCTTGACGGACGGGCGGCGGCGCGCGAGCGCTGATCACGGGAGCGTGTTCGACGGGGACCTCATGAACTGGGCCAAGGCCTGGATGTGCCTGCGGGTCGGCGTGCTGCTGCTGGGCGCCGCCTTCCTGATCCACCATGCCTGGGACCAGGCCGGCGCCATCCTCGGCTACCAGCCGCTGGGGATCGACTTCCTGCCGATGTGGTCGGCGGCGCGAGAGGCCTTCAGCCATCCGGCGCGGATCTACGACTTCGCCGGCCTGACCCATTTCGAGCACCCGCTGCTGGGCCACTTCCGTGGGCTGCGGCCCTTCGTCTATCCGCCGCCGGCGCTGCTGCTCTACCTGCCGTTCAGCCTGGCGCCGTTCACCGTCGCCGATCCCGCCTGGATCATGACCGGGGTGTTCGCCATCGTCGGGGTGATGGCGATGAAGCTGAGGGCGCATCCGTTGCTGCTGCTGGCCGGCATGCTGCTGACGCCGGCGTCGGTGCTGGTGGTGGTGACCGGACAGGTGACCTTCCTGATCGCCGCGATGGCGATCGGCGGCGTCTTTGCGCTGAAGGACCGGCCGGTGCTGGCGGGGGTGCTGTTCGGCCTCGCCGGGGCGATCAAGCCGCAGGCGCTGGTGCTGGCGCCGATCGCGCTGCTGGCGCTGCGGCAGTGGCGGACGCTGGGCGCGGCGGCGCTGGCGGCGGCGCTGGCGGTGCTGGTCTCGGGCCTGGTGTTCGGCGTGCACGCCTGGGAGGGCTGGCTGGCCGCGGTGCCGCGCTTCCAGCGGATGGTGATGGCCTCGCCCGGCCTGACGCGCGGCATGGTCACCCCCACCGTGCTCGGCGCGTGGCTGGGACTGGGACCGGATGCTCTGACCATGTGGCGCCTCGCGTTCGGCCTCGGCGCGGTGGTGATCTGCTGGGGGGTGTTCGCCTCGACCGAGGATCCGGCGCGGCGGATCGCGGCGCTGCTCGGCGGCGGGCTGTTCATCACCCCCTACGCCATGCACTACGACGCGGCGCTGCTGGCCCCGGTCGCGGCGCTGATGCTGAGCACCCGCACCGGCTTCACGTCGTGGGTGCTGTCGGCCGCGGCGGCTGCGGCGCTCTGCTGCGCGGCGATCCCGCACTGGGGCGCCCTGGCCGTCACCGGCTTCGTGCTTTGGGCGGCGCTGGCGCCGGAGACCATGTTCGCCGGCCGCCTCGCGTTCGCCGATAGGGGCTCCGGCCGGGCGGTGGCTGGCGGCGGGCTCAGCCCGGCCGGCCAGGATCGATGATCGGCCGCGGCATGCTAGGCTGGCGGCGGGCTTGGCGAATCTGCGGGAGGCGGAGCTGACGGCGATGGCGCCAGCGCGGCGGACGGACGAAGGCGCCGCGGCGGCCCCACGCATCGCCGTGCTCACGCCCTGCCGCAACGAGGCGGCGACGGTGGCCCAGGTGGTCGCCGACTTCGCCCACGCCCTGCCGGGCGCCGCCATCTGGGTGTTCGACAACAGCTCCACCGACGACACGACGGCCCGGGCGCTCGCCGCCGGTGCGCAGGTCCGCCACGCGCCGCTGAAGGGCAAGGGCAACGTCGTGCGGCGGATGTTCTCCGACGTGGAGGCGGACGTCTACGTGCTGGTCGACGGCGACGGCACCTACGACGCGGCCGCCGCGCCCGCTATGGTCCGCCGCCTCGTCGACGAGGGGCTGGACATGATCTGCGCCGCGCGGGTCTCGACCGCATCCGCCGCCTTCCGCGCCGGCCACCGCTTCGGCAACGTGGCGCTCAGCGGCATGGTCCGGATGGTCTTCGGGCGGCAGTTCAAGGACATGCTGACAGGCTACCGGGTGTTCAGCCGCCGCTTCGTGAAGAGCTTTCCGGCCCACTCAGCCGGCTTCGAGATCGAGACCGAGCTGACCGTGCACACGCTGCAGATGCGGCTGCCGGCGGCCGAGGTCGAGGCGGCCTACGGCGCGCGGCCGGACGGCTCGGAGAGCAAGCTCTCCACCTTCCGCGACGGCTGGCGGATCCTGCGGATGATCAGCCTGATGGTGCGCGAGGAGCGGCCGCTGCAGTTCTTCAGCGCCGTAGGGGCGGTGGCGATGCTGCTGGCGGCGCTGATGGCGGCGCCGGTGCTGGGGGTCTACCTGCGCACCGGCCTGGTGCCGCGCCTGCCGACCCTGGTGGTGGCGGTGGGCGTCGCGGTGATCGGGCTGCTGAGCTTCGCTTGCGGGCTGATTTTGGACGCGGTCTCGCGCGGGCGGCTGGAGCAGCGGCGGCTGGCCTACCTGGCGCTGCCGGGGCCGGTGGCTGGCGCCCGATCCCCTCACCCTCCCACGCCCTGACGGGCGCGGGCCCCTCCCTCTCCCGATGGGAGAGGTCTAGAGACCCCTCTCCCATCGGGCGTGGGAGGGGCCCGCGCCCGTCAGGGCGTGGGAGGGTGAGGGGATCGGGCGCCAGCCACCGGCCCCGGCCGCGC
>DASXEN010000165.1:0-33868 GCA_036490095.1 Caulobacteraceae bacterium
GCCCGCGCAGACAGACCACGCCGGCGCAGGGGATGGGATGGTCGCTCACAGCGCCGGCGGCGAACGGCGCTGGGCGTCGTCGCTGGGGCTCATCAGGCCGACGGGATTGCCGTCCGGGTCCTCGACGATCGCGTACCTGGCGCCCCAGAAGGCGTCGTAGGGCGGCTGCAGGCCCTGCACGACCCGCTCCTCGATCAGTGCATGCCAGAGGGCGTCGACCGCCTCGCGGCTCTCCAGCTCGACGCCGATCAGCACCCGGCCGCGCTCGGCCCGGAAGCCGGCGTTGTAGGCCGCCGCCAGCTTGCGGCTGTCGAACTCCAGGTCGACCGGGCCGGCCGTGTCGGCGGCCTTGGCGTGATGGCCGCCGCTGGGCGTCGCCCAGACGCCGCCTTCGGGGATCTCCAGCCCGAGCCGCCGATAGAAGGCCAGCGTCTTGTCCATGTCGTGGACGATCAGGTTGATCTGGCTGAATCGCGCGCCCGCCATGCTGGTCCTCCGGTGGCCTCTCCGACTTCCCCCGCGCCGCGGCGGCGGTCAACCGCTCAGGCGGCGGTCCAGCCGCCGTCGACGGAGAGCGCCGCGCCGTTGGCCGAGGCGCCCATGTCGCTGGCCAGGTAGAGCACGAGGCCGGCCAACTGCTCGAAGGTGACGAACGCCTTGGTCGGCTGCGCGGCCAGGATCACCTCGTGCATCACCGCCTCCGGCGTCGTGCTCCGCGCCTTGGCCTGATCGGCGATCTGGCTCTCCACCAGCGGCGTCTTCACGTAGCCGGGGCAGATGGCGTTGCAGGTGATCCCGTCCTGCGCCACCTCCAGCGCCACGGTCTTGGTGAGGCCGAGGACGCCGTGCTTGGCCGCCACATAGGCCGACTTGAACGGCGAGGCGACGAGGCCGTGCGCCGAGGCGATGTTGACGATCCGCCCGCGTCCCTGCGCCTTCATGATCGGCACGGCGGCGCGGATCGCATGGAAGGCCGACGACAGGTTGATGGCGATGATCTGGTCCCACTTCTCGGGCGGGAAGGCCTCGATCGGCGCGACGTGCTGGACGCCGGCGTTGTTGACCAGGATGTCGAGCCGGCCGAGCTCGGCTTTCGCATAGGCGACCATGTCGGCGATCTCGGCCGGCCGGGTCATGTCGGCGCCGTGGTAGCGCACCCGCACGCCGGCGGACGCCTCCAGCTCCGCCCGGCCCGCCTCGATCGCCGCGGCGTCGCCGAAGCCGTTCAGCACCACGTCGGCGCCCTCGGCGGCGAGGGCGCGGGCAAGCGCCTGGCCGATGCCGCTGGTGGAGCCGGTGACCACGGCCACGTGGCCCTTCAGTCCATAGCCGGCCATCGCCTCGCTCCCATGTTGCGGCGCGGCGTAGTAGGCTGCGGCCGGGCGCGCGGCAACGGGCGGCGGTGGACTTCGCGCCGCTTCGGCGCCAGCTTCGCCGCCGAAGCGGGAGGATCGCCGTGGCGCGATTCGTGGGCGTCCTGGTGGTGCTGTTGGCGCTGGCGGCCTGCAAGCCGCCGCCGCCGACGCTCGATCCCGCGGCCGACCCGATCGCCCGCGGGTTCTTCGACGAGGTGCGCACCGGCGGCGACCTCGACGCCGACCCCCACCTCGCCCACGAGCTGAAGAACCCCACCACCGAGCAGCAGCTGGCCGAATTCCGCGCCCTGATCCCGGCCGAGCCGTACCGCTCCGAGACGCTGAAGAGCTGGGAGGCGAGCGACGACAACGTCGGAACCACCACCAAGCTCACCCACGTCTACGACTACGGCGACCACGTGCTGATCGTGCAGACCGCGCTCTTCAAGTCGCCCGGCGGCGTGGAGCCGGTGATCGTGGGGTTCAACCTGCGGGCGGGGGACGCGGCGAGCTGAGGGGGCGGCGGCGCGCCGTTCCTTGCACGATGCGCGGCGTTCAAAGCTTGCCGTCGATCGCTTGGAAGCATTTTTTCCGAGGTCCGGTCCGGGCCCTCGGAAGAACAATCAGCCAAGCGAACAATGGCGCTTTCTCGGTCCCCATTCCCCTAAGGCCGGTCAAGATCGCCGTCGGGGGAATGAGCGCCCCCCGCCCTAAAACAACACCCGCGGGTTCATGATCCGATTCGGGTCCAGCGCGGCGCGGACGGCGCGCTGGGCGGCCACCTCCACGGCGCTCTTGTAGGCCAGCGCCTCGGCCGTCTTCATCGTCCCCAGCCCGTGCTCGGCGGAGATCGAGCCTTCGAGGCTCATGATGATGTCGTGCACCAGGTGGGCGGCCTCGTCGCGGCGGGCGTTGTGGGCGGCGGCGTCGCCGCCGGGGGCGGCCAACACGTCGTAGTGGATGTTGCCGTCGCCGACGTGGCCGAAGGCGTCGATGCGCACGCCCGGCCAGCGCGTCTGCAGCGCCGCGCCGGCGCTGCGGAGGAACTCGGCGATGCGCGAGACCGGCACGGCCACGTCGTGCTTCCAGGCCGCGCCCTCGCTCTTCTGCGCCGCCGACTGGTTCTCGCGCAGCGCCCAGAAGGCCTTGGCCTGCTCGCCGGTCTGGGCGATCGCCGCGTCGAGGACGAGGCCCGCGTCCATCGCTTCGCCCAGCAGCCGCTCCATCGACGCCTCGGCCGCGCCCGCCTCGCCGCTGGCCAGCTCGACCAGCACGTACCAGGGCGGGCGGCTCTGCAGTGGCTCGCGGCTGCCGGGGATGTGGCGCAGCGCCAGCTCGATGCCGAGCCGGCCCATCAGCTCGAAGCTCTCCACCGCTCCGCCCGAGCCCTGCTTGGCCCGCGCCAGCAGGGCGACGGCGGCGGCCGGGCTCTCCACCCCGGCGATGGCGACGGCGCGGCTGGCCAGTTCCGGGAACAGCTTCAGCGCCGCCGCCGTGACCACGCCCAGCGTGCCCTCGGCCCCGATCAGCAGCTGCTTGAGATCATAGCCGGTGTTGTCCTTGCGCAGGCGCTTCAGCCCATTCCACACCTCGCCGTTCGGCAGCACCGCCTCCAGCCCCAGCACCAGCGGCCGCATGGTCCCGTAACGCAGCACCGCCACGCCGCCGGCGTTGGTCGACACCAGCCCGCCGATGGTGGCGGACCCCTCCGAGGCGAGGCTGAGCGGGAAGCGGCGGCGCGCGGCCGCGGCGGCCTCGTGCGCCTCGGCCAGCGTCAGGCCGGCCTCGACGATCATCGCGTCGTCGTCGGTGTCGACCTCGCGCACCGCCCGCATCCGCTCCAGCGACAGTAGCACCTCGCCGTCGGGGATCTGGCCGCCGACCAGGCCGGTGTTGCCGCCCTGCGGGGTGATCGCGGTCCCGGACTCGGCGCAAATGCCCACGACGGCGGCGACCTCGCCGGTGCTCTTCGGCAGCGCCAGCAGCGGCGTCGTCCCGCTCCAGCGGTCGCGCCACTCGACCAGCTTGGGCGCCAGCCGGTCGGGGTCCTGGCTCCAGCCGCCCTCGCCCAGCACTGCCTTCAGGCGCGAGATCACGTCGGCGGGAACGGGAGCGGTCATCGCGGCAGGATAGCTTCCATGCGGCAGGCGAGCCAGTATATACTCGGGATATACCGGAGCGCCGAGCCATGGGCATCTTCATCAAGAACCCCGACGTAGAGCGGAAGGTGAGGGAACTGGCCGCCCTTCGCGGCGTCTCGCTCACCGAGGCCGTGGACGAGGCGCTCGAAAGCCAACTTGAGCGCGTGCGAGCCGACCGCCGCCGCCCAAGCTACGAAGAGATCATCGCAGCGACCGACGAGTTCCGCCGTAAGACGGGGCTCGACCAGGCCCAACTGAATGTCACACGCGCCGACTTCGACGCGCTTTGGGAGTTGCCGGGACTGAATGTCGAGTTCGATCCCAAATGATCGTCGTCGACGCGTCGGCTCTTGTGGCCATCGGCGCCGACGAGCCCGACAAGGACGTCTACGTCCGCGCGCTGATGTCGGACGAATGCGTCATCAGCAACATCAACTACGTCGAGACCGGCATCATCCTCATCAGCCGCAGCCAGCTGATGAGGAAGCCTGAATTCGACCAGTGGATGTCGCGGCTGGGGGTCGCCATCCGGCAGACGGACGATTTGGCCGAACCGGCGTTGGAAGCCTACCTGAAGTTCGGCCGCGGCTTTCATCGGGCGCGTCTCAACCTCGCCGACTGCTTCGCCTACGCCCTGGCGACACGACTGGGCGCGCCGCTGCTCTACAAGGGCGACGACTTCACCTTCACCGATGTCAGACGGGTTCGTCAGCCCACATAGCCCGCCGCGCGGCGCAGGCGGTCGTTGATCGCTTCGCCGAGGCCGTGGTCGGGGATCGGGGCGACGGCGATGGCGGTCGGCGCCAGCGCGTCGGCGGCGCGCAGGGCGGAGAAGAGGTGCGCGGCGGCTTCGCGCAGGTCGCCGGCCGGGCTGAGGTTGATGGTGCGTGCATCCTCCGGCGCGGGACCGAACGCCAGCCAAGCTTCGCCGGGCGCCGGCGCGTCGGCGTCCAGGCGCAGCGGCGCGGCCGGCGCGTAGTGGCGGGCAAGGCGGCCGGGCGAGCGGGCGGCGTCGGCCTCAGCCTCGGCCAGCGGGCCGATCAGCGCCTCGATTTCGGCGCGGGTGACGGCGCCCGGCCGCAGCAGCCGCGGCGGGCCGTCCAGCAGCGAGATGACGGTGGACTCCAGGCCGATGGCGCATGGCCCCCCGTCGAGGGCGACGGCCGCGGCGGCGCCGGTCTCGGTGAGCGCGTCGGCGAAGGTGGTGGGGCTGGGCCGGCCCGAGCGGTTGGCCGACGGCGCGACCAGCGGGCGGCCGAAGGCGGTGATTACGGCTTGCGCCACCGCATGGGCCGGCGCGCGGACGGCGACGGTGTCCAGCCCGGCGCGGGCGAGGTCGCAGACCCGCGCCCGGTCCGCGATCGGCGCGACGAGCGTCAGCGGCCCCGGCCAGAAGGCCGCGGCGAGGCGGCGCGCGCGCTCGTCCAGATCCGCGATGCCGGCGGCCATCGGCAGGTCGGCGACGTGGGCGATCAGCGGGTTGAAGCGCGGCCGGCGCTTGGCCTCGTAGAGCCGCGCCACGGCGGCCGGATCGGCGGCGTCGGCCGCGAGCCCGTACACCGTCTCGGTCGGCAGGATCACCAGCTCGCCCGCGGCCAGCGCCGCGGCCGCGCCGGCGTGCGTCGAGGCGAAGCCCGCCGTCAAGGCGCCCGATGCGCCAAGAGCTGCAGGTTGATGTTCACGCCCGCCGGCACCTGATCGGTCGACTTCCACTCGCCCTGTCCGACGCCGAAGACCAGCCGGTTCAGCTGCAGATTGCCGGCGCTCATCCTCGCGGAGTTGCCGGTGACGGTGAGCGCGAACGCCAGTGTCAAAGGTTTGGAGACGCCGCGGATGGTCAGCACGCCGGGCGCCCGGTAGTGGCCGGGACCATCGGCCTGGAAACTGTGGGCGACGAAGGTGGCGGTGGGGAAGTGGCTGATCCAGAACCAGTCCTCGTCGGGCAGCAGGGCGTCGCGATCCGCGCTGCCGGTGGCCGCCGAGGCCATGTCGATCGTCGCCGCCACGTCCGAGTGGGCGAGGTCCTTCGGGTCGAAGTGGATCACCGCGTCCCAGCGCCTGAAGATGCCGGTGAAGGCCCCGTTGGCGATGCCCGAGGAGAAGGCGACGTGCGAGTGGGCCTTGTCGACTGTCCACAGCGGCGGCGCGGCGAGCGCGGCGGCGGGCGCCAGAGCGAGCAGGATGACGGCGAAAGCGGCGGGACGCAGGCTCATCGGGTGGCTCCAGGGTTGCGGCGCGCGAGCGGCAGCATGCGGCCCAGCACCTCGTCGCGGTCGAGGAACTGGTGCTTCAGCGCCGCGGCCACGTGCAGCAGGATCATGGCGTAGGCGATCAAGGCCAGCGTGTCGTGGGTGCGCTCGAAGAGCTTGTGCGCATCGTGCAGGGCGTCGCTGTCGAGGCCGGGATAGGGCACGGCCGGCCACGGGACGACGCCGTAGAGCACCGTCGGATGCACGCGGATCAGCGGGCTGGCCGACACCATCGCCCAGCCTGACAGCGGCATGGCGAGGAGCAGGAGGTAGAAGAGGGTGTGCAGCGTCATAGCCGCGTACCGCTCCCAGGCCGGCATCGCCGCCGGCAGCTTCGGCGGCGGATTGGTCAGCCGCCAGGCGATCCGGACCAGCGTCAGCAGCAGCACGGTGATGCCGATCGACTTGTGCAGCTGCACCGGGCCGACCTGGGCCAGGCGAGGCAGCGTGCCGAAGTACCAGGCGAGGCCGATGTTGGTCAGGACCAGCGCCGCGATCAGCCAGTGCAGGGTGATGGCGACGGCGGAGTAGGTGGAGCGCGGCGCGCGCGGGCGTGCGTTCGCGGCGGAGGCGGCGGCGGTCATCGGTGCTCCTCGAACTCCGCTTCGATCTGCAGGGTGACGTCGTCGCCGACCAGGTTGCCGAGGAAGGTCGAGCCGAAGTCGGAGCGCTTGATCGTCGTCGTCGCCTCAAAGCCGGCGGCGCGGCGTCCCAGCGGCACCGGCATCACCTCGTGGCCCTCGCCGACCAGCGTCACGTCGAAGGTGACCGGCCTGGTCACCCCCATCAGCGTCAGGTCGCCGGTCAGCGTCCCATGCCCGGGCGCCGGCCCGGGCTGCGCGTGGGTGGAAACGAAGGTCGCGTGAGGGAACTTGGCGACGTTGAGAAATTCCCGGGTGAACTCGGCGGTGGTGTCGGGGTTGTTCACGTCCATCGAGGCGGGGTCCACGCTCGCCTCCAGCCGCGTCGCCTCCGGGCGGGCCGGATCGTAGTCAAAGCTGGCCGAGAGCGTGTCGAAGCGGATGGTGTAGAGCGAGACGCCCATGTGCCTGACGCGGGCGATCAGCGTCGAATGGCGCGGGTCCAGCACATAATGGCCGCGCGGGATGTCGGTCGGCGGAGCGGCGGCGGCGAGGAGCGGGAGGGTGAGGGCGAGGGCGGCGAAGACGGCGGCTCGGCTTCGGGTCATGCAGGCCCTTTCAACGGATCGTCCCTCGACTGGCAAGGGTAACCGCAAACAAGACGGTTTTTCAGCGACGCTTCTTCCCGTGCATCACGAGCCCGTGATAGGGCCGGCGACGCGAGAACCGCCGCGCCGCGCTAGAACGTTGACCGCAAGCTTCAAGGGACGTCCATGACCTACAAAGCTCCGGTGCGCGACCTGGCGTTCGCCCTCGAGACCGCCGCCGACTTCAGCCGGCTGGCGCCGGCCTTCCCGGGCGTCGACGCCGACACCGTGACCGCGGTGCTGGAGGCGGCCGGCCAGTTCGCCGGCGACGTGCTGGCGCCGCTGAACCATTCCGGCGACGTCGAGGGCGCCCGCTACGAGAACGGGACGGTGCGCGCGCCGAAGGGCTTCGCCGAGGCCTACAAGGCCTTCGCCGCCGGCGGCTGGAACAGCCTCACCGCCGACGCCGAGTACGGCGGCCAGGCCATGCCCAAGGCGCTGGAGGCGGCGGTGTTCGAGATCATCCAGGCCGCCAACCTCAGCCTCTCGCTGTGCCCGATGCTGACCCAGGGGGCGATCGAGGCGATCGAGAAGAACGGCGACGATCGCCAGAAGGCGCTCTACCTGCCCAGGCTGGTCTCCGGCGAATGGACCGGCACCATGAACCTCACCGAGCCGCAGGCCGGCTCGGACCTCGGCGCGCTGACCACCCGCGCCGAGCGCGACGGCGACGGCTGGCGCCTCACCGGCCAGAAGATCTTCATCACCTGGGGCGACCACGACATGGCGGACAACGTCGTCCACCTGGTGCTCGCCCGCCTGCCCGACGCCCCGCCAGGCTCGCGCGGCATCTCCCTCTTCCTGGCGCCGAAGCGGCTGGTGGACGAAGACGGCTCGCTGGGCGAAGCCAACCAGCTGCGCTGCGGCTCCATCGAGCACAAGCTCGGCATCCACGCCTCGCCGACCTGCGTCATGCTCTACGAGGGCGCCAGGGCCGAGCTGGTCGGCGCGCCGCACGCGGGCCTGGCGGCCATGTTCGTGATGATGAACGCCGCGCGGCTGCAGGTGGGGGTGCAGGGCGTCGCCATCGCCTAGCGCGCCTACCAGCAGGCGCTGGCCTACGCGCTGGAGCGCCAGCAGGGCCGCTCGGCCTGGACCGGCGCCTACCCGTCGCGCCTGTTCGACCATCCGGACGTGCGCCGCTCGCTGATGCTGATGAAAGCCAAGATCGAGGCCGCCCGCGGCATCTGCCTTTCCACCGCCGTGGCCGCCGACCTCGCCCGCACCGCCGGCAACCCGGTCGACCGCGACACCGCCAACCTGCGCCAGGAGCTGCTGACGCCGATCGCCAAGGCCTGGTCGACCGACATCGGCGTCGAGGTGGCCTCGGCGGCGCTGCAGGTGCAGGGCGGCATGGGCTTCATCGAGGAGACCGGCGCGGCCCAATACTACCGCGACGCCCGCATCCTGCCGATCTACGAGGGCACCAACGGCATCCACGCCATTGACCTGATGGGCCGCAAGCTCGCCCTGGGCAAAGGCCGGGCGGTGCGCGAGCTGGTGGACGAAATCATCCCCACTGCCGCGGAGCTGAAGAGCGCCGACGACGCCTGGCTGCACACCGTGGGCGCGCGGCTGGAGGCGGGCCTGGCGGCCGTGCAATCGGCCACCGGCTGGCTGATCGAGCGCCGCGGCCACGCCCAGCCGGACGCGCTCGCCGGCGCGACGCCCTACCTGAAGCTGCTGGGCGACGTGGTCGGCGGCTGGATGCTCGGCAAGGCCGCGCTGGAAGCTTCGCGGCGCCTCGCCGCCGGCGACCCCGACCCCGACTACTGCCGCACCAAGATCGGCCTGGCGCGGGTGTTCGCCGAGCAGGTGCTGTCGCAGGCGCCGGGGCTAACCTCGGCGGTGACGCAAGGCTCGGTGGACCTGTTCCGGGCGACGCCGGAGGCGCTGGGAGCCTGAAGGCCCCTCACCTCACCTCTCCCCGCTTCGCGGGGCGAGGGCTACGGATGGCGAGCGGAGGCTCGACCATCCATCCGCGACCCAAACCTCTCAGTAGCCCTCTCCCACGCCAGTGGGAGAGGTGAGGTGAGGGTCTTTGCAGCCCTACAGCTGCTCCAGCATGTACTCCGCCGACGACACCCGGTACTCGCCGCCGCTCTCGACGTTGAGCTCGGTGACGACGCCGTCCTTGACGATCATCGAGTAGCGCTGCGAGCGCGGGCCCATGCCGAAGCGGGAGCCGTCGAGCTCCAGGCCGATGGCCTTGGTGAAGGCGCCGTTGCCGTCGGCCAGCATCAGGATGTCGTCGCCGACCTTCTGGTCCTCGCCCCAGGCCTTCATCACGAACACGTCGTTGACCGACACGCAGGCGATGGTGTCGACGCCCTTGGCCTTCAGGTCGGCGGCATGCTGGGTGAAGCTAGGCAGGTGCTTGGCCGAGCAGGTGGGGGTGAAGGCCCCCGGCACCGCGAACAGGGCCACGGTCTTGCCCTTGAACAGCGCGTCGCTGCTGAGCGGGCCCGGGCCGCTGGGTCCGAACACGGTGAACGTCGCTTCCGGGACCTTGTCGCCGACCTTGATGGTCATGGGCTCTCTCTCCTTGGGGGCGTCTCTCGCGACGCTGATAGAACGAGCAGTCGCCAGCGCCAAGCGGCTGCGACGCGGTCCGGACTTGAAAGCGCCGCCCTCGCGCCCGATCATATCGTCACCATGGACGACATGTTCCTCACCGGGCGCATGCTGGTGGCCATGCCCGGCATCGGCGACCCCCGGTTCGAACGCGCGCTGATCTTCGTCTGCGCCCACAACGCCGAGCACGCGATGGGGCTGGCGGTGAACCGGCCTGTGACCGGCCTCAGCGTCGGCAGCGTGCTCAAGCGCCTGAAGGTGCCGATGGAATCGACCATCGAGCTGCCGGAGGACCTGGTGCTGATGGGCGGGCCGGTGGAGCGGGACCGCGGCTTCGTGCTGCACACCGACGACTACATGTGCCCGACCTCGAGCGTGAAGGTGGCCCCGGGCGTCGGCCTGACCGCGACCCCGGACGTGCTGGAGGCGATCGCCGGCCACAATAGCCGCCCGCGCCGCTCGCTGCTGGCGCTGGGCTACGCCGGCTGGGGTCCCGGCCAGCTGGAGCAGGAGCTGGTCGGCGCCACCTGGCTCACCTGCGACGCCGACGAAAGCCTGATCTTCGGCGACGACCACGATCGCAAATGGGAGCGGGCCCTGGCCAAGATCGGCGTGCGGCCCGGGAGCCTGTCGAACGAAGTGGGCCGAGCGTAGGGGTTGAGGCTGGGCAGGAGGCTCTGCCTTCCTGCGGATCTCGAAGACGCTCGGAATGGAACTGGGCCCAGGCCGCAGCGGCCTGGGCCCAGCTTCGTCAGCCGTGCTTGTTGTTCTCCGGCAGCTTGCAGCCGCCGAACATGTCCTTGGCGAACGAGCAGGCGGTCGCGTCCTTCGGCGCCATGGTGTCGAGCGAGAAGGACAGCAGGAAGCCGGGGTTGCCGTCGGCGCAGGCCACCTCGACGTAGCCCATCTTGTCGGGCGTGGTGCCGAGCACCTTGGCGTCGGAGACGACGCAGGAGCTCTTGCCGACCTTCTTCAGCGCGTCGGTCAGCGACGGGTAGGCCGCGTCGGGCTTGGAGAAGCTGCAGCGGTAGCCGGCCAGCTCCGAGATGGCGCAGTTGTAGACGTGCGCCGGCTTGGACGCGTCGGCCGGGAACATCGCCACCGCCCCGTCCGCGCGGTTCTGGCAGGCGAGCTCCACCACCTCGTAGCCCTTCACGTCGGCCGGGATCGGTCCGTACTTGGAGACGTCGCAGGCGAAGCCGGCCTTCTTGGCCAGGTTCGAGTAGAGGCCGAGCTGCTCGGTTTCCGCCGCACGCGAGTTGGTGAGGGTGCAGCCGTCGCCGATGCGGTCGGCCAGCGTGCAGGGAATGGTCTCGGCCAGCTTGCCGTCGGCGGTCTCGTGCAGCACGTAGCCTTTGCCGTCCTTGCAGGCGATCTCGTAGTAGTTGCTCATGTCCTCGGTGGTGATCATGTAGCGCCGGTTGGTCACCTCGCAGTTCTTGCCGGACTGGGCGGCGAGCTGGTCGATGAGGGCCAGCTGCGACGCTTGCGTCACCAGCTTGCAGCTCACCGGGCTGGAGGGATCGGTCGCATTGAGGCACGGGACCAGCGCCGAGGGCTGGTCCGGGTTCGGCGGCGACGTGGTGGTGAGGATGTAGCCGTGGCCGTTGGTGCAGGCGACCTCGAAGTAGCTCTGCTTGTCCGAGTGGCCGATGCCGCGCACGTCGGCGACGGTGCAGGGCGACTTCGCCTTGGCGACGAACGGGGTGATCGCCGCCTTCCAGTCGAGGTTGCCGGGCAGGTAGCAGGCGACGGCGTTGGGACGACCGAGCGCGTCGGTGCGCGCCTGGTCGAGGCAGCTCACCCAGCCGGGCGGGGCGTCCTTGCCGTGGTCGAGCAGCACGTAGCCGATGCCGCCGGTGCAGGCGACCTCGTAGTATTTGACGTCCTTCTTGGTCTTCGGATCTGGCGCCTGGCCGAGGAAGCGGGCGTCGGCCAGCTTGCACGGCAGGCTGGCGGCGGTGATCAGCGCCGGCGCCGCCTTCATGCCCTGGGCGCGCTGGTCCTTGGTGATTTCCGGCGGCTTGCTCGACGGCGCGGCCGCGGCGGCCAGCGCGGCGGCCGGCAGGATCGACGCCATCACGGCGGCGATTAGACCAATGACGATTGGCCTCATAGTTTCGTCTCTCCTGGGAGGTGTCCTCGTTTTGCCGGTCATAAGCCTCGCAGCGCCAAGCTGGTCAAGTCGCCAGCCGCGTAACGCCGGGCGGCTGCGGCCTTGGCTTGTGGTCGCCCAGGGGCCAAAGAGGAGCGGGAAGAGCCAGGAGGCGAGCGGTCTTGCGCGACGGATTCGAGGACCAGGCGGCGGCCGCCGGGGGGCTCAGCTACCCCTTCGCGGAAGGCCCGAAGATCGGCGGCGGCGTCGAGATCGCCCCCGGCGTGGTCTGGATGCGCATGCCGCTCGGCGGCTCGCTGGCCTACATCAACGTCTGGGGCCTGAAGGACGAAGACGGCTGGACCCTGGTCGACACCGGCATGAACGGGCCGGCCACCACCGAGGCCTGGCGCCAGGCCTTCGCCGGCCCGCTCCAGGGCCTGCCGATCCGCCGGGTGATCGTCACCCACATGCACCCCGACCACATCGGTATGGCCGGGTGGATCACCCGCAAGTTCCGCTGCAAGCTGTGGATCACCCGGCTGGAATACCTGATGTGCCGGATGCTGGCTGCCGACACCGGCCGCGACGCCCCCGGCGACGGGCTGGAATTCTACCGCGCCGCCGGCTGGAGCGAGGCGGCGCTCGACAGCTACGCCACCCGCTTCGGCGGCTTCGGCAAGGCCATGCACGCCCTGCCCGACAGCTTCCGCCGGCTGGTCGACGGCGAGCGCCTGAGCATCGGCGGGCGGGAATGGCGCGTCGTGGTGGGCTCCGGCCACTCGCCCGAGCACGCCTGCCTGCACTGCCCGGAGCTGAAGCTGTTCATCTCCGGCGACCAAGTGCTGCCGAAGATCACCTCCAACGTCTCGGTGTTCCCGACCGAGCCCGAGGGCGACCCGCTGGGCGACTGGCTGACCTCGCTGGCGCGGGTCAAGACCCTGGTCCCCGACGACGTGCTGGTGCTGCCGGCCCACAACGACCCGTTCCACGGCCTGCACGCGCGCATCGACGAGCTGATCTCGTTCCATGAGGCGGCGCTGGCGCGGCTGGACCGGCTGATCGGCGAGCCGAAGCGGGCGGTCGACGTGTTCGGCGTGCTGTTCAAGCGCAAGATCACCGAGCAGGTGCTGAGCATGGCCACCGGCGAGAGCCTGGCGCACCTCAACTGGCTGCTGCACCGCGGCCAGGCGGCGCGCGAGCGCGACCCGGCCGGCGTCGACTGGTACCGCGCCCTCAACGTCCAGTAGGGGCACAGCCTAGGAGGAAGATCATGAGCCTTGCGGGCAAGACCCTGTTCGTCACCGGCGCCAGCCGCGGCATCGGCCTGGCCATCGCCCTGCGCGCCGCCCGCGACGGCGCCAATGTCGCCATCGCCGCCAAGACCGCCGAGCCGCACAAGCACCTGCCCGGCACCATCTACACCGCCGCCAGGGAGATCGAGGCCGCCGGCGGCAAGGCGCTGCCGCTGATCGTCGACGTGCGCGACGAGGCGGGCGTCTACGAGGCGGTGGAGAAGACCGTCGCCGCGTTCGGCGGCATCGACATCTGCGTCAACAACGCCTCGGCCATCCAGCTGACCGGGACCGAAGCCACCGACATGAAGCGCTACGACCTGATGCAGCAGATCAATGCGCGCGGGACCTTCCTCACCTCCAAGGCCTGCATCCCGCACCTGAAACGGGCGTCGAACCCGCACGTGCTGATGCTGTCGCCGCCGCTGGATATGTCGCCCCGGTGGTTCGGGACCCACGTCGCCTACACCATGGCCAAGTTCGTCATGTCGATGTGCGTCCTCGGCATGGCCGAGGAGTTCAAGCCCGACGGCATCGCCTTCAACGCCCTATGGCCGCGCACCGGCATCGCCACCGCCGCCATCCAGTTCGCCCTCGGCGGCGAGGACTCTCTGCGCCAGTGCCGCACCGTCGACATCATGGCCGACGCCGCCCATGCCATCTTCGAGAAGCCGGCGCGCGAATTCAGCGGCCACTTCCTGATCGACGACAGCTTCCTCTACGCAGAGGGCGTGCGCGACTTCGACAGGTACCGCGTCGATCCCGGCCGCCCGCTGATGCCCGACTTCTTCGTCCCGGCCGACATGCCCGCCCCGCCGGGCGTCAAGATCGGCGCATGACCGAGGTCCGCCGCTTCCGGCCCGAGGACCTCGACGGCGTCATCGGGCTTTGCGCCGCGGAGGGCTGGCCGAGCTTCCCGGAGGACCCGGCGCGGGCGCTCCGGGCCCTCACCGCGCCAGGCGTCACCACCGTGGTCGCGGCCGACGGCGAGGTGGTCGCCGGCTTCGCCCAGCTGCTGAGCGACGGCGAGATCCAGGCGCACCTGTCGCTGATCGCGGTCGCCGGCAGCCACCGCCGCCAAGGCCTCGCCCGCGAGATGCTGAAGCTGGCGCTGGCCGAGGCGGGCGGAACCCGCATCGACCTGATCACCGACAGCGCGCCGGAGTTCTACGCCGCCCTGCCGCACCGGCGCCTCGACGGCTTCCGCATCTGGCCGCAGATCGACAAGCTGCCGGAATGAGCGGCCGGCCGGCGCCGAAGGCGATACTCTTCGACCTTGGCGGCGTCCTGCTGCCGTTCGACCAGGAGCGGCGGATCGCGGCGCTGATGGAGCGGTTCGGCTGCGAAGACGACGCAGCCCGCGCCTTCATGGCGGACGGCATCCATTGGCGCATCTCCCTCGGCGAGGCGGACGAGCGAGACCTTGCCGACGTCTTCACCGCCGCGTTCGGGCGCCGCGTGGACGAGGCCGAGGCCGCCGACCTGCTGCTCACCGTCTTCGAGACGCCGAACCACGACCTCTGGGACCTGGCCGGCTCCTTACGCGCTCGCGCCCTCGTCGGCGGCTTCAGCGACAATCCGCGCTTCGTCGAGCGGCTGTTCCCGGCCGGGGCGGTGCTCGACCCGATGTTCTTCTCCAGCGAGCTTCGCGTCTTCAAGCCGCAGCCCGAGGCCTTCGCCGCGGTCGAGGCGGCGCTCGGCCTGCCGCGCGAGACGATCCTCTTCATCGACGACACCGCCGCCAACGTCGACGCCGCCATCGCCCGCGGCTGGGACGCGATCCGCTTCACCACCAACGCGGCGCTGATCTCCGACCTCGCGGCCCGGGGACTGCCATGATCGCCGTCCGCCCCGCCCGCGCCGACGACGCCGAGCTGATCGTCCGCTTCATCCGCGCCCTCGCGGACTACGAGCGGCTGCTGCACGAGGTGAAGGTGACGCCCGCCGACGTCGTCCGCGACCTCTTCGGGGAGCGGCCGCGCGCCTTCTGCGACATCGCCGAGACGGACGGCGAGCCGGTCGGCTTCGCCCTGTGGTTCTACAACTACTCCACCTTCGAGGCCGCGTTCGGGCTCTATCTGGAGGACCTGTTCGTGGTCCCGCAGGCGCGCGGGACCGGCGCCGGCCTCGCGCTGATGCGCCGCCTCGCCCGGCGCTGCCGCGACGAGGGACTGAAGCGGCTCGAATGGGCGGTGCTCGACTGGAACGCCGTCGCCATCGGCTTCTACGACCGGCTCGGCGCCACGGCCAAGAGCGAGTGGATCACCCGCCAGCTCGCCGGCGAGGCGCTGGCCAGCCTCGCGGAGACACCCTGAAGCCTTGCCGCAGCGCCGGCTTCGGCCGATAAGCGCGGCAAGGCGGTCCGCCCTAACCGGCGGCCAAGAGGGAACGCGGTGAGGGGCGACCCGACTCCGCGGCTGTGCCCGCAACTGTGAGCGGCGAGGCCCTTCGTCCGTTCGTCTCCGCGAGGAGGCGACGCCACTGGGAAACCGGGAAGGCGTGGACGAGGGACCGGTGACCCGCAAGCCAGGAGACCTGCCGCCCCCGTCGCTCGTCCGTGGTCCGGGATCAGACCATCGGCGCGGGGATGCTCCGTCGCAGCGACAGCGGCTGGTCCGGCGCGCCGGCCGCTCCTGTCGCTGCCAGAGCCGCGGGCGCCGCGCGGCCATGGAGCACGATCATGACCCCCTTCACCGCTCTTCCCCGCGCAAGCGGGGACCCAGGCTTTTTCGCCCACAGCCCGCGCATCCCGGATTTCACGACAAACCCGGGTCCCCGCTCCCGCGGGGAAAAGCGGGGTTGGCGGCTGCGCTCGGCGCTGTTCGCGTCAGCCGCCCTTGCCGCGCCCACGCTGGCGTTCGCCGACACCGACCAGACGACGCCGGTCAGCGAGGTGGTGGTCACCGCCACCCGCCTGCCGAGCCAGCTCGCCGACGTGCCCGACGCGATCGTGGTCACCCGCGACCAGATCGACGCGCGTCAGGCGGTGTTCGCCAAGGACGTGCTCTACACCGTGCCGGGCCTCGCCGTCACCGACACCGGCGCGTTCGGCGGCGTCACCAGCGTGCGCATCCGCGGCGCCAGCTCCGACAAGACCCTGGTGCTGATCGACGGCGTGCCGCAGAACGACCCGGCCGACCCCAACGGCGCCTACGACTTCTCGCAGCTCGACCTCGCCAACGTCGAGCGGATCGAGGTGCTGGAAGGGCCGCAGAGCTCGATCTGGGGCTCCGACGCCATCGGCGGGGTGATCTCGCTGACCACCCGCGAGGAGGACGGCTGGCGCGTCCAGGGCGAGGGCGGCACGCTCGCCACCTTCGACGGCTCGGCGGCGGCGGGCAGGCGCACCGACACCTGGGCCGCCGGCCTCTCCGTCTCCGGCTTCCGCACCCAGGGCATCTCCAAGGCCGACGGCTTCCCCGAGCGCGACCCCGACGCCACCTGGAATGCCGGCGGCTATGGGCGGGTGAACTTCGGCGCGAACGTCGTCGTCGACGGGCGCATCGGCTACGTCGACAGCCTGGTCCACACCGACGGCTACGACGCCGCCTTCGTGTTCGGCGACACCCCCGAGTTCGCCACCTACCGCGCCTGGACCGGCGACGTGCGCGCCGTCATCCACGACCCCTGGGGCTTCACCCAGACGCTGACCGTCGGCGGCTACTCGCTGGACCGCGCGGCGCTCGGCAATGCCGATCCGGCCAGCGACTCGCGCTTCACCGCCGCGCGGCAGGACTACCGCTGGACCGCCGAGCGCGGCGCGCCGTCCGACCGGTTCGGGGTGATCTTCGGCGCGGAGCGGATCAGCGAGCATGGCAGCCTCTCGACCGGCGAGACCGACAGCCTCGGCACCACCTCCGGCTTCGTGCTGGCGCGGGTGCGGCCGGCCGCGCCGCTGACGCTGACCGGCTCGGTCCGCTACGACGCGCCCGACAGCTTACGCGGCCAGGCCACCGGCCACCTCTCGGCGGTGCTGCAGCTGCCGGCCGGCTTCTCGGTCGAGGGGGTCTGGGGGCAGGGCTTCAAGACCCCGACCATCAGCGAGATCGCCTGCGACTTCTGCTTCCCCGCCGGCCCCTCGGTCGGGCTGCAGCCCGAGCACGCGACCAACTGGGACGCGGCCCTGGCCTGGACCTCGCCCGACCGGCGGGTGACGGCGAGCCTCACCGGCTACCGGCTCGACATCCGCGACCAGATCGAGCTCTCGGCGACGTTCCCGTTCCGCTACGTGAACCTCGACCGCACCCGCTCGACCGGGCTGGAGGGCGAGCTCGACGCGCGGCTGGCGCCGGGCCTGACGCTGCAGGGCGAGTACGCCTACACCGATGCCGTGGACCTGGGCGCCGGGACCCAGATGCTCCGCGTGCCGCGCAACTCGGGCTCGGTCAGCCTGCTGTGGAACCGCCGGCGCTGGCAGGCGGCGCTGACGGTCCGCGCCGAAGGCCCCGACGCCGACGAGAACCCCTCCACCTTCGCCCCGCAGACCCGGCCCGGCTTCGTGGTGGCGAGCCTCTCGGGCGCCTACGCGCTGACCCCTCGCCTCGACCTGACCGCCCGCGTCGATAACGTCGCCAACACCCGCTACGAGGAGGTGCTGGGCTACGGCGAGCCACGGCGGATGTTCCTGATCGGGATCAGGGCAAGGGGCTAAAATCCCTCCCCTTCATGGGGAGGGAAGACCGCGTAGCGGTCAGGGTGGGGGAGTCTTGAGCCGCAGCGATGCTCGGGCTCCACGAGACATGCCCACCCTGATCGTCGCTGCGCGCCGATCTGTCCCTCCCTGTGAAGGGGAGGGAGGGTTGCCCGCCTGCGCCGTCCGTGCGACGGGCGAACGGTTGTTTGAAATGGAGCACCGCATGAGCCTGAAGCTGGACGACGAGCTCAAGGGGCTGATCAACAACGCCCTCACCGAGCAGACGCCGATGGTGGTGGCCAGCGTCGACGCCGAGGGGCGGCCGCGCATCACCTTCCGCGGCTCGATCCAGGCCTACAGCGACGACCAGGTCGGCTTCTGGGCGCGCAATCCGGCGGGCGGCACCATGGACAACATCGCCGCCAATCCGCACGTGGCGATGATGTTCCGCAACCCCGAGACCCGGGTGGTGCTGCAGCTGATGGGCCGGGCGCGGCGGGTGGAGGGCGCCGAGCGCGACCAGGTCTACGCCAACGCGCCGGAGTTCGAGCAGCGCGCCGACGCCGAGAAGAAGGGCGCGGGCGTGGTCGTCGACCTCGACCGGGTCGAAGGCTTCCTCGGCATCGCCGCCGACGGCCAGCGCCGCTTCGTGCGCCGGCAGCGGGACTAGCGGCGCGGGGTCAGTCGCCCAGCAGCCGGCGGCCGCTGTAGTCGGCAGCCGGGCGGGCGCCGCCGCCGTCCTGGCGCGTTTGCAGGCCGGCGGTCGCCTCGGCGGCGGCCGCCGGGCGATGGTCGAGCGTCAGCGAGATGACGACTGCCGCCGTCGCCGCGATGGCGAAGCCGATCGCCGCACAGAGCAGCCAGAAGAATGCGAGCCGTTTCACGGCTGGGGGCGAGGCCTTTGCTACCGGTGGCATCTTCGCGCTGAAGGGCGATTTTGGCGGGGAGGCGCGGACTAGATGGGTTCGGGGCCGGCGGTCAAGGAAAAAGTGCACTAGCACATAGTGCGACCGCAGCCTGTCGTCGGCGCACCAGTCGCGACCGCACCTTGTGCGCCTGGGCGAATACTCGGATAATCCTGTTCTGTGAGCGCCGACGACGCCTTGGGAACCCCGCTGAGCCTGGGCCTCGCCACCGATCCGCGCGGCGAGTTCCCGCTCGACGTGATCACCTACGTCTTCCACCTGTTCGCGGTGGTCTCGCGCCACCGCGAGGCGCGGCTCGACACCCTGATGCAGCCGCTCGGCCTCACCCTGTCGCGCTACCGGGCGCTCAGCGTCATCGGCGCCTTCGCGCCCTGCACCATGTCGGAGCTGGCGGACTACAGCGCCGTCGACCGCACGACGCTGACCCGCACGGTCGACCACCTGGTCGACGCCGGCCTGGTGGAGCGCTCGACGCCGCGCGAGGACCGCCGCCAGGTGGTGCTGACTGTCACCGAGGCAGGCCGGTCCGCCAACCTGGCGGCGCTGAAGGCCATCTATCGGCTGAACCGCGAGCTGCTGGCCGACCTGGACGACGACGCCCAGCGCGGCGTGGCCCGGGCGCTGGAGGGCTTCCTGACGCGCCTGGTCGACGATCCGGCCCTGCGCCAGCGCCTGCTGCTGCGCCAGCCGCGCCCGCCGCGGTGAGGTTCGCCGCCGGCTGAGTGCCTCGTCCGCGCCTTCGGTGTTTTCCGTGGTTCAGAAAACCTGAGTCCGCCCGCCCTACGGGTCGATCCGCAGCGAGCGGTGGGCGGCCAGCGGGATGGCGGAGGCCTGGGCGCGGGGCGAGAGCGACGCCACGGCGGTGCTCTGGCCGACGTCGTGGGCGGCGTGGCTGACGCACTGGCCGGTGTCCAGCATGGCGTGCTGGCCCATGCAGAAGATGTCCTCATACTGCGGGCCGGCCACCGCCATGCACTGGTAGAGGTTGAGCTTGGCCATCTTCAGGCACTGGGCGCTGTCGGCCTCGGTCAGCAGCGGCGCCAGGCGGTCTCGCTCGGCGCCGCCGGCGCGGCCCAGCACCGACTCGGCGGCGAGCGCCAGCGAGCGCGCCTCGATGGCGGTGAAGCCCGCCGGCGCCTCGCCCGCCGCGTCGCGCGGATCGGCGCCGGCCAGGGCCTGCATCATCGCCTGGCTCTCGTCGTCGGAGGGCGCGGCGCGCTGGGCCGAGAGGCTCTTGACCTGCGCCAGGCGCCCTTGCGCGTTGGCCACCATCACCTTCGACCAGGCCTGGTGCTGCACCGTATAGGCCGACCGGTTGACCAGCGTCGCCGCCGACATCAGCGGCCGCGCCTTGGCTGCCAGCGCCGCCTCGACGCGCTCGGCCGCGCCTTCGGCGCCGTCGACGCGCGTGGCCGCGTAGGGATCCTCGATCAGCCGCTCGGCGAACGCGGCGCGGTCCTCGCCGCGCCCGCCCGCCTGCTCGACGCCCGCCACGAAGCGGTCGTCCTGCAGCGCGGCGATGGCGCCGTAGGCGATCATGCCCTCCTCCAGCTGGGCCGGCTGGTAGGACGCCGCCGCGTCCACGCTCCTGGCCACCGACGCGCCGCTGGAGAAGCCGCTGTCGATGCGCGCCGCGCTGGTCATGTAGTGCTCGAACGCGGTGGCCGAGGACACCACCTCCTGCGGCAGCGCGAACGTCGCCTCGTCCAGTTCCTGGGCGATCGCCCCGCCGCCCACCACCACGCCGCCCACGACCACGCATGCGCCCACCAGGGCGCAGCCCATCACCTTGCCGATTTTCATGTCGAAGCCCCACCCGAACTTGAAACGCCCCTAGTTCGGGAAGGATACGCCGACGTCCGTTAGCGGCCGAATAACGACGGCGATGAATCCAGGTTAACCATAAGCTTAGCCGGCGACAGCCCTGCCGGAAATAAAGGTTATCGCCGGGAAACTACGCGGCCGAGCGGAACTCTTCAGCAATGGCCTGTTCGGTGCGCTCGATGTAGCTGCGGGTGAGCGGCACGGCGTCGATCTTCTTCGCCAGCTGCAGCTGGAAGACCATGTGGCCGGCGTAGCGGAAGCCGATTTCGCTGGCCGCCAGGTAGAACTCCCACATGCGGCAAAAGCGCTCGCCGCGGATGCGGGCGACTTCGGCGCGCTGGTCGGCGAAGCGGCGGCGCCAGTCGCGCAGCGTCTCGGCGTAGTGCAGGCGCAGGATCTCGACGTCGGTGACGATCAGGCCGGAGCGCTCGGCCGCCGCCAGCGCCTCGGACAGCGCCGGGATGTAGCCGCCGGGGAAGATGTGCTTGGCGATCCACGGCTGGGTGACGCCCGGCCCTTCGGAGCGGCCGATGCTGTGCACCACCGCCACGCCGTCGTCGGTGAGCAGGCGGGCGATCTGGCCGAAGTAGGCGTTGTAGTTGGGCCGGCCCACGTGCTCGAACATGCCCACCGAGACCACCCGGTCGTAGGGGCCGGCGACGTCGCGATAGTCGGTGAGGGCGAAGCTCACCTGGGCCGCCAGGCCGGACTCGCGCGCCCGCTGCCGGGCGAGGGCCAGCTGCTCGGTCGAGAGGGTGACGCCGTGCACCGAGGCGCCGGTCTCGGCGGCCAGCCGCAGGTCGAGGCCGCCCCAGCCGCAGCCGATGTCGAGCACCCGATGGCCGGGCTCGATCAGCAGCTTGGCAGCGATGTGCCGCTCCTTGGCGCGCTGCGCCTCCTCCAGGGTCAGGTCCGGCCGCGCGAAGTAGGCGCAGGAGTACTGCAGGTCCTCGTCGAGGAAGCGGCGATAAAAGTTGTTGGAGAGGTCGTAGTGGTGGTGGACGTTGCGGCGCGCCGCGCGGCGGGCGTTGCGGGTCTGGATCAGGTCGTGCAGCCAGCGCCGCAGCGCTCCCGGCGGTTTCTCGGCGCGGCGGTAGCGCAGGTTGCGGCCGGCCAGCTCCAGCAGGTCGTAAACGTCGCCCTGCTCCAGCACCAGCGCGCCTTCCATGTAGGCGTCGCCCACCGCCGTCTCCGGCAGCAGCCCGATGCGCGCCGCCCACAGCGGACTTCGCACCGCGACGGCGATCCGCTTACCTGTGCCGTCGCCCAGCCGCAGCCGGCCGCCGCCGGGCAATGTTACGTCGAGGTCGCCTTCGCGGACCGTGCGCCGGAGGTAATCTTGCAGTCCCATGCGGTCTTGAACAGGTCTCGCCCCCGCCCGGTTCCCGCCCTCATTCGGCGGCAAACCCTTGACTCTCCAGCCCCCTGAAACTAATTGCCGCCTTGTGTTAGCACTCGCACGGTCAGGCTGCTAACGGCCGGCCGGCGCGGGTGGTCGCATCTTTCAAGACCCACGCTTCAAGACCAACGCTCCACGGAGACATTCAACATGGCGTTTCGTCCGCTTGGCGATCGCGTCCTCGTCCGCCGCGTCGAGGAAGAGGAAAAGACCAAGGGCGGGATCATCATCCCCGACTCCGCCAAGGAGAAGCCGCAGGAAGGCGAAGTGCTTTCCGTCGGCCCCGGCGCCCGCGACGAGCAGGGCAAGATCCATCCGCTCGACGTCAAGGTCGGCGACCGGATCCTGTTCGGCAAGTGGTCCGGCACCGAGGTGAAGCTCGACGGCGAGGATCTCCTGATCATGAAGGAGAGCGACATCCTCGGCGTGCTCGACGCCGCCCAGGCGAAGGCGGCCTGACGGCCTCCCCGTCCCACTGACAACCCCCATCAATCCCTAAGACGAGGACGCAGAGCCAAATGGCTGCCAAAGACGTCTATTTCGCCTCGGATGCGCGCGATCGCATGCTCCGCGGCGTCAACACCCTCGCCAACGCGGTGAAGGTGACGCTGGGCCCGAAGGGCCGCAACGTGGTCATCGAGAAGTCCTTCGGCGCGCCGCGCTCGACCAAGGACGGCGTGACCGTCGCCAAGGAAATCGAGCTGACCGACAAGTTCGAGAACCTCGGCGCGCAGATGGTCCGCGAAGTGGCCTCCAAGACCAACGACGCGGCCGGCGACGGCACCACCACCGCCACCGTACTGGCCCAGGCGATCGTCGCCGAGGGCCTGAAGTACGTGGCCGCCGGCATGAACCCGATGGACCTGAAGCGCGGCGTCGACAAGGCCGTGACCAAGGTGGTCGAGGAGATCAAGGCCAGCGCCAAGAAGGTCACTACCAACCAGGAGATCGCCCAGGTCGGCTCGGTCTCGGCCAACGGCGACACCGAGATCGGCGCCATGATCGCCAAGGCCATGGACAAGGTCGGCAACGAAGGCGTGATCACGGTCGAGGAGGCCAAGAGCCTGGAGACCGAGCTGGAAGTGGTCGAGGGCATGGAGTTCGACCGCGGCTACCTCAGCCCCTACTTCATCACCAACGCCGACAAGATGGAGGCCGTCCTCGAAGAGCCGCTGATCCTGCTGTTCGAGAAGAAGCTCTCCTCGCTGCAGCCGCTGCTGCCGCTGCTCGAAGCGGTGGTGCAGTCGGGCCGGCCGCTGCTGATCGTGGCGGAAGACGTGGAAGGCGAGGCGCTGGCCACCCTGGTGGTCAACAAGCTGCGCGGCGGCCTGCGCGTCGCGGCGGTGAAGGCCCCCGGCTTCGGCGATCGCCGCAAGGCCATGCTTGAGGACATCGCCGTCCTCACCGGCGGCCAGCTGATCAGCGAAGACCTCGGCATCAAGCTCGAGAACGTCGGCATCGAGATGCTGGGCAAGGCCAAGAAGGTGTCGATCACCAAGGACGACACCACCATCGTCGACGGCTCCGGCACCAAGGACGAGATCGAAGCGCGGATCGCCCAGATCAAGCGCCAGATCGAGGACACCACCTCCGACTACGACAAGGAAAAGCTGCAGGAGCGCCTGGCCGAGCTGGCGGGCGGGGTTGCGGTGGTCCGCGTCGGCGGGGCGACCGAAGTGGAGGTGAAGGAGAAGAAGGACCGCGTCGACGACGCCCTCAACGCCACCCGCGCGGCGGTCGAGGAAGGCATCGTCGCCGGCGGCGGCGTGGCGCTGCTGAAGGCCTCCAAGGCGCTGGAGTCGCTGAAGGGCGACAACGACGACCAGGAAGCCGGCATCCACATCGTGCGCCGGGCGCTGCAGGCCCCGATCCGCCAGATCGCCGAGAACGCCGGCGTCGAAGGCTCGATCGTGGTCGGCAAGGTGCTGGACAACCCCGATCCGTCGTTCGGCTTCAACGCCCAGACCGAAGAGTACGGCGACCTGGTCGCGGCCGGCGTCGTCGACCCGGCCAAGGTCGTGCGCATCGCGCTGCAGGACGCCGCCTCCGTGGCGGGCCTCTTGATCACCACCGAAGCGGCGGTGGTCGAGGCGCCGAAGAAGGGTGGCGGCGCGCCGGCGATGCCGGGCGGCGGCATGGGCGACATGGACTTCTAGGTCCGGTCACCCAAGACCCACTGATCGAGGGCGGCGCTCGCAAGAGCGCCGCCCTTTTTCATGTCTTGTCGCCGCGCAGCCTGGCGCTGCCGGCCAGCGCCTTCTTGATCAGCCAGCCGGGCTCGTCGCCGGGCCTGGCGCTGACGCCCATCAGCACGTGGCTGACCGCCATGCCGAAGAAGCTGGAGCGGCTCATGCCGCGCCGCGCCGCCTCGCGGTCGACCCGCTCGATCAGGTTCTTCGGCAGGTAGATGTTGACCCGCTCGGAGGGGTTGGGCGGCGAGGCGCCGATGGCGACGAAGGCGATGAAGTCGCAGCCCTCCGGCAGCTCGATGGAGGCGATCGCGGTCGGCTCCGGCAGCTGGCCGCCGTGTTCGACGGCGCTCTCCATCGCCGTCTCCAGCGCCTCGGCCGCCCGCCGCATCGCCTCCTCCTGGGTGCGGGCGCCGGCCACGCAGCCCGGAAAGTCGGGAAACCACAGCGCCACCGCATCCCCGTCGCCCCGCTCGAGCACGGCTGGATAGAAGCGTTGGGTCATGGGCGTCGCTCCGCACGGCGAGGTGTGGGAATTAACACACCAGACTAGCGGTCGCCAGAGCCTCCCTCCCCATGATGGGACGGAGGGCTTACCCCTTCGACTTGGCGAGCTTTTCCAGGGTCTTTTCCAGCTTGGCGAAGCCGGCGGTCATGCAGGCCATGATCGCCTGGGCGTCGGCGCTGGGACCCGCCTCGACGGACGGCGCGGCGTGGCCGTTGGCCTTCGGCGCGGCGCTCATGCCGGCCTTGGCGCGGACCTTGTCGTAGGCGTCGCGCAACCGGCGGCCGCTGTCGTCCTCTTCGTTCACGTACCACTGCAGCATGTTGCAGGTCATGGTGTCGTAGACGCCGCCGGCGATGTTGGCGCGGATGTCGGCGAAGGTGTCGCCGGTCTCGGCGCGCTCGGGCCCGACCTTCTCGCAGTCGGAGATCTTCGGGTTGGCGTAGCGGGCCAGGCGCGCGGCGGCCTTCGGGTCGGCCTTCTGGCGCAGGTCGTAGCCCAGCTCGCAGAGCCGGCGGCAGAAGAGGTCGCCGTGGCTGGTCTCGCGCGCCGCCACCAGCCGCAGCGTCGAGGCCAGGTCGGCGTCGTCGGTGGCGTTGGCCCAGGCGGTCAGGTAGTGGCCGGCCTCGGTCTCGGCCAGCGAAATGGCGTTCAGCAGCCCGAGATAGGCCGGCTTCTCGGCGGTGGTGGTGGTCGGCATGGCTTCCTCTCCATCCGGCGCGGCCGCTGCGATGGCGACCGCGCTCAAGTCTTTGCGGGCCGATGCTAGACCGGCGCCGCGGGGGAAGGAAACCTCGGAGTCCGGCTCAGCGCCGCCGGACCCGCTCGTCGCCGCCGATGAAGATGTGCGCCACCAGGCTCACCAGCCAGATGACGATGGTGGCGAGCACCGCATTCAGCAGGTGGCCGATGTGGAAGCCGCCGATGTGCAGCACATGCAGCAGCCAGCTGACCACGAACAGCATCAGCCCGTTCACCACCAGCAGGAACAGGCCCAGCGTCAGGATGGTGATCGGCAAGGTAAGCAGCGTCACGATCGGCCGCACGATGGCGTTGACCAGGCCCAGCAGCACGCCGGCGATCAGCAGCGGCTCCAGCCCATGGATGGAGATCAGCCCAATGGCCGAGGCCACCCACAGGCCGAGCGCCGCCACCAGCGCCCTCAGAAGGAAGCGAACCATGCGAGCTGAACCCCTGATGTTGACGTTGACGTAAGCGGAAAGGCGGGTAAATTATCAGCGATAAGGAAGCGCCGAGGGGGCGCAAGAACACACAGGGAGACGACCATGCCGAGCGAGCTTCGGCGCCCGGAACGGACATTCAGCATTCGCCAGCTATGCCTCGAATTCAAGTGCACGCCGCGGGCGCTGCGCTTCTACGAGGACAAGGGGCTGCTCAATCCGGCCCGCCAGGGCCTGAACCGGGTCTATTCGTACAAGGACCGCGCCCGCCTGCAGCTGATCCTGCGCGGCAAGCGGGTGAACCTGTCGCTGGCCGAGATCCGCGAGATACTCGACCTCTACGACAAGAACGACGGCGGCGCGGCGCAGAACGCCACCGCCCTGCGCCGCTTCCGCGAGCGCATCGTCACGCTGGAGCACCAGCGCGAAGACCTCGACCACGCCATCGCCGAGCTGCGGCTCGCCTGCGAGCGGCTGGAGGAGTCGCTGGCCAAGGAGCACCCGGAGCTGCTGAGCGAGGCGGAGCCGCATGGCGCCGCGCCGGTCACCCGCGTCGGCGTGCGCCAGCCGGAACCGGTGCGGTAAGACCCCTCACCTCAACCTCTCCCCGCAAACGGGGAGAGGGCTACGGATGGCGAGACGGCGGCTGAACCGCCCCTCCGCGACCCGGCCCCTTCAGTATCCCACTCCCACGCAGTCGGAGAGGTGAGGTGAGGGCCTGCGTTTGCTATAGAGACGCGCCTTTGCCCTGAGGGGAGCGTCCGCCGATGAGCTACCAGCCGCCCGTGCGCGAGCACCTGTTCCTGCTGAGGGACGTGCTGGCGATCGAGAAGTACGCCAACCTGCCCGGCTTCGCCGACGCGCCGATGGACCTGGTCGAGCAGGTGCTGGAGGAGTCGGCGAAGTTCTGCGCCGAGGTGCTGGCGCCGCTCAACAGCGTCGGCGACAAGCATGGGGCGGTGTGGAACCCGGACGGCTCGGTCACCACCCCGCCGGGCTTCAAGGACGCCTTCGCCCGCTTCGTCGAGGCCGGCTGGCCGGCGCTGAGCACCGACCCTGCGTTCGGCGGCCAGGGGCTGCCGGCGGTGGTGGCGCTGGCCTGCGAGGAGATGAGTTCCTCGGCCAACATGGCGTTTTCGATGTACGCCGGCCTGACGCATGGGGCTTACACCGCCATCGCCAACGGCGGCTCGCCCGAGCAGAAGGCGCTCTACCTGCCGAAGCTCGCCACCGCCGAGTGGGGCGGCACCATGAACCTCACCGAGCCGCAGTGCGGCACCGACCTCGGCCTGATCCGCACCAAGGCCGTGCCCGCCGGCGACGGCAGCTACCGGATCAGCGGCCAGAAGATCTGGATCTCCTCCGGCGAGCACGACCTGACCCCCAACATCATCCACCTCGTGCTGGCCCGCATCGAGGGCGCGCCGGCCGGCACGCGGGGGATCAGCCTCTTCATCGTGCCGAAATTCCTCCCCGACGCCGAGGGCAAGCCGGGCGAGCGCAACGGCGTCACCTGCCTCGGCCTCGAGGAGAAGATGGGCATCCATGGCTCGGCCACCTGCGTGATCGCCCACGAGGACGCCAAGGGCTGGCTGATCGGCGAGGAGAACCGCGGCCTTCAGCTGATGTTCGTGATGATGAACGAGGAGCGGCTCGGCGTCGGCATGCAGGGCCTGGCCCAGGGCGAGGCCGCCTACCAGGCCGCCGCCCAGTTCGCCCGCGAACGGCTGCAGGGCCGCTCCCTGACCGGCCCGAAGAACCCCGACGGGCCGGCCGACCCGATCATCGTCCATCCGGACGTGCGGCGGATGCTGATGGATTCGCGCGCCGTGCTGGAAGGCGGCCGCGCCTTCCTGTTCTGGACCGCGCTGCAGGGCGACCTCGGCCACCGCAGCGACGACGCGGCGGTGCGCCAGCGCGCCGACGACTACATGGCCCTCTTGACCCCGGTGCTGAAGGCCTTCCTCACCGAGCGCGGCTTCGCCATCACCTCCGACGCCATGCAGGTGCACGGCGGCTCCGGCTTCACCGAGCATTTCCCGGCCAGCCAGTACCTGCGCGACGCCCGCATCGCCATGATCTACGAGGGGACCAACGGCGTGCAGGCGCTGGACCTCGTGGGCCGCAAGCTGGCGGCCAACGGCGGGCGGGCGGTGACCGGCTTCCTCGGCGAGCTGGACGGCTTTGTCGCCGCCCACCAGGGCGAGGGGCCGCTGAAGCCGTTCGTGGACGGCGTCGCGGCGGCCCGGGCGCAGCTGCAGGAGGCCACCCTGTGGCTGATGCAGAACGGGCTCGCCAACCCGGAGAACGCCGGCGCCGCCTCCACCGACTACCTGCGGCTCTTCGGCCTTACCGGGCTCGCCTACATGTGGGCGCTGATGGCCGAGGCGGCCCAGGGCCGGATCGCCGGCAGCGACGCCGACCCGTTCTACGCGAACAAGCTGATCGTCGGCCGCTACTTCCTGGAGCGGGTGCTGCCCGACGCCGGCGCCTGCCTGGCAAAGCTGAAGGCCGGCGCGGAGGCGGTGATGGCGCTGCCGGCGGAGGCGTTTTGAGCACCTACCGGGCCACCGTCGACTGGCGCTGCGAGGGCGACTTCGCCTCGCGCCGCTATAGCCGCGTGCACCGGATCAGCTTCGACGGCGCGCTGACCGTGCCGGGCACGGCCGGCCCGGCCAACGTCAACCCGCGCTACTCGATGGAAGGGGCGATGGACCCGGAGCAGGCCTTCGTCGCCTCGCTCTCGGCCTGCCACATGCTCTGGTTCCTCGACATCGCCGCCCGCGCCGGATTTGTCGCGCAGACCTACCGCGACGCGGCCGAGGGCGTGCTGGCGCCCGGCCCCGCCGGCAAGCCGGTGATGACGCGCGTGACGCTGCGCCCGCGGATCGCCTGGACCGGCCGAGCGCCCACCGCCGAAGAGCTGGCCGAGTTGCACCACCAGGCGCACGAGGAGTGCTTCATCGCCAATTCGGTGACCAGCGAGGTGGTGGTCGAGTAACGGGGACCCGAGGCCCCCTCCACCGCCTTCGGCGGTCCCCCTCCCCCGATGGGGGAGGAGAAGATCGCGCGTTCTCCTCCCCCATCGGGGGAGGCGACTCGGTCGCGCCAGCGACCGAGCGGGTGGGGGCCTCGGGCGCCGCCTAAACCTTGTTCACGCTGTTGGCCTTGATCTGCGCCGCGCCCGTCTCGTCCAGGTCCGCGCGCGTATCTCCAAGTCGGATCGGCCCCTCAAGCGCCGCGTTCACCACATCCAGCCCGCCGCGGGCGCCCGGGCGCTTGGCGAACAGGTAGCGCAGCGAGAGGCGCTCGTTGTCGGCCGCGTCCGGCTGGGTGCCGTGCAGGGTGCAGGCATGCCACATGGCGGTGAAGCCGGCGCAGCCGGTCAGCATCACCTGGCGGGCGCGCACCTGCCCGCCGCGGCCGTCGCGATAGCGCCAGGCCTGCTCGCCCTCGCGCGCCAGGTCGTGCGGGAACAGCGTCCCGCCCAGCCGGTGGCTCTGCTCCAGCAGGTAGAGCGGCGCGTCGTGCGCGCCCACCGCATGCAGGTAGACGTAGAGGGTGACGAAGTCGGCGTCGCGGTCCTTGTAGTCGATCAGGTCCTGGTGGAAGTCGATGCCGTAGAAGTAGGTCACGTCCCGGTGCCGCGGCTTCACGTAGGCGCCGAGGTTGTTGACCGGATTGTCGGTGATGCGGGCCTTCAGCCACGCCGGCACGGCCCTGGCCGGCACGCCGCACACCACCTTCCTGTTCAGCGTCTCGTAGCCGTCGCCCAGCAGCTCGGTGAGCCCCGCGACGATGGCCGGATCGCGCTCGACGAAGGCGAGGTCGCCGTCCAGCGCCTCCAGCAGGTTGCGGCCGGGGCGTGGATTGACGCCGGTGTACTGCGGGTCGGCGTCGAACTCGGCCTCGCTGAGGAACAGCGAGGCGTCGAACGCCCGCGTGGCGCGGATATTCGCCAGCAGCCGCGCCGCGGCGGCCGGGTCCGCCGGCGCGTCGAACATGTGGTAGCCGCGGCGGGTGAAGTCCTGCGTCGGCCCCGAAGCCTCCAAGCGTCGCGCCGCGGCCGTCATGCCCATCTCCTCGAACCCATCGCGCGGATGACACCGCGGTTCGGTTAAGGGATCGGCAACGGCCGCGGCCGGACGCCCTTCGCGGCTTGCCTCAGAGCCGCTCGACGATGGTGACGTTGGCGAGGCCGCCGCCTTCGCACATGGTCTGCAGGCCGTACTTCTTGCCGCGGGCCTTGAGCGCGTAGACCAGCGTCGCCATCAGCTTCGTGCCCGACGCGCCCAGCGGGTGGCCCAGCGCGATCGCGCCGCCGTTGACGTTGAGCGTCTCGGGATCGGCGCCGGTCACCTTCAGCCACGCCACCGGCACCGAGCCGAACGCCTCGTTGACCTCGAAGATGTCGATGTCGCCGACGCTCATGCCGGCGCGCTGCAGCGCCTTCAGGGTGGCGGGGATCGGCGTCTCCAGCATCACCACCGGGTCGCCGCCGTAGACCGACAGGTGGTGGATGCGGGCCAGCGGCGTCAGGCCGTGCTCCTTCAGCGCCTTCTCCGACACCACCATGATGGCCGAGGCGCCGTCGCAGATCTGGCTGGAGGTGGCGGCGGTGATCCGCCCGCCCTCGCGCAGCAGCTTCACGCCGCGGATCGCCTCCAGCGAGGCGTCGAAGCGGATGCCTTCGTCGATAGTGTGGTCGCTCTCGTTGCCCTCGGCGTCCTTCACCTTGACCACGGTGATCTCGTTTTTGAAGGCGCCGGCCTGGGTGGCGGCGATGGCGTGCTGGTGGCTGCGG
Organism: Caulobacteraceae bacterium; assembly: GCA_036490095.1. Lineage (GTDB taxonomy): Bacteria > Pseudomonadota > Alphaproteobacteria > Caulobacterales > Caulobacteraceae > Acaudatibacter. The sequence continues at coordinate 30,399 of DASXEN010000165.1, forward strand.
TAGCCCCAGGCGTCGATCTCGTCCTTGGTCAGCTGGTGCTTCTCGGCCACCATCTCGGCGCCGGCGAACTGGCTGAACTGGATGTTGGGATAGCGGTCCTCCATCCGCGGGCTCTTGGGGTTGCCCATGCCGGCCTGCGCCGGCAGCGCCACGGAAAGGCCCATCGGCACCCGGGTCATGCTCTCGACGCCCGAGGCGATGACGATGTCCTGGGTGCCGCTCATGATCGCCTGGGCGGCGAACTGCAGCGCCTGCTGCGAGGAGCCGCACTGGCGGTCGACGCTGGTGGCCGGCACGCTTTCCGGCATGCGCGAAGCCAAGACGGCGTTGCGCGCCACGTTGAGGCTCTGCTCGCCGACCTGGCCGACGCAGCCCATCACCACGTCGTCCACCGCTGCCGGATCGAGGCCGGTACGGTCGAGGACGCTGTCGAGCACGGCGGCGCCAAGGTCGATCGGATGCCAGCCGGCGAGCTTGCCGCCCTTGCGGCCTCCGGCGGTGCGGGTGGCGGCCACGATGTATGCGGCGTCGGCCATGAGGTGTCTCCCAAATGCGGATTGGAGGTGATGGCGCGCCAGTAGCAGGCCGACGCGGCGTCAGCCAAATCGCCTTCGCATATGGGGCCCGGGCCGCCTCGCCGCGAGGGCGCCGGCTCAGCGCGAGCGCACCCGCCCGGCCCGCGGCGTGCGGTCGATCTCGGCCAGGCCCAGCGCTTCAAGCACCGGCGGCACATAGACGGCGAAGCGGCCGCGCAGGCCCTTCTTCAGCCCGTACCAGCCACCCACCGGATTGTCCGACGCCCGGCCCCAGGCCTCCACCGTGCCGTCGGCCGCCGGCTTCTGCTCATCGGCGCCGCCGAGCGGGACCCAGTCGCCGCGCGCCTTCAGCATCGCCGCCAGGTCGTCGAGGCACCGCAACTGGTAGCGCAGCTGGGTCTTGCCGACCTGCACCACCAGCGCCGGCGGATCGGCGGCCTCCTCGCGCCACGCCTCGAACTCGGAGCCGCCCGCCGGGGTGGTCAGCCGCCAGGGATCGTCCTTCACGCCCGCCATCGCCCGGCCTCCGTTCATCGCCAGGCCGGGACACTACGCGAGGGCCTCCTGACAGTCTCTGTCAGGAGGCTGCGGCGCGGCCGTAGAATCTGATGGCGAACGGTCCGCCGAACAGCACCTTGCCGAGCCCGCGCAGCGCCCGGTCGAGCACGAAGGCGCGGTCCGGCCGGCGCAGCAGCCAGGCGGCCGCGGCGGCGAGGCCGAAGACGCCGGCCTGGGCCGCGCCGATCGCCATCCAGCGCAGGGCGCCCGGCCAGTCCGGCGGATCGGCGGTGACGCAGTCGTAGGTGGGCGCCTGGCCGAAGCAGAAGGCGCGCGCCAGGGCGTAGCGCAGCGTCAGCCGCTCCGGCGCCGGGTGCTCGTAGACCAGCGCGTCCGGCGACCAGGCGAAGCGCGCGCCGGCGCGCTGCATCACGTGGAACAGCTCGTCGTCCTCGCCGCCGGTCTCGTTGCGGTGGGCCGAGAACGGCTGGGTCGGATGCGGCAGCGCCGCGCGGCGCACAAGGCTGTCGCCGCAGCCGTAATAGTGGCCGATGACGCCGGCCTCCGCCGGGCCTTCCCGCGAGAAGAAGCTTTCCAGGTAGAGCCGGTGCGACTGGACGCGCGCCGGCGCGCGGGCCCGGACCGGGCCGAACACCACGTCGGCGCCGCAGCGCCCTTGCGTTTCGATCAGCGCCGCCAGCCAGCCCTGCTCGGCCTCCTCGTCGTCGTCCAGGAAGGCGATCAGCTCGCCCTTCGCGGCGGCCAGCGCGGCGTTGCGGGCGTTGGCGACGCCGGCCGCCGGCTCGTGCACGTAGCGGACCGGGAACGGGGCCTCGTCCGCCAGCCGGCAAGCCACCGGCTCGGCCGAGGGCGCGGCGTCGTTGTCGACGATCACCAGTTCCAGCCGCTCGGTCGCGACGCCGGCCTGCCGGAACACCGAGCGGGCGGCGCGCGCCAGGCCGTCGGGCCGGCGCTGGGTGGGGATGGCGATGCTGACCGGCGCCGCCGGCGCCGCGTCGGGAGCGCTCGCCGGCGGCTGCACCGGATCCAGCTTCAGGTAGGCCGGCGGCGACAGCGAGCGGCGCTCTAGGAGGGACAGCATCCTGCACAAACCTCGCTGCCGCGTGACGGCGACGGCGTGTCACGTTAGAGGAGCGGTCCTTTAATTTTCCGCAAAGGATGTGCGCGCCGTGCGCCTGCCCAAAGCCAGGCTCGACCAGCTCCTGGCCCGCTTCCACGAGGTGGAGGCGCGGATGGGCGCGGCTGCCGACGGCGCGGAGGTGGTGCGGCTGGCCAAGGAGCACGCCGAGCTGAAGCCGGTCGCCGAGGCCGCCGGGCGCCTGCAGAAGGCGCAGACCCAGCGCGCCGAGCTGGCGGAGCTGGCGGCCAGCGAGGACGGCGAGATGGCGGCGCTGGCCCGCGACGAGCTGGAGCAGCTCGAGGCCGGCCTGCCGGAGCTGGAGCGCGAGGTGGCGCTGATGCTGGCGCCGCGCGACGCCGACGAGAACGCCTCGGCCATCCTGGAGGTGCGCGCCGGCACCGGCGGCGACGAGGCCGCCCTCTTCGCCGGCGACCTCTTCCGCATGTACCAGCGCTACGCTCAAGCGCACGGCTGGAAGGTGGAGGTGGAAAGCGAGTCCGAGGGCGAAATGGGCGGCTACAAGGAGATCATCGCCTCGATCTCCGGCGAGGGCGTGTTCGGGCGGCTGAAGTTCGAGAGCGGCGTGCACCGGGTGCAGCGGGTGCCGGAGACCGAGGCGCAAGGGCGCATCCACACCTCCGCCGCCACCGTCGCGGTGCTGCCGGAGCCGGAGAACGTCGACATCGAGGTCAACGACGCCGACATCCGCATCGACACCTACCGCTCGTCCGGCGCCGGCGGCCAGCACGTCAACAAGACCGACTCGGCGGTGCGCATCACCCACCTGCCGACCGGCATCGTCGTCACCTCGTCGGAGAAGTCGCAGCACCAGAACCGGGCGCGGGCGATGAAGGTGCTGAAGGCCAGGCTCTACGAGCGCCAGCGCGACGCGCTGGACGCCGAGCGCTCCGAGAACCGCAAGGCGCAGATCGGCTCCGGCGACCGCTCCGAGCGCATCCGCACCTACAATTTCCCGCAAGGCCGGATCACCGACCACCGCATCAACCTGACGCTCTACAACCTGCCCAAGGTGATCGGCGGCGAGGCCCTGGACGAGGTGATCGACCCGCTGATCGCCGAAGACCAGGCGGCGCGGCTGGCCAGCCTGGAAGAGACGCTGGATTGAACCCGCTTCGCTGAAAATAAACGCTTCCCCCTTTGGGGGAAAGCGGCGCGTCGTCCCGCAGGGACGCGTCGCCGATGGGGGCCATCTCGATGGCCGCAAGAGCCCCCATCGGCGGAGCGCCCCCGGAGTCCGGGGGCGGCTCGCCGCTTTCCCCCGCAAGCGGGGGAAG
>DASXEN010000195.1:0-11710 GCA_036490095.1 Caulobacteraceae bacterium
GCTATAGACCTGGATGTGACCGTTGGACTGCTTGACGAAGCCATAGACCATCGAGAGGCCGAGGCCGGTGCCGCGCCCCTCGGTCTTGGTGGTGAAGAACGGCTCGAACACGCGGGCGCGCACCTCGTCGCTCATGCCCTCGCCGGTGTCGGTCACCGCCAGCATCACATACTGGCCCGGCGTCACGTCGCGGGCGGTGCGCGCATAGGTCTCGTCGAGCGAGGCGTTGGTGATCTCGACGGTCAGCCGCCCGCCCCTCGGCATGGCGTCGCGGGCGTTGAGGGCCAGGTTCAGCAGCGCGCTCTCGACCTGGGCGGGATCGGCGATGGTGTTCCAGAGGCCGCCGGCCACCACGGTCTCGACCTCGATGGCCTCGCCCAGCGTCCGGCGCAGCAGGTCGGCCATGTCGCTGACCATCCGCGAGAGGTTGACCACCTTCGGCTCCAGTGGCTGGCGGCGGGCGAAGGCCAGCAGCTGGCGGGTGAGCTGGGCGGCGCGCTCGGCGCCGTAGAGGGCGTTGCGCAGCCGCGTCTGGCCGCGCTCGTCGCCGGCCACCGAGCCTTGCAGCAGCTCCAGGTTGCCGCGGATCACCTGCAGCAGGTTGTTGAAGTCGTGGGCGACGCCGCCGGTGAGCTGGCCGATCGCCTCCATGCGCTGGGAATCGCGCAGCCGCTCCTCGGCGTGGACCCGGTCGGTGATGTCGCGCACCGAGCCGATCAGCCGTTCCGCGGCGCCGTCGCTGGCCGCCACCGGGGCCAGGATCGATTCCCAGACCCGCGGCCCCGTCACGCCCGGCAATTGCGGGATCTCGTCGCGCGTGGTCACCGGCCGCCCGCCGGCGCGCACCCGGCGATAGTGGGCCAGCAGCCGCTGGCCGCCCGGCCCCGGCATCAGCTCGCCGATCGCCTGCCCGCGCACCCGCTCCGGCGTGATGTTGAGGGCCTTGGCGAAGGCCGGGTTGATGTCGGCGACGATGAAGCGGTCGGGCGCCTCGATGTTCAGCACGATCAGGTAGTCGGGGACGTTGGTGAAGATGGCGCGGGTCAGGGCGTCCAGCGCCTGCCGCTCGGCCTCGCCCGCCTTCACCTCCTCCAGCGCCGCGTCGAGCCGGCGGTTGGCGCGGGCCAGCAGGATCGTCCCGGTGGTCAGGATAATCAGCGCCATCAGGGCGACCACCACCCCGATGTCGAGCGCCAGGCCCTGGGCGCTGCGGGCCTCGTTCACCCGCCGGCTCAACAGCTGGTTCTCCAGGTCGGTGATCGCGTCGGCGTCGGCGCGGATCTGATCCAGCGCCGCGCGGCCGCGGCTGGCGACGGCGAGGTCGCGCGCGGCGGCGAAGTCGCCGGCCTGGCCGGCCGCGACGATCCCGGCCAGCGCCGCCTTGCGCTCGTCGACCGCGCGGACCAGCGTCGCCACCTGGGCGACCTGGGGCGGATTGTCGTGCACCAGCGCCTGCAGGTTGCGCTCGGCGGCCGCCAGCGCCCCGAGCGAGTCGCGATAGCCCTTCAGGTAGACGCCGTCCTGGCTGAGCAGGTAGCCGCGCTCGCTGGCCTCGGCTTCCCGGATCGCCTCCAGCACCTGCTGGTTGGTGGAGATGACGGTGCGGGTGTGGTCGACCCAGGTGCGGGCGCTGCCCAGCGTTCCCACCTGGGTGAAGATCAGGAAGGCGCAGAGCCCCGCGACCAGCAGGGCCAGGGCGATCGCAGCGGCGACGATACGCTGAAAGCCCAAGTGTTCGACCCCACGCCGGCCCGGTTCGCTACCGTGGCTGTTATCGAACGATGCGCGCCCAGGCTCAAGGCGGCATTCGCGGCGCCAATGGCCAAGCTTTACAGGCCTAAGCGCTGCGCATCGCGGCCGGCTGGCGGAGCGGCGCGCCGGTGCGCTAGGCTCGCGGCCGATGCCGCCGCCCGCCGACGCCGCCGATCGTCCGTTCATGCCGATGCCGCCGCACCGGGTGTACGCCGACTTCCTGACGGCGGGCGAGCACGCCGCGCTGCTCGACTGGACCCTGGCCAGCGAGGCGCGCTTCATCGCCTCGCGGCTGCGCGACAGGGTGGTGAACCCCGAGGTGCGCCGCTCGCTCAGCCTGCGCGAGCTCGGCCGGTCGGGCGAAGCGCTGACCGGCCGCCTGGCCGCCGAGGCGGAGACCTTCGTGCGCGATCTGCGCGTCTCGCCCTTCGCCCTCGGCCGGATCGAGCTGGAGCTGATCGCCCACGGCGACGGCGACCGCTTCGCCCGCCACATCGACACCTTCACCGGCCAGCAGCTGCCCGGCCGCGCGCGGGTGCTGAGCTGCGTCTACTATTTCCACCGCGAGCCGAAGGGCTTCGCCGACGGGGCGCTGCGCATCCACGCGTTCGGCGACGCCGACGCCGGCGGGTTCGTCGACATCGAGCCGCGGCAGAACACCCTGCTGGTGTTCCCCGCGTGGGCCCCGCACGAGGTGCGCCCGGTCAGCTGCCCCTCGGGTGCGTTCGCCGACGCGCGCTTCTCGGTGAACTGCTGGCTGCACCGCCAGACGGACACGTAGGACAAAGTAGGGACACACACGCTTTTTGGCGGTGCGGCCGCTTGCAAGCTCAAAAAGCGTTCGTGTCCCTACGTTGCGCCCCGCTTCGCCGCAGCGGATAGAGCAGCTGGCCGACGAGGTCGCCGGGCACGCCCTCGGCGCCGAAGCCCTCGGGGCGGCGGCCGGCCGGCATGTGGAAGGTGCCGAACATCAGGTCCCAGACCGGGAACATCGGCGCGAAGTTGCGCTCGCGGCTCGCCACGTCGGCGCTGTGGTGCCAGCGGTGGAAGACCGGGCTGGCGATGACGTAGCGCAGCGGCCCGTAGGTCCAGCCGAGGTTGGCATGGGTGACGACGCCGGAGAGGAAGAAGATCGGGCCGGCCAGCAGCAGCGCCGCGTCCGAGAAGCCGGCCAGCCGCGCCAGCACCGCCAGCGAGGTGGTGGCCGCCAGGTAGTTGACCGGATGGGTGCGGAAGGTGGTGGTCCAGTTCACCTGCTCGGCGCTGTGGTGCGGCGCGTGGCAGGGCCAGAGGGCGCGGGCGTGAAAGGCGCGGTGCAGCCAGTACTGGGCGAAGTCGGTGGCCAGCAGCAGCAGCGCCAGCTGCGCGGCCAGCGGCGCGCGGGCGAGCTGCGGCAGGGCCGGATGGCCGGCCAGCGGCGTGGTGGCCAGGATGGCGACCAGCGCCGGACCGATGCCGGCGTAGAGCACGCCCAGCAGGCAGTAGGCGAGGTCGAGCCCGATCGCCCGGGAGACGAACACCGGCTGGCCCGGATTGCAGGGGAACAGCCGCCCCAGCGCGCCGAACACCAGGAAGCAGGCGGCCAGCAGCAGGGCGGCGGCGATGATCTGGGTGGCCAGCATCGGCGCCGAGCATAGCGCAGCGGCGGGCGGGGCGCGATGCGGCGGGGGGTCCCCTCGCGGCGCGCCAGCCTCTATGCTCAGGCCGTGACAGCGTCCCCGACCCCGCCGGACGATACCGGCCTCGATGTCGGCCGGTTCCCGCCGGCGTTCCGCCTCGCCTGCGCCTGCAGCCGCTGGCCCGCCTCGCCCGAGCGCGACGCGGCGGTGCACGCGGCCGCCGCGGGCGTCGACTGGGCGAGCTTCCTGCGGGTCGTCGCGCGCCAGCGGATTCCCGGCCTCGCCTACGCAGCCCTGCTCGCGGCCGGCGTCGAGTTGCCGGCCGCGGCGCGCGAGCAGCTGGCGACGGCGGCGCGGACGACCTCGGCGCGCGGCCTGGCGCTGGCGGCCGAGAGCCTGCGCCTGGCGCGGCTGATGGAGGCCGAGGGGATCGAGCCGCGGCTGATCAAGGGCGCGGCGGTGGCGCAGCTCGCCTACGGCTCGCAGGCGATCAAGCAGGGCCGCGACATCGACCTGCTGGCCCCGCCCGCCGACGCCGAGCGGGCGTTCCAGGTCCTGCGCCGCGAGGGCTACGTCAACGTCCACCCGGCGGGCGAGCTGACGGCCGCGCAGCGGCGGCTGGTGTTCCGCCTGCACAAGGACATCGAGTTCCTGCACCCGGTCCGCGGCTTCAGCCTGGAGCTGCACTGGCGGCTGATCGACAATCCGGCGCTGCTGGCCGGCTTCGGGGCCGGCTCGGCGGCGCAGGAAGTGGCGGTGCTGAACGGGCGGCTGAAGACGCTCGCCGACCCGGAGCTGTTCGTCTACCTCTGCGTCCACGGCGCGACCCACGCCTGGTTCCGGCTGAAGTGGCTGGCCGACCTCAACGCCTGGCTGGCCGGCAAGAGCGACGACGAGATCGCCGGCTTCCACCGCTTCGCCCGCAGCCTCGGCGTCGACGCCTGCACTGGCCAGGCGCTGCTGCTGCGCCAGCGGCTGTTCGGCGCCGCGCCGCCGGCGGCGCTGGCCGGCGAGCTGAGGACCGCCAAGCTGCGCTGGCTGGTGGCCGTCGCCCTCGACGCCATGGTCGGCCGCGACGCCGAGACCGAGATCTACCAGCGGCCGTTCGGCCTCTTCCGGCTGCTGCCGGCGCAGTTCGTGCGCGGCCGCGGCGCAGCGTTCTTCTTCGGCCAGTGCAAGCTGCTGCTGGAGAACCTCGACGACATGCTGATGTATCCGCTGCCGCGGGCGCTGCATTTCCTCTACCCGCTGCTACGTTTGCCGCTGTGGCTGGTGCGGATCGTCCGGCGCCGCGCGCAGATGAACCGGCCGCAGGGAGCCGGCGCGTCGATTTCATCTTGACGCATGCGGCCGCGGCGCGGTGAAGCAGCGCGGCGAGCGCCGGCTAGTCTTGGAGTGGGGCGGAAGAACTTGAGCGAGCGTGCGCCAGCCCTGGCGACCCCCGACCCGCGCCGCCCCGAACGGCGGCCTGGCTTCGCGCGCGCGATGGTCGTCTTCGTGCGCGACTTCCTGCGCTACGCCGGGCGCCGGGCGGGCGTCGCGGCGGTGCTGGTGGGGATCGGCGCGGTCGCCGACAGCGTCGGCCTGGTGATGCTGATCCCGATCCTCGGCGTCGTCGTGGTCACGCCGTCGGCCCGGCCGGGCCGCTACCAGCGCCTGGCGGACGGGTTTTTCCAGGCGTTCGGCGCGTCGACGCAGATCGAGAAGCTGTCGGTGCTGCTGGCGGTGTTCGCCGCGGTGATGGTGGTGCGCGCGGTGGTCGTCACCTGGCGCGACGTGAAGCTGGCCGAATTGCAGATCGGCTTCCAGGAAGCCCAGCGGGCCGGCGTCACCGAGCTGCTGGCCGGCGCGCGCTGGGACCAGCTGGCGCGGCTGCGCCACTCGCGGATCACCCACCTGATGAGCGGCGACGTCCAGCGCGTCAGCGTCGGCGTCAACTTCCTGCTGCAATCGGTGGTGTCGATCACGATGCTGACCACCTATTGCGCCGTGCTGCTGGTGATGTCGCCGCCGCTGGCGGCCATCGCCTTTACGCTGCTGGCGGCGATCGGCCTGACCATCGGCCCGATGCTGCGCCACTCGCAGACCCTGGGGCGCTACGTCACCGAGGCCAACCTCACCCTGCTCAACTCGGCGACCCAGTTCCTCGGCGGGCTGAAGCTGGCGATCAGCCAGAACCTGCAGGGCTCCTTCACCGAGGAGTTCCGCGACACGCTGGCGGCGCTGACGCGGCGGCAGATCGAGGGCATCCGCCAGCGCACGCTGACCCGGCTGGCCATCAACCTGCTCTCCTCGGCGGTGGCCGGGGCGATCGTGCTGATCGGCTTCGGCGTGCTGCACCTGGAGCTCAAGGTGCTGATCCCGGCCATCTGGGTGATCTCGCGCATGGGCGGGCCGGTCGGCCAGATCCAGCAGGGGCTGCAGCAGGTGGCGGGCGCGCTGCCGGCCTACGAGACCGTGGTGGAGCTGAAGCGGGAGCTGGCGGCGGTGGCCGAGGACCGCCCGACGAGCGGCGGCGCGGGGTTCCCCGACGGGGCGGTGGTGTTCGAGGACGTCTCCTTCCATCACCCGGCGCAGGGCGGCGACGGCCCCTCGGCGCGCGGCGTCGACGGCCTCGACATGACCCTGCGGCCCGGCGACTTCCTCGGCGTCGGCGGCCCGTCCGGGGCCGGCAAGACCACCTTCGCCGACCTGCTGGTGGGGCTGATCCCGCCGCAGCGCGGGCGGATCACCGTCGGCGGCGCGGCCCTGGAGGGCGCGGTGCTGGCGGCCTGGCGCTCCGGCGTCGCCTACGTCTCGCAGGACCCGTTTCTGTTCCACGACACCGTGCGGCGCAACCTCGCCTGGGCGCGGCCCGACGTGACTGAGGCCGAGATGTGGGCGGCGCTGGAGCTGGCCGACGCCGACGCGATCGTGCGGCGCATGGACGGCGGCCTGGACTCGCTGGTCGGCGAGCGCGGCACGCTGGTCTCCGGCGGCGAGCGCCAGCGCATCGCCCTGGCCCGCGCCGTCCTCAGGCGGCCGCGGCTGCTGGTGCTCGACGAGGCGACCAACGCGGTCGACGTGGCCACCGAGGCGGCGCTGATGGCGCGGCTGGCGACGCTGTCGCCGCGGCCGACCATCGTCATGATCGCCCACCGGCCCGAGAGCCTGGCGCTGTGCCGCACGCTGCTGCAGCTTCAGGACGGCGCCTTCGTGCGCGAGCCGGCGGCGCGACGTGTGGTCGCGGCGTCCGCAGGCCCTTGAGGACAGGGCAGAAAATGCGCGCGACTTTGAGTCGCCCTGGGGATAATGTGAAATCTACGCCGCCCGTGGCGTCAGCATGCGCCTCGGCGGGACTGGGCGCGTCCGTCCTCGGGGGATCGGTCCGGGCCAGCGGCTCCGAGGTGAGGTGAGTATGCATCGACGCCATTCGAACGGCGTGGCGAAATCAGGCGTTGGCGGCCCGGGCTGGCTCGTGGGCGGGCTGGCCGTGTGCCTGGCGATCCTGCTGCCCCTGGCGCTCGGCGCGGGCTCGGCGCCCGGCGACGGACCAGCGCCGCTGGCGCTGAGCTCCGGCGAGCTGGCCACCACGCGGCCGCCCTCCGACTATCTGATCGGCGTCCAGGACAAGCTGCGCATCCAGGTGTTCGAGGTGAAGGACCTGTCGTTCGACCAGGAGCAGGTCGACTCCGGCGGCGACATCGTGCTGCCGCTGGTGGGCACGGTGCACTGCGCCGGCCTGACCGCCGAGCAGCTCGAGCGCGAGCTCGCCAAGCGGCTGGGCGAGCGCTACCTGCAGTCGCCGCAGGTGTCGGTCGCGGTGGTCGAGTCCGCCAGCCAGAAGGTGACGGTGGAGGGCGGCGTCAAGAGCCCGGGCGTCTTCTACCTGAAGGGCGACACCACGCTGATGCAGGCGGTCAGCATGGCCGGCGGACCGGACTTGACCGCAAATCTGCACAAGGTGGCGATCATCCGGGTGGTCGACGGCCAGCGCAAGGCGGCGGTCGTCGACCTGGCCTCGATCGAGCGGGGCCGGGCGCCGGACCCGCTGATCAACGGCAACGACGTGGTGATGGTGAACAGCTCGGCGGTCAGGACCGCCTGGACGACCGTGCTGCAGACCCTGCCGGTCTTCAGCCTGCTGGCCTACCTGCGCTAGCCCTCAAACGACCCTGCTCTAGGAAAGGTCCTCAATGGTCGGCGATCGCGACAGCATCGGCGGTTCGAATCTCTGGGCGCCGGCCGAGCTCGCGCGCCGCGCCGTCGCCCGGCAGCACGAGAACGTCGTCTCCGCCTGGGACGACGCCCCGGTCAACGATCCGGGCGAGGCCGCGCAAGGCCTGCGGCTGCTCGAGTACTGGCGCGTCATCTACAAGCACAAGTGGGTGATCGCCGTGGTGGTGGCCGCGGCCATCGCCATCGGCCTGGTGATGACGCTGCTGACGCCGCGCGTCTACACCGCCGGCACCACCATCGAGATCGACCGCGAGAGCAGCAACGTCGTCGGCACGATGGGCGACGTCCAGACCTCCGAGCGGGTGGCCCGGGACCAGGAGTTCTTCCAGACCCAGTACGGCCTGCTGAAGAGCTTCTCGCTGGCGCAGCGGGTGGCGCAGGCGCAGGGCCTGGCGACCGACCAGGGCTTCCTGAAGATCGTGTTCCACGGCCGCGCGGTGAAGAAGGTCAACCCGGATTGGGTGGCCGGCTACCTGTCCGGCCACCTCGGGGTGCTGCCGGTGCGCGACTCGCGCCTGGTGAGGCTGACGTTCGACAGCCCGGACCCGGGCCTCTCGGCCCGGCTCGCCAACGCCTTCGCCGACAACTTCATCGCCCGCAACCTGGAACGCCGCTACGACGCCTCGGCCTACGCCCGCGAGTTCCTGGAGCAGCGGCTGGCGGAGCTGAAGGCCAAGCTGGAGGATTCCGAGCGTCAGGTGGTCGCCTACGCCACGCAGCAGCAGATCATCCAGGTGGCCGAGCCGTCGCAGGGCGGCAAGAGCGGTGGCGACAGCCCGACGCCGCAATCGCTGTCGGCGACCGACCTCGGCGCGTTGAACAGCGCCCTGACCTCCGCCAAGGCCAACCTGATCCAGGCGCAGGAGCGCTACCGCGCCGAGGCCGGGGCCCCGGGGCTCGCAGCCCCGGACGTGCTGTCGGACCCGACGGTCCAGCAGTTGCGCCAGGACCTGGTCAAGCTCCAGGTCCAGTACAACAACAACCTGAAGACCTATAAGCCGGACTATCCGGACATGCTGCAGCTGCATGGACAGATCGAGGACACCCAGCGGCAGTTGACCGCCGCCGCGGAGACCATCCGCCGCTCGCTGCAGACCCAGGTCACCGCGGCGCAGCAGCAGGTGAACAGCCTGCAGCGCCAGGTCGACGGCCTGAAGAACACGGTGCTCGACGAGCGCAACCGCGAGATCCAGTACAACATCCTGCAGCGCGAGGTGGACACCACCCGCTCGCTCTACGACGGACTGCTGCAGCGCTATAAGGAGATCGGCGTCGCCGCCGGCGTGACCACCAACAACATCTCGGTGGTCGACCGCGCGCGGGCTCCCGGCGGGCCGTCGCAGCCACAGCCGAGCCGCAACCTCGCCATCGCCGGCATCACCGGCCTCGGGCTTGGCGTGCTGCTGGCCTTCCTGCTGGAGACCATGGACCAGGCGGTGCGCAAGCCCGCGGACGTCGAATCCAAGCTCGGCCTGCCGGTGCTCGGCAGCGTGCCGATGCTGGAGAAGGGCGTGCAGCCGATGGAGGCGCTGGCGGACCTGCGCTCGCCCTTCTCGGAGGCCTACCACTCGATCCGAAGCAACCTCGCCTTCTCCACCAAGGACGGGGCGCCCAGGGTGCTGTCGGTCACCAGCGCCCGGCCGGAGGAGGGCAAGTCGACCACCTCGTTCGCCCTGGCGCAGGGCTTCGCCCGGGCCGGGATGCGGGTGTTGCTGGTCGACCTCGACCTGCGCAATCCCAGCCAGCACAAGATCATCGGCGCGGACAATCGCGTCGGCGCCTCGAACCTCCTGACCGGCGCGGTGCGCCTGCAGGGCGCGGTGCAGCCGACCGACTGGCCGAACCTGTTCATCATGCCCAGCGGCCCGCTGCCGCCCAGCCCGGCCGAGCTCTTGATCGGGCCGCGGCTGATCGCCTTCACCAAGGAGGCGATGGAGCATTTCGACATCGTCATCCTCGACGGGCCGCCGGTGATGGGCCTGGCCGACGCGCCGCTGATCGCCTCGGTGGCGATGGGCTGCGTCCTGACCATCGAGGCCGGCCGCACCAGCCGGGCGCAGGCGCGGGCGGCGATCAAGCGCCTGCGGGTCGGCAACGCCCGGCTGTTCGGCGCCATCCTGACCAAGTTCGACTCGCGCAAGACCTCGTACGGCTATGGCTACGCCTACGCCTACGACTACGAGTACAGCTACCAGTACGGCCGCAAGGAGGCTGACGAGGCGGCGATCGCGGGCGCCCGGCCAGCGGTGCTGGCGCAGGACCGCAGCCGGAACACCCCGCCGGCGGCCTGAGCGTGACCGCGCAGGCCGATGCCGTCCCGACCGAGGCGCTGGCGACCGAGGCGCCGGCGGCCGAGGCGCGGCGACGGCTGCCGACCTTCTTCGGCTTCGTGCTGGCCGTGGGGCTGGTCTGGCTTGGCGGCCAGTTCGTCCGCCAGGGCGTCTCCGACAGCTTCCTCACCGACAAGCCCGGGCTGGCGGTGCTCTGGCAGGGCGACTCCTCCGAGGCGATCGCCGCGCTCGCCCGCGCCAGCCTGAAGGCCAAGAACCCGGGCGGCGCCGCGCGCCTGGCGGTGAAGGCCATGCAGCGCTGGCCGCTGAACGCCCCGGCGCTGACCACCTACGGCCTGGCGCTGGAGCAGCTGAAGCAGCCGGCGCGCGCCAACCTGGCGATGACCCTCGCCGGCCGCGCCGGCTGGCGCGACAACCTCACCCAGATCTGGCTGTTCCGGCGCGACATGCTGGCGCAGCACTATCCGGGGGCGGTCGACCACGGCGATGCGTTGCTGCGGCGCCAGGAGCAGGGGCCGGTGATCGTCTACGAGATCCTGGCGGCCGTGGCGGCGCGCGACCCCAGGATCCTCGCGCCGTTGAGCGCCCACCTGGCCGCCAAGCCCGCCTGGCGCGAGCCCTTCTTCGAGACGCTGACGCTGCGCCTGCGCCCGCCGCCGCTGGATGCGGTGCACGCGCTGCTGGCCAGCCTCGTCCATTCGCCGGCGCCGCCGACCGACGAGGAGCTGCAGATCTACCTCGGCAGCCTGGTCGCCCAGCAGAAGTTCCAGCAGGCGGAGGCGGACTGGCGCCAGCTCGCGCCCGGCAGCCCGCGTCAGACCGGCGGCGTCTACGACGGCGGCTTCGAGCAGCCGCCGGGCCCCTCGCCGTTCGACTGGCAGATGGGCGACGGGGTCGGCTGGACCGCGTCGATCGAGGACGCGCCGGGGGCGGGTGCGCACGGCAAGGCGTTGAAGCTCGAGTATGACGGCGTCTCGCCCAGCCAGCCGCTGGCGCAGCTGGTCACCCTGCCGCCAGGGACCTACCAGCTGGCCGGCCGCGCCTACGACGACGGGGGCAGCGGCGACAAGTCGCTCTTCTGGACGCTCGCCTGTCCCGGCTCGCCCGACTCGCTGGCGCGCGTCTCGGCTCCGCCCGGAACTCCCGAGCAGTGGCGCGCATTCAGCGTGACGTTCACCGTTCCCGCTTCCGGTTGCGCGGCCCAGCTCCTGCGGCTGTCCGCGGATCCGGGCGGGTTGCCTGGGGATGTGGTGGTGTGGTTCGACGATATGGCGATCTCTGCGACCTCGGCCGTGGCGCCGAAGCCACAGGCGCCGGGCGCCGGGCCGGCAGGTATCCGCTGATGGCGAAGATTCAGGCCTATCAGCGTCTTGCAGCCTCACCATGTTTCATTTAGATATCCCGGGTATCCCAATCGCTAGGCCCTCAATAAAGGTTCATCAGATGCGGAAGTATCTCGTCGCAGTCGCAGTCGGTGCGATGTTGATCGCGAGCCAGGCAGCGGCCGATGAAAGCGCCGTTGTGAGCGTGGGCGACCGGGTCGGCGCGCCGACCGATGTCGCCAGCGAATTCACCGGCAACCAGACCTTCCTGGTCCTGCTGTTCGCTGCCCTGTTCATCGGTCTGGCCGCTTGGGGCCTGTCCACGAACGGCAACGGCAACCCGGCCAGCCCGTAAGGCGCCGCCGCCCGGTCCCTGACCGGGCGAGTCGTTTTCCGGACTAACAGACATGAAGGCCGCTCGGCGACTCGCCGGGCGGCTGTTCGTGTTTTCCGGATGGGCATCTGCGGCTGACGCGGCCTTTGCGCCCCCTCCGTCTCGTCGCGCTTG
>DASXEN010000065.1:0-13094 GCA_036490095.1 Caulobacteraceae bacterium
GCCACCGGCGACGGCTGGCGCACCGCCCCCTCCCCGGTCGTCGAATCCGAGATCTACAACGGCGAGACCTGGGACGCGCGGCGAGAACAGCCCGGCTGGGCCGCCCCCGGCTTCGGCGACGCTGGCTGGAGCGCGGCGCGCGTCAACGCGCCGCCGCCGGGCAAGCTGGTCGCCCACGCCGCGCCGCCGATCCGGATCACCGAGACGCTGACGGCCAGCAGCGTCACCGAGCCACGCCCCGGCGTCTGCGTGTTCGACTTCGGCCAGAACTTCGCCGGGCTCTGCCGGCTGCGCGTCAAGGGCGCGGCGGGCGAGACGGTGCGGCTGCGCTTCGCCGAGATCCTGCTGGAGAGCGGCGAGGTCGACCAGGCCAACCTGCGCGCCGCCCGCGCCACGGACACCTACGTGCTGAAGGGCGACCCGGACGGCGAGGTGTTCCAGCCGGCCTTCACCTACCATGGCTTCCGCTACGTGCAGGTCGAGGGCTATCCGGGCCGGCCGACGACGGCGGACCTCGACGGCCTGGTGATCCACTCCGACCTGCCGGTGACCGGCGCCTTGCGCATCGACGATCCTGGCGTCGAGCGGCTGTGGCGCAACGCCATGTGGAGCCAGCGCTCCAACTTCACCGGCATCCCCACCGACTGCCCGCAGCGCGACGAGCGGCTGGGCTGGCTGGGCGACGCCTGCGTGTTCTGGGACGCCGCCGCGTTCAACATGGACGTCTACGGCTTCACCCAGCGCTTCGCCGGCGACATGCGCGACGCCCAGGCCCCCGGCGGCGGCTACTCGGACTTCGCCCCGGCCGCGCGGCGCTGGAATGACCAGCCGGCGCCCGGCTGGGCCGACGCCGGCGTGGTGCTGCCGTGGACCGCCTGGCGCCGCTACGGCGCGACCTCGATCGTCGACGCCAACTGGGAGGCGATGACCCGCTACCAGCGCTATCTGGAGGACTCCAACCCGGACGGCCTGTGGCTGAACAACCGCGGCCTCGACTTCGGCGACTGGCTGGCGCTCGACGCCAAGGAGCCCGGCGATCCGACCACGCCGAAGGACCTGATCGGCACGGCCTGGTGGGCGCACACCACCGCCCTCTGCGCCGAGATGGCCGCCGCCACCGGGCGCGAGTCGGACGCCGCCTGGCTGGCGGGGCTGCACGGCCGCGTCGCCGAGGCGTTCCGCAGAGCCTACGTCGGCGCGGACGGCCGGATCGGCAACGGCAGCCAGACCGGCTACATCCTGGCGCTGAAGTTCGGGCTGGTCCTTGAGCCGCTACGCGCGGCCGCCGGCCAGCATCTCACCGACGAGATCGAGGGCCGCGGCGGCGTGCTCTCCACCGGCTTCCTCGGCACGCCGTTCAGCCTCGACGTGCTGGCCGACATCGGCCGCCCGGACCTGGTCTACGACCTGCTGCTGCGCACCGAGTTCCCGTCGTGGGGCTACATGATCGCCAAGGGCGCGACGACGATCTGGGAGCGCTGGAACGGCGATACCGGCGACATCGCCATGAACTCCTTCAACCACTATGCGCTGGGCGCCGTGGCCGGCTTCCTGATCCGCCGTGTGGCGGGCATAGCTCCGGCCGCGCCGGGCTTCCGCCGGATCGAGGTGGCGCCGGTGCTGGACCCGCGCGTACGCCGCGCCGGCGCCGACTACGACTCGGTGCTGGGCCGCATCTCCACCGACTGGCGCTGGACGCCCGGCGAAACCTTCGAGCTCGACGTCACCGTCCCGCCGAACGCCGCGGGGCACGTTTGCCTCCCGGCGAGCCTCGGGGGGGATGTGCGGCTGGACGGCGAAGCTGTCGAGCCTGCGCCGACAAGCAAAGCGCCGAGCTTCGACATCGGGCCGGGACGGCATTCGATCACGCTCTGCGCCTGATCGGGCGCCGCCGAGGCCGCGCAGCCCGCTGCCGCCTACTCGCCCACCGCCATCAGATCCACCGCGTCGCGGTCGTAATCCAGCAGGTCGGCGGGGACGCAGTCGAGCACGAAGCAAAGCTTTGAGAGCGTGTCGAAGCGCATGCCCTTAACCTTGCCGGTGCGCAGGAGGCTGAGCTGGGTCTCGGAGATTCCGATCCGCTCGGCGATGTCGCGGGCGCGCAGCTTGCGGCGGGCGAGCATGACGTCCAGGGTGACGCGCACCGGCATCAGACGATCTGGTCCAACTCGGACTTCAGGCCACGCCCCTCGCGCGCCAGCAGCACCAGCGTCAGCCCGACCAACCCCAGCATCACGTTCTCGACCGTGTAGGCGAACGCGACGCCGCGCACCTCGCGGAACCCGTTGCCGATGAGGTTGATGATGGTTGGCTGCACCACGACGGCGCAAAACGCGCCCAGCATCAGCCCGGCGCCGATCTCGTTCAGCCCACGCACCATCACCGGGCCGAAGGCCTCGCCGCATCGCATTCGTACCAGCACGCTCGAAGCGGCCCAGAGCGCCCACAGGAAAAAAGCGGGAGCCAGGAGACCGACCCAGGCGGCCGGCGTCATCGGGTCCGGACCACCATCGCCGCCGAGGTGCAGAAACCGCCGTGCCCCGGCCTGATCGAGAAAGAGGGCCACGCCAATGACCGCGATGGCGATCCGGGTCAGGATGGCGCTGACCGGCAATCGGGATTTCGTCATCGGTTCGCTCAAACTATCAGCTAGAGTAATTTATCTAGAAGTACGTTTATTTTAAGTGGAACGTAAAATCAACCGAATCCCACCGATCATTGCGGGGCGACGCTGTTGAGGCTGGACGCCCGCCGCCGGCAGCCTTAGCCAGACGTCCATGCGCATCGAGGACGCCAAGGTCATCGTCTGCTCGCCGGGGCGGAACTTCGTCACGCTGAAGATCACCACGGCGGACGGCGTCACCGGGGTCGGCGATGCGACGCTGAACGGGCGCGAGCTGGCCGTCGTCGCCTACCTCGAGAAACACGTGATCCCGCTGCTGATCGGGCGCGACGCGCGGCGGATCGAGGATACCTGGCAGCTGCTCTATCGCGGGGCCTACTGGCGGCGCGGGCCGGTGACCATGCGGGCGATCGCGGCGGTCGACGTGGCGCTCTGGGACATCAAGGCCAAGGCCGCGGGCATGCCGCTCTACGATCTGCTGGGCGGCAAGAGCCGCGAGGGGGTGCTGGTCTACGGCCACGCTAACGGGGCCGACATCGAGGCCACCTGCGACGAGGTCGAGCGCTACGTCGGCCTCGGCTACAAGGCGGTGCGGGCGCAGAGCGGCATCCCCGGCCTCGACAAGCCCTACGGCGTCTCCAGGGACCAGATGTTCTACGAGCCGGCCGACGCGGCGCTGCCCACCGAGACGGTGTGGTCGACGCCGAAGTACCTGCAGCATACGCCGAAGCTGTTCGAGCGGCTGCGCGAGCGGGTCGGCTTCGAGGTGGAGCTGCTGCACGACGCCCACCACCGGCTGACGCCGATCGAGGCCGCACGGCTGGGCAAGTCGCTGGAGCCCTATCGCCTCTTCTGGCTGGAGGACCTGACGCCGGCGGAGAACCAGGAGGCGTTCCGCCTGATCCGCCAGCACACGGTGACGCCGATCGCGGTCGGCGAGGTGTTCAACAGCCTCTGGGACGCCAAGGACCTGATCGCCGGCCAGCTGATCGACTACATCCGCGCCACCGTGGTCGGCGCCGGCGGCATCACCTCCTTACGCCGCATCGCCGACTTCGCCGCGGTCTGGCAGGTGCGCACCGGCTGCCACGGCGCCACCGACCTTTCGCCGGTGACCATGGGCGCGGCGCTGCACTTCGACGCCTGGGTCCCCAACTTCGGCATCCAGGAATACATGCGCCACACGCCGGAAACCGACGCGGTGTTCCCGCACGACTACCGCTTCGAGGCCGGGCTGCTGTTCCCCGGCGACGCGCCCGGCCATGGCGTCACCATCGACGAGGCGCTGGCGGCGAAATATCCCTACGACCCGCGCCAGCTGCCGATCGCGCGGCTGGAGGACGGGACCATGTGGAACTGGTGATGAAGATCGTCGTCTTCGGCGAGGGGATGATCGAGGAGCGGGCCGACGCGGCGTTCGCCTGGGGCGGCGACGTGGTCAACACCGCCGTCTACCTGGCGCGGCAAGGCGCCCATCCGCAGCTGATGACGGCGATGGGCGCGGACGAAGGCAGCGGCGTGATCGTGGGCGCGTGGGCGGCGCAGGGCGTCGGCGTGGAGCACGTGCTGCGCGACCCGGCCCGCACCGCCGGCCGCTACCGGATCAGCATCGGCCCGGCGGGCGAACGCTCGTTCAGCTACGACCGCGAGCGCAGCGCCGCGCGCGGCTTCTTCGAGCACGAGCTGGCCGAGGGCGCGCTGGCCTGGGCGGCGGACGCGGACATCCTCTACCTGACCGGCATCACCCTCTCGATCTTCTCCGACGCCGGACGGGCGCGGATCGGCGAGGTGGCGCGCCAGGTGCGCGCCCGCGGCGGCCATGTAGTGTTCGACACCAACTACCGGCCGGCCGGCTGGTCCTCGGCGGCGGCGGCCTGGGCGGCGATCGCAGCAATCGCCCCGGCGATCACCCTCGCCATGCCCTCGATCGAGGATCACGCGGCGCTCTGCGGCCCGGCGAGCCCTGCCGAGGCGGCGGCCACGTGGCTGGCGCTGGGGTGCGAGGAGGTGGTGATCAAGCTGGGCGAGGCCGGGGCGCTCGTCGCCCGCGACGGCGAGCGGGCCACCGTGCCGGCCGCGGCGCCGGCGCGGATCATCGACACCACCGCGGCGGGCGACTCGTTCAACGCCGCCTACATCGCCGCGCGGCTGGTCGAGGGGCGGCCGATGCAAGAGGCGGCGCGGCGCGGCGCCGACCTGGCGGCGGAGGTGATCGGTTGGCCCGGCGCCATCGCCCCGCCGGAGGTGGGCCGACGCGCGGCGTCCTGACGCCCTCGATCGCCCGGCCGCCGCGCTTCTCGCTGGCGCGCCGCGAGGGGCCGCGGCTGACGCTGGCCTCGGACCAGGGCTGGACGGCCGACATTTTCGTGCTGGAAGCCGATATCGTCCGGGTGCTGCTGACTCCGCCCGGTGGTCTGCGGGGTCCGCGCAGCTGGGCGATCACGCCCGGCGCCGAGGACGCGCCGCCGCTGGGCCGCGATCGGCTGGATACGGACGGCTTCTCGCATCCGGACTACTCGGCAGACGAGGGCGACGACCGCCTGGTCGTCGCGACCGACCGGCTGCGGCTGACCGTTCGGCTGGAAGGCCTGCGCTGCGACTGGGAGATGGCCATGGACGGCGGCTGGCGGCGGGTCCTGCTCGATCGGCCGACCCAGGCCTGCAATTTCGGCTGGTGGACCGGCGGGCCGCGCCACTACCTGCGCCGCGATCCGGCCGAGCGCTATTTCGGGCTGGGCGAGCAGACCGGGCCGCTCGACCGCGCCGGCCGCCGCCTGCGGCTGAGCAACACCGACGCGCTCGGCTACGATGCGGCGACCTCGGACCCGCTCTACAAGCACATCCCGTTCTACATCACCCACAACGCCGAAAGCGGTCTCGCCGTTGGCCTGTTCTACGACACCTATGCGGACTGCACGTTCGACTTCGGGGTCGAGCGCAGCAACTACCACGGCCTCTATCGCTATTTCGCCGCCGAGGCCGGGGACCTCGACTACTATGTGATCGCCGGGCCGACCGTCGCCGACGTCACCCGCCGCTTCACGTGGCTGACCGGCCGACCCGCCCTGATGCCGCGCTGGGCGCTCGGCTACTCCGGCTCGGCCATGGCGTATGCCGACGCGCCGGACGCGCAGGCCCGGATGATGCGCTTCGTCGAGGACTGCCGGCGCCACGACATCCTCTGCGACAGCTTCCACCTCTCGTCCGGCTACACCTCGATCGGCGACCGCCGCTACGTGTTCCACTGGAACCGCGACAAGTTCCCCGATCCCGCCGCCTTCGCCGCCGCCTATCGCGACGCGGGCCTGCGGCTGATCGCCAACCTCAAGCCCTGCCTGCTGGCCGACCATCCGCTGTTCGCCGAGGCGCGGGACAGGGGGCTGCTGGTCGCCGACGCCGATGGCGAGCCGGCCTGGACACAGTTCTGGGACGGGCCGGGCGCCTACCTCGACTTCACCAACCCCGAGGCCGCGACCTGGTGGCGCGCGCAGGTGACCGGCCAGCTGCTCGACGTCGGCGTCGAGGCGACCTGGAACGACAACAACGAGTTCGAGATCGTCTCGCCGGCGGCGCGGGCGGCGATGTTCGGCAAACCAACGCCGGCGATCGAGGCCAAGCCGCTGCAGACGATGCTGATGCTGCGCGCGTCGCGGCAGGCGCAGGCGGCCCACGCGCCGCAACAGCGCCCGTTCCTGGTCTCGCGCGCCGGCGCGGCCGGGATGCAGCGCTACGTGCAGACCTGGAGCGGCGACAACGCCACCAGCTGGGAGACGCTGCGCTGGAACCTCCGCATGGGGCTGGGGCTGGCGCTCAGCGGCGTCTCCAACGCCGGGCACGACATCGGCGGCTTCGCCGGGCCGGCGCCGGACCCGGAGCTGCTGGTGCGCTGGGTGGAAGCCGGCGTCTTCATGCCCCGCTTCTCGATCCACTCCTGGAACGACGACGGCACGATCAACGAGCCGTGGATGCATGAGGCGGTCACGCCGATCGTCCGCGACCTGATCAAGCTGCGCTACCGGCTGGCGCCCTGCCTCTACGACCTGTGCTGGCGCCACGCGCAGGCCTTCGAGCCGATCGCGCGGCCAACCTTCCACGACTTCCCGGACGATCCTGGCGCCTACGGCGACTGCGACGAGCTGATGCTGGGGCCGTCGCTGCTGGTGGCCAGCGTGGTCGAGCCCGGCGCGCTGACACGGCGCCTGCGCCCGCCGGCCGGCGCGGACTGGCGTTCGTTCTGGACCGGCGAGCGGCACGCCGGCGGCGAGCAGATCGAGCTGCCCGCGCCCTGGGGCCAGCCGCCGCTGCTGGTGCGCGACGGCGCGGCCATCCCGCTCAACATCGCCGCCCAGAGCTTCGACGTCCGCGCCGACCAACGCGCCTTCGCGGTGTTCGCGCCGGCCGAGGGCGCGGTCGAGGCCGCCTGCCGCGAGGACGACGGCGAGACCGAGGCTTGGCGCGAGGGCGGCCACGGCGCGTGGCGGCTGACGGTGCGCGCGACGCCCGTGCAGCTGGACGTCGCCTGCTTTGCGGAGGGCGCGCGGCCACCGGCCGGGCCGCTGGCGCTGCTGCTGCGGCCGAGCGAGACGCGGCCGGTGGTGGTGGATGGGCGGATCGCGAACGAGCGGGCGTGGGACGGGTGGCGGCGGATCGATCTCGTGGGCGGATAGCGCTTGGTCATCGCCGGTCTTTGTGCCGTCCAGACCGTGGGTTGAGGTGGCTTGAGGGGCGGGTACGCCGCCTCGCTCGCCCCTCCTACTGGCTGAGCCGCGCGGTCGCCACGGCTTCCTGGAACAGCGTCTGCAGCGCTGCGGAAATGTCGCCGTCGGTGCTGACCTCGTAGTAGAGGCCGGGCGACGCGCACTGCTGCGCGGCGAGCGCGATCGCGTCGGTTCCGACCGGCGTGGAGGTCGGCAGGTCCGGCGGCAGGCCGGTGGGCAGGCTCGGCAGCACGTTGCTCATGTACCAGCCCGCAAACGGCACGTACGTCGTGTAGAGCACGGCGATGCGGATGCCGCGGCTCTTGATCGCCGCGCAGTTGGTCCCGTTCCAGTCTATCGGCGGGTAGCTGCGGTTGGGGATGTCGTTGAGGCCGTCGGTGACGATGAACAGCACCTCCTGGGGCTTGTCGCCCTTGTTGTTGGTGCCGTTGCCCGGCGCGGGCATCAGCGTGTTCATGCCGACGACGTCGGTATCAAGCAGCGTGTCCATGTCGCCGTTGCTGTCGCCGCTGACCAGGTGATTGTTCTGGTACATCTCCAACGCTGTGATGGTCGCCGCCTGGGTCTTCGCCAGCGTCAGATTGCTTGTCAGTGACTGCAGCGTGTAGAGGTTGAGATCGTTGGCCGCGGTCGCCTGGTTCATGTTGGTCAAGTACAGCGCCATCCGGTAGGTGGTCTTGTAGGTCGTCGCCATGGAGCCGGCGGTGGTCATCAGGTTCTGGGCCGCCGTGTTGAGCAGGTCGATCCGCAGCGTGACGTCCAGGCAGCGCGACAGGTCGTAAAAGTCCCGCCCCGCCTCGGGGAACGTCGAAGACGCCGTGAAGCTCGTGCCGTCGGCATAGGCGCCGCTCGTCGTGCAGGGCACCGGCCGCAGGCTCGGCGTCAGGTACTGGCATTGCGCCGTGCTGTGCCCGGTGGCCGGGTCGGTGTGGGGATTGCAGCTGGTCGTGGAACCGGTGAGATCGGCCGGGTTGCTCTGGTGACAGCCAAACGCACATGTCCCTTCGGCGGTCAGCTGGGTGTCGTTCTCCAGCGCCGTCATGCCGGACGAGGTGGCGGCGATCTCCATCGAGGGCGAGGTGTCCAGCATCAGGTAGAAGTCGATGTTGGGCGCGGTGGTCGCCGTCGCCGTCGACGTGCCGCTGATCGGCAGCGTCGCCATGCCCAGCAGCGAGGCGAAGATGTTCTGCGACTTGCCGGTGTAGGTGACGGTGATCGTGCGGGTGATCTTGGTGCCGACGGTGTCGTCCTGGCCGGTGATCTTGACGCTGAGCGCCGACACGCCGGCGACGACGGCCGACTGGCCGTTGAAGAGGCTGGTCGACTGGGTGCTGGCCGTGGTCCAGGACTGGGCCATCTCGCTCGGCGTCACCCCGCCCAGCGCGGCCGCGTCGGCGACGCCGTCGAGCTGGTCCTTGCGGCTCTGCGACATGGTGAAGTCCACCGCCATGCCCATGGCGAAGGTCAGCGGCACCATCATGAAGGCGGCGATCAGGGCGATGTTGCCCTTGCGGCTGCCCAGCAGCCGCCGCCACAGCCCGCCGCGTGAAGAAGTTGGGGAGGAGCGCATCGTCGTCCGCCTCAGCCGGTGTAGGGGATCGAAGCCGACGCGCGCGGCAGCATGAATATCTGGTCCCTCAGGGTGATGGGACCGATGAAGGCCGCGCCGATCGTCGGCTGGTAACTGTAGGTGGTCTGCACCAGCATGTAGCTGGTGTTGGCGGTCTGGAAGCCGCTCGGCATGGTCATCTTGGTCTTCGGGTCCAGCGCCGCGCCCTGGTAGGCCTGGCTCCAGGTGACGACGCCCTTGCCCTTGGCGTTGGTGGTCACTTCCGAGAGCACGATGGTCAGCCTGGCGGTCGGGTACGGCGCCATGATCTGCGACGAGGCGTTCAGCACCTGGGTGGTGTCGGTGGCGCCCATCGAGGTGTACTGGGCCGAGACGTTGGCCAGCTGCACCGTGGTGTCGTTGAGCTTGCGGTACACCGTGGCCGCCTCGGCGACCTCGAAGCCGACCAGGTAGACCACGATCATCACCGGCACGACGAGCGCGAACTCCAGCGCCGCGACGCCGCGCGCGTCGCCGCCCAGCCGCTGCAGGAAGGCCAGCCGCCGCCGCATCTCAGTAGGGCTCGATCTTGAAGACGCTGGTGGCGACCAGCAGGTGGTCGCCGTTCGACTGGTTCGCCAGCCCCGGCAGCAGCGGCGCGGCGACCACCGGCCAGTTGTACATCACGTGCAGCACGACGATGTCGCCCGGCCCGCCGGTGCTGTAGGTCCAGCTGTTGGTGACGTTGCCCGCCGCGTCATAGGTCACGGCCGGCGCCGAGGTGCTGGTGCCGGAGAAGGTGGTGCCGGATTCGACGTCGACCATGATGCCGTTGCAGTTGAACATCGCCGGCGCGTTGCTGCAGACCTTGGTCTTGAACTGCGCCTGGGTGAGACCCGCCTGCTGCGCCGAGCCGGTCATCAACTGGCGCCCGGAGCTCATGGCCGCCGACTGCAGGCACTGGCCGGCGAAGAAGATGAGCGACAGCTGCAGCGACGCCAGGATCAGGAAAACCAGTGGCGCGAACAGGATGGCGAACTCGACCGCGGTCGCCGCGCTTTCGTCACGGCGAAATCGTCGCAGGCGCTGGACGAAGGCGGTCGTCATCTGGGCGTGACCCGTCGAGCTTTCCCGGCCGCTGCTGGACGCCCCCAGACGCGCAGAGCCGGCATAAGCTTCAGCTTACCGCGGAGTGGTTGAGAGATCGTGTGCGCCGCCGCAATGGGCCCGCGCCCGCCGCCCACTCGGTAACGGAGCCCTAACTACGGGCGTGGTACAGGCGATTTGGGACGCGTCCGGCATTCGAGAGCGCGCTGGGCCAGAGACGTCAGGGACTATCCGAACATGGCGCTCAGTTCGAACGGACAAGGCCCCGGCCTCGCCCGCAGATTCAGCTGGCGCGATCCGCGCGGCCTGCCAGGTGACCGTTCCGGCGCGCAGGCCGTCGAGTTCGCGCTGATTGCGCCGTTGCTGATCATGCTGATCATGGGCACGGTCCAGTTCTCGATCGCCCTCAACAATTACATCGAGCTTACCGAGGCGGTGCGCACCGGCGGCCGCACCCTGGCGATCAGCCGGGCGATGGCGAGCGCGACGCCCTACTCGACGGCGGTCAGCAACATCAAGTCCTCGGCGGGCAACCTCACCCCCGCCCACATCTCCATCACCATGAGCGTCAACGGCACGGCCTGCGCCACCGACTCGGCCTGCTCGACCGCCTTGTCGGCGGCGGCCGGCCAGACGGCGAGCGTTTCGGCCACCTACCCCTGCAACCTGACAGTGATCGGCTTCAACTTCGTCCCCCACTGCACCCTCTCGTCGCAGACCTCGGACCTCGTCGAATGAAGCGGCCCCTTTCCTCGCCCCTGCGGTTCCTGCGCTCGCTCTGGGCGGACCGCCACGCCGCGACCGCGCTGACCGTCACCCTGTTCCTGCCGGTGCTGATCGGCTTCGCGGGCTTCTCGATCGACATCGGCCACCTGGCGCTGGTGCAGAAGGAGCTGCAGTCCTCGGCCGACGCGGCGGCGCTGGCCGGCGGCTACAACATCCCCAGCAACACCGCCGTCTCGACCGCCACCACCTACAGCGCCGCGCACGGGAACAAGAACGAGCTGGGCGGCGGGGTCACCGCCACGCTCGCGTCGGGCTTTCCGAAGCTGAAGTGCCTGACCAGCACCGGGGTCAGCTGCACCGGGACGGAGCTGGCCAACGGCGCCAACGCCATCCAGGTGAAGGAGCAGGCGACGGTGCCGATGTGGTTCGCCAAGATCCTCGGCTTCAACAGCTACACGCTGACCGCGACCTCCACCGCCAGCGCCCGCGGCGGCATCGGCCAGGCGCTCAACGTGATGATCCTGCTCGACACCACCGCCTCGATGCAGTCGGGCCTCGACAACAGCTGTGGACTGGGTAACAGCTCCACGCGCGAACAGTGCGCGATGGCCGGCGTGAGGATGCTGCTGGCGGGCCTCAACCCCAACCTCGACTATGTCGGGCTGATGGTGTTCCCGGGCCTGCAGTCATCCTCGCAGGCCAGCAAGGACTACACCTGCGGCGACACTATCAGCTCCAGCCAGACGCAGACCTACGGAAACACGCCGGTCTACCAGATCGTCGGGCTGAGCAACGACTTCAAGTCGTCGAGCACCGCCAAGACGCTCAGCACCACCTCCAACATGGTGCTGGCCGTCGGCGGCGTCTCGGGGTGCAACTCGGGCGTCAGCGCGCCGGGCGGCCAGGGCACCTACTACGCCGCGGCGATCAACTCGGCGCAGGCGGCGCTGACGACGCTCTCGTCGGGCCAGTCCCCGCCGGCGCAGAACGTCATCATCTTCCTCAGCGACGGCGGCGCCAACGCGTCGAACGCCCAAACCGACGTCAAGGGCTACATCGGCAGCTGCACCACGAGCGGCGGCAGGCACCCCACGACGACGTGCACCGGTTCCACCACGCTCACGGTCACCTCGTGCCCGAACGGCTGCGCCACCTCGACGTCGAGCTCGAAGGAAGGGCCGCTGGCGGCCGGCCAGGTGCTGACCGGATCGGGCGTCACGGCCGGCACCACCATCGTCAAGCAGCTCTCCGGCACGATCGGCGGCGTCGGCGCCTACCAGGTGAGCGCCTCGCAGAAGGTGGGCACGTCCTCGAGCTCGTCCTCGATGACCGCGGCCAACCAGCTGACGATGAACGGCAACACCTACGGGCAGAACACCAACCAGTGCCAGCAGGCGATCGACGCCGCCCGGGCCGCGGCCACCACCGGCACCTGGGTCTATTCCATCGCCTACGGCTCATCGACCGCGACCGGCGGCTCCAGCGACTGCAGCAGCGACGACTCGGCGACTATCTCCGGGATGAGCGGGCTCTCGTCCTGCACGGCGATGCAGTACATCGCCAATTCCAAGGGCAAGCTGCCCGATTCGACCAAGTTCTATTCGAACGGCAACAACGGCTCGGACTGCCCGCACTCCAACACCATCGAGAACCTCGTCAGCCTGTTCTCCAACCTCTCCACCAGCCTGACCGAGCCGCGCCTCATCCCCAACGACACGACCTGATCGGCGTGCCGTCCGTCAGACGGCGGCGCCGGCCATCGCGGCCGGCGCGGCGGCGCGGATCAGGTCCTCTTCCAGCATCCAGAGGCGGTCCTGGCCCCAGTGAGCCGGGCCGCCGTTGACGCGATAGGTCGGCGCGCCCCAGAGGCCGGCGTCGAACAGCGCGGCGCGGTTGGCCTCCGCGGCCGGCCGCCAGCTCTCGTCGGCCAGCGCCGCGGCTACCTGGGCGTCGGTGAGGCCGGCGCGGCGCGCCGCTTCGCCCAGCCCCGCGTCCTCGACGAGGGCGAGCCCGTCCGCCCAGGCCGCCCTCAGTCCCGACTCGGCGAACGCCTCGCCGAGGCCCAGCGGCGCGGCATGGTGCAGCACCGCCAGCGCCCGCTCCGCGCCCGCGCCGACCGGATCGACGATGCGGCCGAACGGCAGGCCGACGCAGTCGGCCTCGCGCTTGGCGTCGAGCACGATGTAGCGCGACTTGATCGGCGGCACCGGCAGGCCGCGCATCACCATCGGCAGGATGGAGCGCAGCTCCAGCTTGGCGCCGTAGTGGGCCGCCAGGGCGCGCAGGCGCGGCATGGCCAGCCACGAATAGGGGCTGCGGAACGAGAACCAGGCCTCGATCACCGCCCCCGCCCCCCCCCCCCCCCCCCCCC
>DASXEN010000071.1:0-2860 GCA_036490095.1 Caulobacteraceae bacterium
AAACTCCAGTGGAGAAAGCCGCGTGCTCAACACGCTCGATGATAACCCCCTTTGGGCCGGGCATTTCGGATATCCTCATCTACAGAAACACTAGCCGTTCGGCGCGGCGGCCCCGCCGATCACCGGGCGCGAGCAGCGCGAGGAAGCCGCCGTAGCAGATCGCGACCGCCGTCCGCAGCATCCGCTCGAGCGGCGGCAGACGGGGGCGCCAGCCGCAGCGGCCGGTCGGACCGGGCGAAGGCGCTTTCCAGCGTCGGATGGGTGAAGGCGAAGCCATGGTCGAGCGCGGCGCGGGGCACGGCGCGCTGGCTGGCGAGGAAGAGGTCCGAGAACTCGCCGAGCAGCGCACGCATCGGAGCGGCCGGCGCGGCCAACCACTGCGGACGGCGCAGGTGCGCGCAGAGCCGGCGCGTCAGCTGCCCTTGCGTGACGAGGCTGGGCGAGACGGCGTTGACCGGGCCGCGCCAGGCGGGATCGTCGATGGCCGCGAGGATCATGCGCACCACGTCGTCGCGATGAATCCACGGCGCCCACTGGTCGCCGCGGCCGATGCGCGCGCCGAAGCCGAAGCGGGCCGGCAACGCCAGCATCGGCAGGATGCCGCCGCTCCAGTCGAGCACCAGGCCGAGCCGCAGGACGCACACGCGTACTCCGAGCGGCTCGAACGCGCGCGCCGCGGCCTCCCACGCTGTGCAAAGCTCGCCCATGAAGCCGGGGCCGGGCTCGGCGTCCTCGTCCAGCAGCATCTGGCCGCCGTCGCCGTAGACGCCGGCGCCGGAGGCGTTCACCAGCACCTGTGGCGGCCGCTCCAGGCGGGCGGCGAAGGCGGCGAGGCGGCGGGTGGTCTCGATACGGCTGGCCAGCAGGGTGCGCCGCCGCGCCGCCGTCCAGGGCCCGCCGGCGACGCTGGCGCCGGCCAGGTTGACGATGGCGTCGAGGCGCAGCTCAGACGGCAGCTCGTCCAGGCTCTCGACCACCATCGGCCCCGCTCCGAACTGGGCGCGCGCCGCCAGCCGGTCGCGGGTCAGCACGATCACCCGCCGGCGCTGGGCGATCAGCGCCGCCGTCAGCCGCCGGCCGACGAAGCCGGTCGCGCCGGTGACCAGCACAGTACCCTCCGCCGCCGCGCTGGAGATCGGCGCGCCGTCGTGGCCGAGGCCAGCGACGGCGATGGCGTTGCGTACGCACCAGGCGCCGACGCCGAGGCTGCAGAGGCTGAGCAGCCAGGAGACGGCGCCATGCCCGGCCGCCGCGAAGCCGGTCGGCTCGGCCGCCCAGCCGATCACCGTGGGCGCGAGCAGCGCCAGGAAGGCGCCGAACGAGATCGCCAGCAGGGTGTGCAGCACCCGCTCCAGCGGCGGCAGCCGCCGCGTCGTGTCCTCGACCAGGAAGTCCTTGAGGGTGATCGCCACCTCGGCGAGCAGCAGCCCCGCCAGCAGCAGGGCGAAGGCGCCGCGCCATTCGAGCCAGGCGAGGCCGGCGAACAGCACCGCGTAGATCCCCTCGCGGGCCGCATGCAGCGCCAGCTCGGTCCGCGCGCCGGGCCGCGAGGGCAGCGCCGCCTCCAGCTCGTGGTGCACGAGATTGTCGGTCGCGCCGAGCACGGCCTGGATCAGCATGACGATCAGGGCGGCGGTCATGGCCTTGGGGGCTCCGGGGGATCGGCGAAATCGCCGGCGTTGGCGAGGGTCTCGCCGGCCAGCGGGTGGACGAAGCCGAGGGCGAAGTGGAAGCGGCCGCCGCCGAGGTCGCGGTGCGCCACTGTGGCGCGGCCCGGCGTCAGGACGTCGGGGATCGGCAGCAGCCAGGGACCGAGCCGCCAGAAGTAGCTGGTGCTGCGGAACACCAGCGCGCCGGCCTCGACGCCGAGCGCCAGGCGCATGCCGAGCCCGCCGCGCGTCACCTCCAGCAGCGAGCCGTCGCGGGCCGCAAGCTTCATCGAGACGATCGAGAGCGGCGCGCGGCCCGGATAGGCGTAGGTGCGGGTCCAGCGCACGCCGCCGCCCGGGATGGCGCTGACGCTGACCATCACGGGCACGACCCGGCCGGGCCAGGGCGCGATCGGCGTGCCGATCAGCCGGCACCCTTGCGCGAACAGCCAGCCGAGCCAGCTTATCCGCACCTCCATGGCGCCCGGGAAGTCGCGCGGCGCGGCATGGGCGGCGGCGCCGAAGCGGGCGCGGACGGCGGCGGGCAGCTCGGCCCACGCCGCCTCGCCCAGCAGGGCGCGGAAGTCGGGGGTGCGCTGGGCGGGCGCGCGGACGCGGCTGCGAGCCGCGGAGCGCGGCGCGAGCAGCGCCCCCGCGGCGGTCATGGCGCGGCCTCTGGATCGTGCTGCACCGCGATGACGCGGAACACCCCGGCGGCCACCAGGCCGACGACGCCGACCACCGCGCAGGCGGCGAGCGCCAGGACCCAGCCCGCCGCGGTGCGGTGGCCGTTTACGAGGGTGGCCATGCCCCAGTCGGTCTGGTTCGGCAACGGCGGCAGGGCGACGACGACGACCAGCGCGGCGAGGAACCCCAGGGCAAAGCCGATGCCGGCGCCGGTCCATCCGTTCAGCCAGCGCCAGCGGTGGCGCTGGAAGGCGACTAGCAGCGGGGTGATGAACACCAGCTCGAAGACAACGCAGACCGCGACGCCGATGATGACGAGATAGACGTAGAAGAAGGCGAAGGTGAGCAGCGCCATGCCGGAATAGCCGCGGCCGGGCTCGACGATCACGTCGAGCAGCATCAAGAGCCAGAGCACGGTGAGGCCGGCGGCGGGGCCGAGCACATAGGCGAGGGCGACGAACGGCGGCGGCCTGAGCTTCAAGGGATTGCGGGCCAGCGGGAGCCGGGCGGCAGCTTCGGTCATC
>DASXEN010000190.1:0-5071 GCA_036490095.1 Caulobacteraceae bacterium
CTGTCGTCATCCTGAGGAGCCCGCGCCAGCGGGCGTCTCGAAGGACGCAGCGACGCAGTGCGGGCGTCAGCGCCGGCGGTTGCGGCGGGCGTTGGTGCGCTCGTGGCGCTCGAAGAAGGCGCCGATGGCCGCGCCGAGGTATTTGGGATTGCGCACCGCCAGCAGGCCGGCGCCGATCGCCCCGACGATGGCGGTCACCGGCTTGGAGCGCACGAAGTCGACTACCGCGTCGACCACGCTGTCGGGCTCGCCGGGCTTGCGCTTCGGCGGCTTGCCGAGGTTGGCGAGCACCAGGCCGACGATGGCGATGAATACCGCCGCCGCGCCGGCCACCACCGCCGCGGCCCCGGCGGCGCCGACGTAGGGCTTCACCAGCGCGAACAGGGCGTAGGCCAGGGCGACGACGAACACGCCCGCGGAGACCGCGAGCGCCGTCGCCCCGGCGAGAAGGAACAGCAGCCTTCGGAAGATCACTTGGACGAGCGGCCGCTGGCCAGCAGCAGGCCGAGCAGCAGGCCGACGCCGATGCCGGCCAGCGTCGCCGTCACCGGCCGCTCCTTGACCCGCGCCAGCACATATTCCTGCGCCTCGTCGAACTGCTCGCCGGCGCGCTCGCGGTAGGGACCGGACTGGGTGCGCAGCGTCTCGACGCCGTCGCGCATGGCCCGCTCGACCCGCTTGGCCGCCTCGCGGATGCCGCGCTCGGCCGCGTCGATCGCCTCGTTCAGCGTGCGCTGGCCGGTCTCGGCCGCGGAGGCGACGGCGGCGTTGGCCGCGCGCTTGGCCTTGGCGGAGGTGGTGGTGATCTCGTCGTCGACGGAGTTCAGGGTGGCGGGCATGTGACAAGGTCTCCGGACTGGCGCCAAGGGGATGACGCTAAACGCGCGCCACAGCGAGGCCGTTCCTGCCGCGCTTATTTCAGCCGCGCGATTATAGCCGCAAAGTCGCGAACGGGCGACGGCCGATGTCGCCAGCCGCGCGTTAGGGACCTATGCTGCGGTCCATGGACGAAGGCGCCCGCGATTTGCGCAACGCCGCCGAGTTGCTTGCCCTGGAGCAGGAGCGCGCCAGCCTGGCCCTGGGCGCCGCGCGGATGGGCGAGTTCGAGTGGGAGATTCCGGACGACCGGCTGATCGTCAGCCCGCGGATGGCGGCGCTCACCGGCCTGCCGCCGGGGCCGATGCCGGCCGAGGGCGGGGCCGCCGTCTACCGCTACGTCCACCCCGACGACGTCGAGGCGCTGCGCCAGGAAGTCACCGAGAAGCTGCTGCGCGACGGCCGCTACGAGTGCGAGTACCGGATGATCCGGCCCGACAACGGCAAGGTGCTGTGGATGTACAGCGCCGCCGTCGCGCCGAAGGACGAGGCCGGGGCGGTGCGCCGGGTGATCGGCCTGGTGCAGGACATCACCGAGCGCAAGAGCGAGGACGGGGCGCGCAACGCCCTGGTCGCCGAGCTCGACCACCGGGTGAAGAACGTGCTGGCCTCGGTGCAGTCGCTGGCCGCCCAGTCGGCCCGCAAGACCACCTCGCTCGACGCCTTCCTGAAGACCTTCGCCGGCCGGCTCGAGGCCATGGCCTCGGCCCACACGCTGCTGACCGCAACCCGCTGGCGCGGGGCCGAGATCGGCAACATCGCCGCCGCCGAGCTGGGCGGCCTCGCCCCCGGCCAGGCGCGCTGGTCGGGGCCGGAGATCCTGCTGAACGCCCGCGCCACCAACTCGCTGACGCTGGCCCTGCACGAGCTGGCCACCAACGCGGTGAAGTTCGGCGCCCTCTCGATCGAGGGCGGGCGGGTCGAGGTGACCTGGAGCCGGCGCCCCGAGGGTGGTTTCGAGCTGGTCTGGACCGAGCGCGGCGGTCCGCCGGTGGCGGCGCCGACCCGCCGCGGCTTCGGCGCGACGCTGCTGGACCGCGTCACCGGCCGCGAGCTGGGCGGCGAGGCGCGGATGGATTTCCGCGCCGGCGGGGTCAGGGTCACCATCGTCGCCGACTCCACGGCGCTGGCCGCCGGGGCCGCGGCGGCCGCCGAGCCGGCCGCCCGCCAGGCCGCGCCGGACGCGCAGGCCGGCGCCTCGTCGGGGGCGCTCAGCGCCGACGCGGTCAAGGGGCGGCGGATCATCATCGTCGAGGACGCGGTGCTGCTGGCGCTGGAGCTGGAGGCCGGCCTCACCGAGGCGGGCGCCAAGGTGGTCGGCACGGCCGCCGACGTCGAGGAGGCGCTGAAGCTGGCCGAGATGCCGTTCGACGTCGCCGTGCTCGACGCCAACCTCAACGGCGCGCCGGTGACGCCGGTCGCCGAGGCGCTGCGGGCGATCGGCAAGCCCTTCATCTTCGCCACCGGCTACGGCGACGCCGCCCCGCCCGCCCCCGAGGGCTTCGACGCCCCGGTGGTGCGCAAACCCTACAACGTCGCCCAGATCGCCGCCGCGGTGGCCGAGGCGCTGGGGCGGGTTTAAGCTTCACCTTCAAAGGCCCTCACCTCACCTCTCCCACTGCGTGGGAGAGGGCTACTGAGGGAGTCGGGTGGCGGAGGGATGGTTGAGCCGCCGCGCGCCATCCGTAGCCCTCTCCCCGGCGAAGACGGGGAGAGGTGAGGTGAGGGGCACGCGCCACACCGCCCTTGCCCCGACGCCTCGGCTCAGCTATGTGCGCCGCCCTTGGGCTCTACCCAGAGGCTGACGAGATGACCCGGACCGGTCGGTCCATCGCCCGCAACTACGCTTCGCTCCCGTCGCAGGGCGCGATGCCGAATTGCGCCGCCGTAGCCGCCGACCCGATCCCCGCCATCCCCTCCTCCGAGCCCTCCCATGAACCCCGCCATCACCGTCAAGGAGCTTCGCAAGGCCTACCGCTACTCTAGGCGGCGGGGCGGCGCGTTCGGAGCCCTGGCGGGGCTCTTCCATCCGGACATCGTCGAGCTGGAGGCCGTCGCCGGCGTCTCCTTCGAGATCGCCGCGGGCGAGCGGGTGGCGGTGATCGGGCCGAACGGGGCCGGCAAGTCCACCACCCTGAAGATGCTGTGCGGCGTGCTGGAGCCCTCGGCCGGCGCGGCGCAGGTGCTGGGGTTCACGCCCTGGAAGCAGCGCCGCGCGCTCGCCTACGAGATCGGCGTGGTGTTCGGCCAGCGCTCGCAGCTCTGGACCGAGCTGCCGGTGCGCGACTCCTTCGCCCTGCTGCGGCGTGTTTACGACCAGCCGGCCGACGCCTTCGCCCGGCGCCGCGACGCGCTGATCGACCGCTTCGGCGTCGGCGGCCTGATGGACCAGCCGGTGGCGCGGCTGTCGCTCGGCCAGCGGATGCGCTGCGAGATCGTCGCCAGCCTGCTGCACGCGCCGCGGCTGCTGTTCCTCGACGAGCCGACCATCGGCCTCGACGTCACCGCCAAGGCGGCGATCCGCGACTTCATCCGCGAGCAGTCGGCCAGCGAGGGCCAGACCGTACTGCTGACCAGCCATGACACCCGCGACATCGAGCTGGTGTGCGAGCGGGTGATCGTCATCAACGCCGGCCGCATCGTGCTCGACCAGCCGACCGACCAGCTGCGCCGCCGCTTCATCGCCCGCAAGCTGGTGACGCTGCAGTCGCAGGCGCCGGCGCTGTCGCTCGACCTGCCGGGCGTCACCCGCCGCCCCAGCGAGCCGCACACCACCATCCTGGAGATCGACACCCGCCAGACCCGCATCGAGGCGGCGATCGCCGCGGCGCTGGCGCTGGGAGGGATCGAGGACGTGACCGTCGAGGACCCGCCGATGGAGGAGGTGGTCCATGAGATCTACGCCGCGCTCGAGCGATAAGCTCGCCGCCGAGCTCGCCGCCATGGGCGCCTCGTTCCGCGTCGGGCTGGACGCGGCGGTCGCGGCCTGGCCGGTGCTGCTCGGCCGGGCGATCTTCTACGGCGTCTGCATGCTGGTGCTGACCGCCTTCTGGGACAAGGTCGGCGCCCAGCGGCTGGCGGGCGGCTTCGCCATGCGCCTGCCGCCCGGCGGCCTGGCCGTCTACGTCGGCGTCACCGAGTGGGTGACGCTGTCGGTGCCGGCGATCCAGCTGCGCCTGGAGGACGACATCCGCTCCGGCGCGCTGGAGGCGCAGCTGCTGCGGCCCAAGGCCTACCTGGCGCAGGCGATCGCCGGGCAGGCGGGCGGCATGGCCGCGCGGCTGGCGATGCTGGGCGTCGCCGCCCTGGGGCTGCTGGCGCTCTCCGGCCGCGCCTGGCCGCCCGCCGCCGCCATCGCCGAGGCGGCGGTGCTGGGGGTGATCGGCGCGGTGATCGGGGTGCTGGTCTACGCCCTCGTGGGCCTCACCGCCTTCTGGCTGCGCCGGGTGCTGCCGGTGCTGCTGATCGTGCAGAAGCTGATGTTCCTGCTGGGCGGACTCTTCGCACCGATCGCCCTCTATCCGCCGTGGCTGCACGCCATCGCCGCCGCCTCGCCGTTCGGCGCGCACCTGGCCTTCGCCGGACAGGCGGTGATCGGCCTGACGGCCGGCGAGCTCTGCGGCGCGCTGGCCCTGCAGGGCTTCTGGCTGGCCGCCCTCTCGGCGGCGGCGTGGCTGGTGTGGCGCGCCGGGCTCGCCCGCGCGCTGAGGCAGGGGATTTGAGCCGATGAACGCCGTCACCACCTACGCCGCCCAGTCGCTGGCCGCCGTGCGCAGTTCGTTCGCCGACCGCACCAACTTCGCCCTGCAGGTCGCCGGCATGGCGATCAACAACGGCTTCTGGCTGGCGCTGTGGTTCATGTTCTTCGCCGGCTTCGGCCAGGTCGGCGGCTGGCGGCTCGGCGACGTCGCCCGGCTGCTGGGGATCATCTACACCCTGTTCGGCACGGCCACCGTCTTCTTCGGCGGCTACCGCGACATGGCCGGCGCGATCCTGCGCGGCGAGATCGACCCGCTGCTGACCCAGCCGAAGCCGATCCTGCCGCGCCTGCTGGCCCGTGAATCCATCCCGAGCGCCTGGGGCGACCTGGCGACCGGCCTGCTGATCCTCGGGGTCAGCGCCCGGCTCGACCTCGGCGGGTCCTTGCTCTCCCTGGCGGCGATCCTGATCGGCCTCGTCGCCTGGCTCTCCACGG
>DASXEN010000214.1:0-10847 GCA_036490095.1 Caulobacteraceae bacterium
CCACGTTGCGCCGGGCGATGGCGAGGTCACCGGCTTTGTCTTCAAGGTCCAGGCCAACATCGATCCCAACCACCGCGACCGCATCGCCTTCTTCCGCCTGACCTCCGGCCGCTTCCAGCGCGGCATGAAGCTGAAGGTGGAGAACACCCACCGCCAGCTGAGCGTCAACTCGCCGGTGATGTTCTTCGCCGCCGACCGCGAGCTGGCCGAGGAAGCCTACGCCGGCGACGTGATCGGCATCCCCAACCACGGGGTGCTGCGGGTCGGCGACAGCCTCTCGGAAAGCGGCGTGCTGCGCTTCGCCGGCCTGCCGAATTTCGCCCCGGAGATCCTGCGGCGGGTACGGGTGAAGGATCCGCTGAAGGCCAAGCACCTGAAGAAGGCGCTGGAGGGGTTGGCCGAGGAGGGGGTGACGCAGCTGTTCCGGCCGATCATCGGCGCCGACTTCGTCGTCGGCGCGGTCGGCCAGCTGCAGTTCGAGGTGATGGCCGACCGGCTGGGCGGCGAATACGGCCTCGACGTGATCTTCGAGGCCGCGCCCTACGCCGAGGCCCGCTGGCTGGCCGGCGAGCGCGCCGACATCGAGGACTTCGCCGGCAAGCACCGCACCGCGATGGCCGAGGACATCGACGCCGCCCCGGTGTTCCTCGCCAAGTCGGCGTGGGAGATCGGCTACGTCTCAGAGCGCTTCCCGAAGGTCGCGTTCGAGCGCGCCAAGGAACGGGCCTGAGCTTGGCCGCCGTCGTCTATGGCGCGCCGCCGCCGGAGCTGGCGCCGGTCCCGGCCGGCGCGGTGCAGGCCTCGCCATTGGTCCCCGGCGCCGCAGCGCTGGAGGACGCGCCCGACGCTTCGCTCGACGAGGCGGTGGTCGCCGCCCCGGCGGGGGCGCTGGAGCGGCGCTACGTGCTGGCGCAGGCGCTCAGGGCGCTGAAGGGCGGCGGGCGGCTGACAGCGCTGGCGCCGAAGGACCGCGGTGGGCTGCGGCTGAAGGCCGAGCTGGAGGCGTTCGGCTGCCAGGTCGAGGCCGGCGGGCGGCGCCACTGGCGCGTCGCCGCCTGCCGCCGGCCGGACGCGCCCGCCGGCCGCGCCACCGCCATCGCCGAGGGCGGCCCGCAGGTCCCGCCAGGGCTCGGCCTGGCCTCGCAGCCCGGCGTGTTCAGCTGGGACCGCCCCGATCCGGGCACGGCGCTGCTGGCGCGGCATGTGGGCGGCCTCGCCGGCGCCGGCGCGGACCTCGGCTGCGGCGTCGGGGTGCTGGCGCTGGCGGCGCTGGCCGAGCCGGCGGTCACGCGGCTGGCCCTCGTCGACATCGACCGCCGCGCCGTCGCGGCGGCGCGCCGCAACGTCGCCGACCCGCGCGCCAGCTTCCTGCAGGCCGACCTGCGCGAGGCCGCGCCGCTGGCGGGTCTCGACTTCGTGGCGATGAACCCGCCCTTCCACCTGGACGGCGCCGAGGACCGCACGCTCGGCCAACTGTTCATCCGCCGCGCCGCCGCCATGCTGCGCCGCGGCGGCCTCTGCCGCCTCGTCGCCAACGTCGCCCTGCCCTACGAGACGCCGCTGCGCGAGGCCTTCGCCGCGGTCACCCTCCTCGACCAGGCGCACGGCTACAAGGTCTACGAGGCGCGCAAACGTTAACGCGCCGGTCGCGCAGGCGTTAACCATGGCCGCGCATTAACCTCTTGCAAACCATTCGGCTCCGGGTTTGCTGTGAGACCGTCGAGGGCCCGGCGGCTTGTGCCAATCCGGGCCGCCGATGGGAGTTTCGCCCGATGTTCGAATTCGGCCGTGAGTTGCGGCGCCTGTTCGGCGGCGCGCGGGCGCAGTTCTCCCAGGCGCATTTCCCCGGCAAGGACGGGCTGACCGGCGGCGACGGCGCGCTCTTGGAGCTGCTGGACCTGAAGATGCTGCGCGCCGAGGCCCGCAGCGCCGACGTCGCCGCCGGCCGCGTCGGCGCCCGCGACCGCGCGCGGCGCCATTTCGAGGCCGCGGTCGCCTGGCGCGAGGTCGCCCGCCGTTGCGGCGACGCCGAGGCGCTGCGCAAGGCCGCCGCCACCGCCGAGAAGGCCGCCGGCCTGTTCACCGGCGGCCACCGCCAGCAGGGCTGGGCGCGCGCGCGGCTGGAGCAGGCCGCCTGCGCCATGCTGGGCGCCGAGCTGTTCGGCGACAGCGGCCTGGAAGCGGCGGCGGAGCAGGCCGCCGCCGAGGCGCAGCGCGCCGGCGGCGCGGCCGGCATGCTGGCCCTCTCGGCGCTGGCGCAGATCCGCGCCCGCCGCAGCCTCGCCACTGCCGGCCCCGCCGACGCCCGCGCCGCCGCGCGTCTGTTCAACGACCCGATCGCCATGCTGGAGGTCGCCGGGCGCCGCGACGCGGGCCTGAAGCTCGCCGGCGCCGAGGCCCGGTTGGCGCGGGCCGACCTGCTGGTCGGCGCGGGCCTGCGGCTGAAGGACGAGGACCTGATCCGCGCCGGGCTCGGCGACCTCGCCGCCGCCGAGGAGCGCCTGGACGCCGCCTACGAGCCGCTGAGCGCCGCCCGCGTCGCCATCGCCAAGGCCGCCGCCAAGGCCGCGCACGGCGAGCTGACCGGCGACGTGGCCCGCCTCGCCCGCGCGGTCGGGGCGCTGGCCAACGGCCTCGACACGCTCGGCCGCGAGCAGAGCCCGCTCGACTGGGCCCGCGGCCAGACCGCGCTGGCGCGTGCGCTCGCCCAGCTCGGCGAGGCCACCGAGAACGAGACCGCCTTCGCCAAGGCGATCGCCTGCTACGACCGCGCCGGCGCGGTGCTGCAGGGGGCGCCGGGCCTGGTGCTGCGGGCCGAGGCCGCCAATGGCCGCGGGACCACGCTGGCGCGCCTGGCCGAGCTGACCGGCGACGTGAAGGTGCTGAACGCCGCCGAGGCCGCTTTCAAGACCGAGCTGGCGGCCGGCCCGCACCGCACCGATCCGGTGGCCTGGGCCATGCTGCAGGTGCAGCTCGGCCAGGTCTACGTCACCCGCCTCACCCTCGCCGGCCGCGACCGCGGCGAGCGCGCCGCCGCCGCGCTGGCCTTCCAGTCGGCCCTGGAGGTGTTCGGCGACGAGGGCCTGCGCTCGCTCGCCGCCATCGCCGCCGACGGCCTTGAGCGCCTGGCCGCCGCCAAGGTGGGGTGAAGCGCGGCGGGATGCCGCCAGCCTACGACACCGGCCAGACGGAGCCGCAGGTCAGCGCGACGTAGCGGGACTATTGGCAGCTGCTGTGGGCAGGTCGAGGCTAGATCGGCCTCATTACCAACTGTGTCATCCCGGAGAGCCCGCCGTCAGGCGGGACTCATCCGGGATCTACTTCCCACGGCAGTGCTGAGTAGATCCCGGACGACTCCGCTTCGCGGGTCTCCGGGATGACAAGTTGGGTGGAACGCGCTGATCCAATCCGCCTCAGTCTTGATCTTCCCGATCGAGTCCGGCCCAACCGCGCGCGATCGCCTCGTTGATCTCCTCGATTGAACGGGCCGGCTGCCCTGGACGCTCCAGGATGCCAAAGACGTCGGATATCTTTCCGGCGCGGCGCGGGCCACGGATTTCGGCTCGTCTCCCTGGCAACAGATCGACATCGACCGTCTCACCGGGCGCCGCGCCGAGGTGGCGCAGTTCGCCCTCCGTCAGGGTGATTTGGCCGTTACGGGCGACGGTCACTGTGCGCATCCGCGCAGTGTACCGGACTTCGCCGTCGGCTCCTAAGCCGCCAGGTCCGGCGACTGGCGCCGCATCTTCCAGAAACGCAGGGTGCGCTGGGCGGATTCCTTCGGCAGCTCGGCGTAGAGGTCGCCGTACTGGCGGGCGCGGCCCATGGCGTCGGCGTCGCGGTCGAGCACCAGCACCGCGAAGGTGAGGAACAGCGAGCGCTCGAAGTCGGCGGCCTTGCAGACAATGGCCAGCGCGTCGAGCTCGCGCCGCTCCAGGATCACCCGGGCGGTGTGGAAGTCGATGCCGGCCAGCTCCGCCAGCGCCACCATGAAGCGGGTGCTCTCGCGGTTGCGCAGCATCGAGGCCAGCGCCTTGGGCGTCAGCGCCTTGCGCGCCACCAGCGAGCGGACGTCGCGCTCGGCGTCGGAATAGTCGGCCGGCAGCGCGCCGTCCTGCGCCGCCACGCGGTTACGGCCGGCGGCCAGCGCCGCCTCCAGCGCGGTCGGGTCGACCTCGGCGTTGCGCTGCAGGATCTCGTTGCGCAGCTTCGCCTCGACCACGAAATACATGTCGTTGAGCAGGTCGATCGGCAGGTCGCGGCGGCTGACCACCGCCGCGTGCAGCTGCGGATTGAGGCCCGCTCGGTCGACCGCGGTCTCATGCGCCAGCCGCGAGAGCGCCGCCCCGTCATTGCGCAGCAGGATGCCCAGCGTCTCGTCGTCGGCGCGCTCGACGATGGCTTCCGACACCGCCTCCGAGACGCTGGCGCGCCGCGAGATGGCCTGCAGGTGGTCCTGGCCGTGGCGGCGGGCCAGCGCGAGCAGGTCGTCCTCGCTGAGCACCGCCGAGCTTTCCAGGATCGGGCGGGCGACGGCGATCGAGGGGTCGGCGGCGAGGCCGCGGACCAGCTTCCTCGGCGCGTCGTCGATCGGGGCCATGCGGTCTGCGAGCTCGGCGCGCACGGCCGCCTCCATGTCGCCCGCCAGCTGGCTCAGCACCTCGTCGAACAGCGCCATCTCGCCGGCGTGGTGGTCGCGGTTGATGAAGAACAGGTCGGTGATCTCGCGCAGCAGCTCGCGGCGCTTGTCGCTGGAAGGCTCGCGGGCGAGGGCGATGAGATCCTGAAGCTTCGACATGGCTGCGCTCAGCCGCCCACGCCGTTGGAGATGTCGTCGCCGTGGCTGGCGCCCTGGCCCTGGCTCTGGCCCTGGCTCTGGCCGTCGCCGCCCTGGCCCGGCTTGGCGTCCTTGCCGCC
The DNA here is from genome assembly GCA_036490095.1 of Caulobacteraceae bacterium. Classification (GTDB taxonomy): domain Bacteria; phylum Pseudomonadota; class Alphaproteobacteria; order Caulobacterales; family Caulobacteraceae; genus Acaudatibacter. Next base: position 4,918 of record DASXEN010000214.1, read on the forward strand.
GTCGCCGTCCTCGTTCTGGTCCGGGCTGGGCGCGGCGGCCTGGTCCGGCGGCCCGATCAGCACCATCGGCCGCTGCTGCGGCGTCTCGACCGGGTCCGGCGTCAGCCCGTAGGCGCGGTGCAGGGAATAGAAGCGCACGCTGGTCGTGCCGGTCTGTGCGGGCGCGGAGCCCGTGCGGCCGTCCTGGGCCAGGCTCTGCGGCTGCGGCGGGGCCTGGCGCTGAGGCTGCGGCGCCGGCGGCTGGTCGGCATAGGCGGCGTGCGCCGGGGCCTGGCGCTGAGACTGGGGCTGCGGCGCCGGCGGCTGATCGGCATAGGCGCGCGCCGGGGCCTGGCGAGGCGGCGACCGGCGCCGCGGCGGCTGCGCCTGCGGGGCAATCTGCGGCGGCTGGTCGGCATAGGCGGCGGACGGCGGGGCCTGGCGCTGCGGCGGCTGCGGCTGGGGCGCGAGCTGCGGCGGCTGGTCGGCGTAGTCGGCCGGCGGCGGCGCGCGCAGCGGCTGGCTTCGCGGCGCGGCGTCGGCCTCGGGCGACGGGCGCGGCTGCCGGGACGGCGGCGGGGCATAGTCGGCGGGCGGCGACTCGGGCGCGACCCTCGGCGCCGGCGTCGGCGCCGGGACCTGGGGCATGGTCTTGCCGGCCCAGGTGAGGAATGCGCCGTGGTAGGCGGGCCGCTGGTCGTCGGTCTGCGTCAATCCGTCGCGGCTGTCCTGCGCATGGCAAACGCCGGCGAAGCCTGCGCCGGCCGCAAGCGCGGCGACGATCGCCAGTCGGTTCCAGGAAGGCGCGAGCCGAGGAGAGTCCATCGAAGCGCGAATACCAACCGCGGCTTAATTCACGCCTAACGCGGCGCGTATTCAGCGTCCCCGCCACCACGCCAGCGCCCGCTGTTCGAGCAGCAGGAAGGCCAGCTGCAGGCCCGCCGCCAGCATCGCCAGGGCGGCCAGCGCCGCGAAGCTCTCGGCCATCTCCAAGCGGTGGCTGGCCTCGGCGATGCGCCAGGCGAGGCCCGTCACCGCGCCCGACCCTGCCGCGAGCTCGGCCACCACCGCGCCGATCAGCGACAAGCCAAGCCCGACCTTCAGCCCCTCCAGCGCCTGCGGCACAGCTGACGGCGCCTGCAGCCGGCTCAGCCGCTGCCAGAGCGTCGCGCCATAGAGGTCGAACAGCCGCACCAGCTCCGGATCGGGCGACCTCAGCCCCGCCAGTGCGCCCGAATAGATCGGGAAGAAGGCGGCAACGGCGGCCAGGGAGATCACCGCCCGGTCCGGATGGTCGACGCCCGCCCAGACCGCCACCATCGGCGCGATGGCGAAGATCGGCGTCACCTGCAGGGTGACGGCGATGGGCCGGAAGCTGGCCTCGACCAGGTCGTTGGCCGCGGCCGCGAGCGCGGCCAAGCCGGCGATCACGATCACGATCACGAAGGCGATCAGCGCCGTCGAAAAGGTGAGCCAGGCGGAGGCGAACAGTGAGGGCGCGTTGGTCGCCAGCGCCACGCCGATCTCCGACGGCTTCGGCAGGAAATAGGCCGGCACGGCGAAGAGCCAGCAGACCGCCTCCCAACCGCCGAGCAGGGCGGCGATGAAGACGATCGGCGCAATGGTCGTGCCCCAGCGCCTCATGCCGCGGCCATCGCCCCGTGCAGCATCGCCGAGAGCCGCTCGGCGGCGTCGCGGAAGCCTTGCGTGGTGCGAAACTGCGGCGGCCGCGGCGCGGGGCCTTCGACGGCCAGCTGGCCGGCGATGCGGCCGGGCCCGGGCGTCATCACCACCACGCGGCTGGCCATGTAGACCGCCTCCTCGACGTTGTGGGTGACGAACACCACCGCCGGCCGCTGCTCGCTCCACAGCGCCAGCACGTCGTCGGCGAGTTGGCGGCGGGTGATCTCGTCAAGCGCGGCGAACGGCTCGTCGAGCAACAGCACCTGCGGGGTGGTGACCAGCGCCCGCGCCAGCGACACGCGCATCGCCATGCCGCCGGACAGCTGCGCCGGGCGCGCCTTCTCGGCGCCGCCGAGCCCAACGCGCCGCAGCGCCTCGGCCGCCTGCTCGCGCGCCGCCTTGCGGGCGACGCCGGCCAGCTCCAGCGGCAGCGCCACGTTGGCCGCCGCGCTCAGCCAGGGCGCCAGCGTCGGCGACTGGAACACCACCGCCGTCTCGCCGCGTCCGGCCGCGCGCCGCACCTTGCCGCGGGTCGGCGCCTCCAGCCCCGCCAGCAGCCGCAGCGCCGTCGACTTGCCGCAGCCGGACGGCCCCACCAGGCCGACGATCTCGCCGGCCTCCAGGCGAAAATCGATCGGCCCCAGCGCCCGTCCGCGCCCGGGGTAGTCGACCTCGACCCCGTCGAGGGCGGCGGCCGGCTCGGCCACTTAGGGCTTCACCGGCGGATTGGGCAGGAACTGCAGCGTGAAGGCGCGCTTGTAGTTGGCCAGGTCCGCCGGGGCGGCGACGCGGAAGAAGTCGGCCCAGTGCTGGTCGGTCATGGCGCCGATGCCGAGCGCCGGCGCGTCGCCGCCGCCGACGAGGCCGAACTGGCGCATCTTGTCGCGCGCCTGGGCCAGCACGTCCTCGGTCATGTCGGGATTGGCCTTCAGGATCAGGGCGTCGGCCGGCTTGGCGTCGCCGTAAACGTAGTTGCGCCAGCCGGCGGCGCTCGCCTCGACGAAAGCCTTTACCGCGGCGGGGTTCTTGGCGATCAGGCTGGTGGGCGCCAGCACCATGGCGGCGTAGCTCGGGTAGCCCTGGTCGGCGAGCAGGAACACCTTGGGCGCCCAGCCGGCCGCCTTCTGCACCGTGTAGGGCTCGCTGGTCAGGTAGCCTTCCTGGACGATGCTCTTGTCGAGGATGAACTGCTGGCTGTTGTCGTTGTAGCTGTGCACCTGGTCGTCGGTGAAGCCGTACTTGGCCTTCAGGAACGGCCAGAAGGCGGTGCGGCTCTCCTCCGAGATCATGATCGGGTGGCCCTTCATGTCGGCCAGGGAGCTGATGCCGGCGTCCGGGTGGGCCATCAGGATCTGCGGGTCCTTCTGCATGAAGGCCGCCACCGCCACGATCGGCGCGTTCTGGTGCACCAGCTTGGCGAGGATGAAGCTGTTGGAGCCGTCGCCCATCTCCACGGCGCCGGCCGCGAGCAGCCCCTCGACGTTCACCGACGGGCCACCCTGGATGATGCGCACGTCGAGGCCGCGTTTCGCGTATTCGCCGGTCGCCAGCGCCTCGTAGAAGCCGCCGTGCTCGGCCTCGGCCTTCCAGTCGGTGGCGAAGCGGATGGTAGTGCGCCCGCCGCTCGCCGCCGGCTGCTGCGAACAGGCGCCGAGCGCCAGCAGGGCGACGAAGACCAGACCCGCGAACCGCATATGACGCTCCCCCGAAAACGGCGGCGACCCTAGTGCGCGGTCGGCGAAAGGGGAAGCGGCGGCGGCGTCAGACCAGCTCGGCGGCCTCCGGCGCCAGGGCGAGCGCGGCCTCGGCGACCAGCCGCTCGGCTTCGCGGGCCCGTGTCCGCGCCGCGCGGGCCGCGCGGTCGCGGCCCAGCATCAGCCGCCGCAACCGATTGCGCTCGGCCATCGTCGCGGCGGTGGCGAGGGTGGTGAAGAGCGCGGCGGTGATGATCAGCTCGGTGAGCCGCACGCGGCCGACCACGTCGAGCCCCGGCGTGCGGGCCAGCACGCCGTCGCCCAGCATCACCAGCGGCAGCGAGATCATCGCCACCAGCAGGCAGGCGACCGCCGCGCCCGGCGGCCCCAGCCGCACGGCGACCAGGCTGAGCGCCGGGAAGATGGCGAAGTCGAGCGGCAGGTCATGCTGGGAGAACACCAGCGCGGTGAGGGCGCTGAGCGCCCCCAGCTCGGCCGCGGTCTCCAGCCAGGAGCGGTCGAAGTCCTTGTACTGGCCGATCCGCGCCATCAGCAGCACGGTCGGCAGCACGATCGACATGCCCAGCGCCTGCGGCACGCCCCAGACGAGCCAGCCGGCGAGGAACGGCTGGCCGTGCAGCAGCAGGTTGACCACCGCGCCGGCCGAGGCGGCCACGAACGCCGCCGGCGCGATCGCCACCACGGGCAGCAGGGTCAGCTCGCGCAGCGTCAGCCGCCGCGCCTTCACCCCGGCGAAGCGCACCGCCAGCCAGGCGGCGGCGCCGGCCGCCAGCAGGTTGACCGCCGGGCTCAGCAAGGCGCGGGCGAGGCTGTCGCCCGCCGCCAGGCAGATGGCCGCGTGCGCCGCGGCGCAGACGCCGGCGACCGCCGCGCGCCACGGCCGCGGCAGCAGGATCAGCGCGCCGGCCAGGAAGCCGCTGCCGAGCCAGAGGCTCGCGAACCCGCCCGAGCGGGTGACCAGGATGCTGTAGAGGACGCTGCCGACGAAGCCGGCCGTCAGAGCCACGGCGAGGCCCGCGTGGCTTGTACGCCCGCCTGCCCGCCCGATCGCCATCCTGCCGTCAGCCCCGTTCAATCGGGGGCATTTTCCGCCCTCAAGCCAAGCTTGGCGAAGGGACGAAATGTCTCACCCTGTTTTGGGAGGCGGCGCTTGCGCCGGGCCTGCAAAGACGCTTGGCCCAAAACGAGAGAGAGGGCGACGCCCGAGTCGCCCCGAGCTTCGCCCTCTCACCCAAGTCCTTGCGGACCTGCGTCGAAGGTGTCGCCTCGAACTCGCCGGCTCCGGTTTGACCCTTCGCCTCGTCGCCCTTTGGCCAGAAAGCCGGTCCAGGGGACCCGGGTTGCCCCGGGGCTTGACTTGGCCTCCCCGGCGTCGGTTTCCTTTGAGGTTTCCCTCGCCGGCTCCGTCTCGCCGCCTCCAACGATTTGAGATTGCCCCGCCCGCCCCGGACCCGCAAGCGCCCCGGACAGCCAGGCTGTGGAGCGAGTCCGCCGCGGCGGTGTCTAAGCTGTGGAGAAGTCGCCGCGGCGGCGAAAACAGAGCTTCATTTCAACGATTTGCGTTGTCCCCAGGATTCCCGCCGCGGCCGCTGCAACCGGCCGACTAGGCCCGCTCCGCTGGCCTCTCGCCGGCGATGCGCCTAAGGACCCGCGGGTCATGACCGAACGGCCGTTCTGGGAGACCAAGTCCCTCGCGCAGATGAGCGCCCAGGAATGGGAGAGCCTCTGCGACGGCTGCGGCCTGTGCTGTCTGGTGCGCTTCGAGGACGAGGTCACCGGCGAGATCTTCCCGACCCGCGTCCACTGCAAGCTGTTCGACGCCCAGGCCTGCCGCTGCCGCGACTACGAAAACCGCAAGGCCTATGTGCCGGACTGCATCAAGCTGACGCCCGGCAACATCGACGACCTCGCCTGGATGCCGATGAGCTGCGCCTATCGGCGGCTCAACGAGGGCAAGCCCCTGCCCCGCTGGCACCCGCTGATCACCGGCGATCCGGAGAGCCCGCACCGGGCCGGCGTCTCCGTGCGCGGCCAGACCATCTGCGAGACATCGTTGAAACATCCCGACGACGCCCTAGATTTCGAGGCGCCGGACCTGGCGCGCGATCGAAGCGACGATTGAGCCCAGCTCCCGCTTCGGCTTAAACCGGGGCGACACCCTCTAGACCCGCGTGGCCCCCGACTTGGCGCAGGACCCCTATCTGGAACTCGGCGTCCCGCGCTCGGCGAGCGCGGACGACATCCGCCGCGCGTTCCGCAAGCTCGCCAAGAAGCACCACCCGGACGCCAACCCGGGCGACAAGTCGGCCGAGGAGAAGTTCAAGCAGATCTCCGCAGCCTTCGACCTGCTGGGCGACGAGGAGAAGCGCAAGAAGTTCGACGCCGGCGAGATCGACGCCGACGGGCGCGAGACCATGCGCGGCTTCGGCGGCGGCGGCGGTGCGAGCCCGTTCGGCCAGGGTGGCTTCAACCCGGGCGCCGGAGGCTTCCGCCAGGCCGACTTCGACAACGTCGACCTCGGCGACATCCTGGGCGAGATGTTTGGGGCGCGCG
>DASXEN010000037.1:0-4899 GCA_036490095.1 Caulobacteraceae bacterium
AGGACGAGCCGGCCCAGTCGTAGAAGTGCAGCGGGCCCTCGGTGGAGTCCTGGGTGAAGTCGGGGGCGACGTCGCCCAATTGCAGCGCCATGGCTTGATCCTCCGTGCGTAGCTTCGACTCTCGGCCCTTGCGGCGTGATAGCTAGTGTCGCCACACGCCATTTCCCACCGCGGCGCCGGAGATTTGCATGCTGCTGCACCTGTCGACCTGGGCTGAGATCGAGCGCTACCTGGAGCGCTCGAAGACTATCGTCATCCCGATCGGCTCCAACGAGCAGCACGGCCCCACCGGCCTGCTCGGCACCGACTGGCTGTGCCCGGAGATCATCGCCCACGAGGCGGAGAAGACCAGCGCCGACCTGCTGGTCGCGCCCACCTTCAACATCGGCATGGCCCAGCACCACCTGGACTTTCCCGGCACCATCGCGCTGCGGCCCTCGACTTTCATGGCGGCGATCGGCGACTGGGCCCGATCGCTGGCCCACCACGGCTTCGAGAAGCTGTATTTCCTCAACGGCCACGGCGGCAACGTCGCCACCATCGACGCGGCCTTCTCCGAGCTCTACGCCGAAGCCAGCTATGCCGGCCGGCCGCGCGGCTTCGCGCTGAAGCAGCGCAACTGGTGGGACCTGCGCGGCGTCGGCCAACTGGCCCGCCAGCAGTTCCCCAGCGGCCACGGCAGCCACGCCACCCCGTCCGAGATCGCCGTCACCCAGTGGGCCTATCCGGACGCTATCAAGAGCGCCAATTACGCGCCGCAGATCGCTTCTTCCGGGCCGATCCGCGAATCCTCCGACTTCCGCAAGCGCCACCCCGACGGCCGCATGGGCTCCGACCCCGGCCTCGCCACACCCGAGAAGGGCGGCGCGCTGGTGAAGCTGGCGGTCACCGGCCTGCTCGACGAGGTGAGGGAGTTCGGCGCCGAGCCCGCGCCCTGACCCCTGAGCCCGCTCATCCCGGCGACAGCCGGGACCCAGGCAGGCGGCGGTTGCAGGAGCGCGGTTGCCTGCCAGCTAGGCGCGGGCCGCAGGCGCCGTCATGAACCACGGAGGACACGGAGTTTTCACGGGAGAACACTGCGCGCCTCCGTGACCTCCGTGTCTTCTCCGTGATCTCCGTGGTTTGGAAAAGCGCTTGCCTGGGTCCCGGCGTGTGCGCCGGGATGAGCGGGCGCTGGGGGTAATCCGCGAACCCCATCAACGGCGCACCCGCGCAACCTCACGCCGCCACCACGTCCTCGCCCTCCACCCGCACCGGCCACGGCCACAGCGAGCGGCCGACGCACGGCCCCGCCACGCAGACGCCGCTGCCGATGCGGAACAGCGCCCCGTGCGAGCCGCAGAGGATCAGGTCGCCGTCGCGGGTGAGGTAGCGGTCGGGGACCGGGGCCAGCGGCAGGCCGGTGTGCGGGCAGCGGTCGAGGTAGCCGTGCACCTCGCCGTCCCGGCGCGCCACGAAGCCGAGGAACCACTTCTCGCCGTCGCGGAACAGGAAGCCTTTCGAGCCCGGATCGGCGATGTCGGCGAGGGCGCAGAGGCGGACGCCGGGCGCGGGCTGGGCCGGGTTGCCGCTCAAGGCAGCTCGCCGAACGTCGCCTTCCAGGGGCGGATCTCGACGCGCTCGAAGAGGCCTGCCTTGCGGTAGGGATCGTTGTGGCTGAACGCCTCGGCCGCGGTCAGGTCCTCCGCGTCGATGACGATCAGCGAGCCGGCCATGTCGCCGCGCTGGTCCAGGAACGGGCCGCCGAGGCGGATGAAGCCGGCCGGCAGGCTGTTGGCGTAGGCGAAGTGCGCCTCACGCGTCGCCAGGCGCAGCGCCAGCGCGTCCGGCTTGTCGATGCAGACGAGGACGAAGAGGCCCATGCGCGCGGCTCCCGTGGCAAATTCCTAAAGCTCGGACTTTAGCGGCCGGGCGAGCAGCCCGGCGATGGCGGCGTCGACATCGATCTCGCCGGCCAGGATGGCGGCCACCGCGTCGCTGATCGGGGTCTCGACGCCCAGCCGCCGCGACAGCTGCCGCACCGCCGGCGCCGAGGCGACGCCCTCGGCCACCGAGATCTTGCCGGCCAGCGCCGCCTCCAGCGTCTCGCCGCGCCCGAGCGCTAGGCCGACGCTCATGTTGCGCGACTGCGGGCTGGAGCAGGTGAGCACCAGGTCGCCGAGGCCGCAGAGGCCGGCGACCGTCTCGGCCCGGCCGCCCAGCGCCACCGCCAGCCGGGTCAGCTCGACGAAGCCGCGGGTCACCAGCGCCGCGTGGGCGCTGCGGCCGAGCCCGCGGCCCTCGACGATGCCGCAGGCGATGGCCAGCACGTTCTTGATCGCCCCGCCCGCTTCGGCCCCGATCATGTCGCCACTGACGTAGGGGCGGAAGGCGGGGGTGGCGATCGCCTCGGCCAGCGTCCGCGCCAGCGCCTCGTCGTCGGCCGCCAGGGTGATGGCGGTCGGCAGGCCGCGCGCCACCTCGGCGGCGAAGCTGGGGCCGGAGAGCACCGCCGGGGTCGCCGCGGTGAGGCTCTCGGCCAGCACCTGGGTCATCAGCTTCAGCGAGCCCTGCTCGACGCCCTTGGCGCAGAGCACCACCGGCATGCCCAGCCGTGCGTGGGCGGCGAACTCGCGCAGCACCCCGCGCAGGTGCTGGGCCGGGGCGGCCGCCAGCACGAAGTCCGCGCCGCCGAGGTCGGCCAGCCGGCTCGTGGCCCGCACCGCGTCGTCGAGCGCCACCCCCGGCAGGAACAGGCGGTTCTCGTGCGCCGCGTTGATGCCCTCCACCGCCTCGGCCTCGCGGGCCCAGAGCAGCGGCTCCAGCCCCGCCCGCGCCGCCACCTGGGCCAGCGCCGTGCCCCAGGCCCCGCCGCCGATCACGCCGACCGTCTTCATGCCTTCGCCCCCTTGCGCCCAGGGACGTGGGTCGGATTGGCGAGCGCCGCGGCCTCGTCCAGCGGCCAGCGCGGCCGGGCGACGGCGTCCAGCCCGTCGACCAGGCCGGCCGCCAGCCGCTCGGCGCCGGCCAGCGCGATCATCGCCGCGTTGTCGGTGCAGTATTTCAGCGGCGGGGCGGCAAAGGAGAAGCCGTTGGCCGCCGCTGCGCCCTGCAGCCGCGTGCGCACCGCCTGGTTGGCGGCGACGCCGCCCGCCACCACGAACCGGCGCTCCGCCGGGCCGTGCTCCACGACGTAGCGCTGCATCGCATGCTCGGAGCGCTCGGCCAGCTGGCGGGCGATCGCGCCCTGCACCGCGGCGGCCAGGTCGCGGCGCTCGGTCGCCCCGCTCACGGTCTCGGCCAGCCGCGCGGCGGCGGTCTTCAGGCCCGAGAAGGAGAAGTCGCAGCCCGGGCGGCCGAGCAGCGCCCGCGGCAGCGGATGGCGCAGCGGATCGCCGCCCTCGGCCAGCCGCTCCAGCGCCGGGCCGCCGGGATAGGGCAGGCCGAGCGCCTTGGCGATCTTGTCGAACGCCTCGCCGGCGGCGTCGTCGATGGTCGAGCCCAGCCGCTTCAGCGCCCCTATGCCGGCCACATCGAGCAGCTGGCAGTGGCCGCCGGAGACCAGCAGCAGCAGGAACGGATAGGGCAGGTCGGCCTCCAGCCGTGCCGATACCGCGTGCCCCTCCAGGTGGTTGACCGCGACCAGCGGCTTGCCCGCCGCCAGCGCCAGGCCCTTGCCGAACGACAGCCCCACCATCACCGCGCCGACCAGGCCGGGCCCGGCGGTGGCGGCGATGCCGGCGACGTCCGCCAGCCCGACGCCCGCCTCGTCCAGCGCCCGCCGGGCCACCGGCTCGATCAACTCGACGTGCGCGCGGGCCGCCACCTCCGGCACCACGCCGCCGAACGGCGCGTGGGCGGCTACCTGGCTCGCCACCACCGAGGAGAGCACCTCGGCGCGGCCGTCCGCGCCCAGCCGCAGCACCGCCGCGGCGGTTTCGTCGCAGCTGGTCTCCAGGCCTAGGACGAGGAACGGCGGGGTCATCGGGCTCTGGCGGCGAGGGAAGCGTTGCGGCTGCGGGGCCGCGCGTGTAGCAGGCGCGAGCCCATCTGGTCGAAGCTGGCAGCTAGTCCTTTGCCGACGCCCTCGCAACCGCCCGTCCGCATCGGCGCCCGCGGCTCCAAGCTGTCGCTGGTCCAGGCCGGCTGGGTGCAGCGGCGCATCGCCGCCGCGCTGGGCGCCGCGGAGGCCGACGCCGCGACGGCGGCGCCGATCAGCGTCATCACCACCACCGGCGACCGGGTGCAGGACCGGCGGCTGCTGGAGATCGGCGGCAAGGGCCTCTTCACCAAGGAAATCGAGGAGGCGCTGCTGGCCGGCCGCATCGACTGCGCGGTGCATTCGCTGAAGGACATGCCGGCCGAGCTGCCGCCCGGCCTCGTCATCGGCGCCATCCCCGAGCGCCAGGACCCGCGCGACGTCTTCATCAGCCACAAGGCCGCCCATCTCGACGACCTGCCGCAAGGCGCCGTGCTCGGCACCGCCTCACTGCGCCGCCAGGCCCAGTCGCTGCATCGCCGCCCCGACCTCAAGCTGGTGAACCTGCGCGGCAACGTCGACACCCGGCTCGCCAAGCTGGAGGCCGGCGAGGCCGACGCCATCATCCTGGCGCTGGCCGGCCTCAACCGCCTCGGCCTAGGCGGCCTGCCCGCCACGCCGATCGACCCGGTCGAGCGCCCGCCCGCGCCGGGCCAGGGCGCGCTCGCCATCGAGGTCCGCGCCGAGGACGCCGATGCGCCCTGGCTGCGCGCGCTGATCCATGCCCCCACCACGCTGGCCGTGGCCGCCGAGCGCGGCGCTCTCGCCGCCCTCGAAGGCTCGTGCAAGACCGCCATCGGCGCCCACGCGGTGCTGCACGGCGTGCGGCTGACCCTGGTGGTCGAGGCCCTGACCGGCGACGGGCGCGAGCGCCTGCGCCG
>DASXEN010000062.1:0-44868 GCA_036490095.1 Caulobacteraceae bacterium
GGCACGTTCCCACGTGTTACTCACCCGTCCGCCACTCACCCGAAGGTGCGTTCGACTTGCATGTATTAGGCCTGCCGCCAGCGTTCGCTCTGAGCCAGGATCAAACTCTCAGGTTGAGTTGACGTTCTGACCGATATTCCACCCGTTCCGAAGAACGGATGGGCGTTCGTTGCGTAGTCTATTGACGAGTTCCCAAAACCATCCGCCCGAGCCGAAGCCCTGACCGATGGCCATGGTATGTCTTCAAGAGACCGCATTTGTCAGCGTCGAGATAGCGTGGTTTCGCTATCGCCAGGACGCCGCCGCCTGCGTTTCTCTTTCCAAATCAACGATGTCAAAGACCTGACCGGAGGCTTCCGGCCCCGCCGATAACGCCCGGCGGCGCGAGGAGCGGCGTCTCTATCCGCCCCCAGATTCGCTGTCAACCGACCCTCAGACGCCGCATCGGAAGGTCCGATTTGAGCGCAAGAACCGCTGGGGGCCGCACGGGGCTTGCCCCATTCAGTCCTTCGCGAGTCGATTGAAGGCGCGGAAGCTATGTCGAACATGACAGAAAATCAAGGGGCCAGCCCCCGAATTTCCGTCCGTCCGCCGCAGAAGCTCCGCCCGTCAGCGAGCGGCGGGGTATAGGGAGGGGCTTGAAGCGATGCAAGCGAATTCGGGGACGCGTTTGACGCAGGCGCCCGGCCAGCCGGCTCAGTCCCCGGTCGGGAACGGGAAGGCGGCGCGGAAGCGGCGCGCCTCCTCGACCACGCGGGCGAACGACGGGCGCGCCAGCAGCCGGCCGCGGTAGGCGTGCAGCCGCGCCAGCTCCTCCGGGATCGGGTGCGCCCAATGGGCGAAGAGCAGCGCCGGCGCCGCGGCGCAGTCGGCCAGGGTGAAGGCGTCGCCGGCCGCCCAGGCGCGCCCGGCGACGAGCCCGTCGAGCCAGGCGTAGGCCTTCGCGAGCTGGCCGCGGGCCTGCTCGGCGCCAAAGGCGTCCCGCGCCTCGGCCGGACGGCTCTCGTTGAACGCCAGCGTCAGCATCGGCGTCATCACGTAGCTGTCGAACACCCGGTCCATCAGCCGCACGTCCAGCGCGGCGGCCGGGTCGCGCGGCAGCAGCGCCGCCGCGCCGGGCCGGCTCAGCGCCAGGTGCTCGATGATGATGCTGGTCTCCACCAGCGTGCGCCCGCCGTCGACCATCACCGGGAACCGCTGCATCGGCGACAGCTGCTCCCACTCGGCCGCCGCCTGCGGGTCGTCGGGCCCGAAGATGCGGAACGTGAACGCCGCGCCGCTCTCGTAAAGCGCCACCAGCACCTTCTCGGTGAAGGACGAGAACGGATGCCCGTAAAGCGTCGGCGTCGTGACCATGAACCTCGTACCGCCCAGATGGCGGCTCCTCTGGCGAAGCGTCCCTCGCGGATAGTAGCCGAACAGGTCGGCCTGCGGCGGGCCGTTCGCGTCCGCCTCGGCGGTCGAGCGCTGGCGCACGGACCCTGCGGCCACGCTCACGGAACCGTACATGCCGCCAGCCTGCCGCCCGGCGCGCCAGGATCTGGCAGCGGCGGCCCGGCTTGCGCCGCCTCGGCGACGCCGCCTAAGAGGAGCGATGCTGTCGAGCAAGGCCCGCTACGCCCTTCGCGCCCTGGTGGCGCTCGCCCGCGCCGAGGGGGCGCAGATCACCGCCGGCGACCTCGCCGAGCGGGCCGACGCGCCGCGCAAGTTCCTGGAGGCGATCCTGCTGGAGCTGGCCCGGCGCGGCGTGGTGGTCAGCCGGCGCGGCAAGCTGGGTGGCTACAGCCTGGCGCGGCCGCCGGCGCAGATCAGCTTCGCCGAGGTGATCCGGGTGATGGACGGGCCGCTGGCGATGGCGCCGTGCGTCTCGCGCCTGTCGTTCCGCAAGTGCGACGACTGCCCGGACCTGACCACCTGCACCATCCGCGAGGCGCTGCTGCGCGCCCGCGACGCCACCGCCGACGTGCTGGAAGGCTACACCCTGGCCGAAGCCGCCGCCGGCTCCGGCGGCGAGATCTTCCACCTGGCTGGGTGAGCTTGCCCCACCCCGCGGGATCGAGCGCGCCGCAGGCGCTTAGTCTTAACGCTGAGAACGCTGAGGAAGCGCGGAGATCGCGGAGACCTCGTTTTCTCTGCGGACTCCGCGCCTCCTCCGCGAGCTCCGCGTTGAGACTAACGGCCTGCGGCCCGCTCGCAGCTGCAGAGAATCAGAACGGCTCGGCCGACGCCGGCCTCGGGTGGCGGCGCTCGACCAGGCCCTCGCGGCCCAGCTGGTCGAGCTCGAAGCTGAGGGCGATGGAGCGGCGCAGGTAGAGGTCGGCGAAGTGGGCTTCGGTCAGGGCGACGATCTCGTCGAAGCGGCCGGCCTTGAAGGCCGCCAGCTTGCCCGCGTCGACGCGCACCACCACCGAGACCGAGCCCCAGGCGTTCTCGGCCACCACATATTCGACGATCGGCCGCGCGCCGATGCGGATCAGCGCGTCCGCCGCCGCGCCGTCGGCCAGCTTGGCCGCGAGCTTCTTCAGCAGCGCCGGCACGTCCGCCTCGGGGCCGAGGTCGTCGGTGTATTCGACGGTGACGCGGATCACTCGCTCCTCCTTGCGCCAATTCACGGCGCGGTTCACGGCGACGCTCGAAGATGCTTCGATGGCGCAAAAGGTTCCCGGGAGGAGGCGTGATGGCCGCTTTGGACGGCTCGGCGGCGCGGCCGCGCTCGTCGCTACGGCGGGTGTTGGCGGCCAGCCTGATCGGCACCACCATCGAGTGGTACGATTTCTTCCTCTACGGCACGGCCGCGGCGCTGGTGTTCGGCAAGCTGTTCTTCCCCTCCAGCGACCCGCTGACCGGCGTGCTGCAGGCCTTCCTCACCTATTCGCTGGGCTTCATCGCCCGGCCGATCGGCGGGCTGGTGTTCGGCCACTTCGGCGACCGCATCGGCCGCAAGCGCCTGTTGATGGCGAGCCTGGTGCTGATGGGCGTCGCCAGCGCGGCGATGGGCCTCCTGCCCACCTACCGGCAGATCGGCCCGGCGGCGCCGGTGCTGCTGGCCGCCTTGCGCTTCGTGCAGGGGTTCGCGGTCGGCGGCGAATGGGGCGGCGCGGTGCTGATGGCCGGCGAGTTCGGCGACGACGCGCGGCGCGGCTCCTGGGCCGGCTGGCCGCAGGTGGGCGTGCCGGCCGGCAACCTGCTGGCGGCCGGGGTGCTGGCGGTGATGGCCGGCGTGCAGAGCGAGGCCGACTTCCTCGCCTGGGGCTGGCGCGTAGCCTTCCTGCTCTCGGGGCTGCTGGTGGCGGTCGGCTGGTGGGTGCGCTCGACCTTGAGCGAGTCGCCGCAGTTCCTCGCCGCCGAGGCGCAGGCCTCGCAGGCCCGGGAGGCGGCGCCGGCGCTGCAAGCGCTGGCGAAGCGGCCGGGCGGCGTGCTGGTAGGGGCCGGACTGAAGTTCGGCGAGAACACCTGCTACTACATCGTCACCACCTTCGCGATCGCCTACCTGGCGCAGACCGTGCACGCCAACCGGCGGCTGGGCCTGGACGCGGTGCTGGTCGCCAGCTTCGTCGAGATGCTGACGCTGCCGCTGTTCTCGGCGCTCTCCGACCGGATCGGCCGGCGGCCGGTCTACGCCTTCGGGGCGATCGGCATGGCGATCTGGATATTCGTCTTCTTCGGCCTGCTGCGCGGCGCGACGCCGCTGGCCATCGACGCGGCGCTGGTGGTGGGGCTCTTCCTGCACGGGGCGATGTACGGCCCGCAGGCGGCCTTCATCTCCGAGCTGTTCCCGACCCGCTACCGCTATTCCGGGACCTCGATCTCCTACCAGGTGACCTCGATCTTCGCCGGATCGCTAGCGCCGGTGATCGCCGTCTTCCTGCTGCAGCGGACCCATTCGACCGGGGCGATCTCGATCTACGTCGCGGCCGCCTGCCTGGTCAGCGCGGCGGCGGCGCTGATCGCCCGCGAGACCAAGGGGCTCAGCTTCGCGCAGATCGATGCCTACGCGCCCTGAGCGCCGCGGCAGTGGACGCCGCGCGGCCGATCCTGTAGCTCGCGTCGGGATGTTGTTTCGGCATTGCAATGCCTTACGGGCGGCGGCGCTGGGGATGGCCGCCTGGGCGCTGGCCACCATGGCTGCGGCTGCGCCCGTGCGCAGCGTCGAGACGATGCCGTGCCACGGCGCGCCGACCCCCTATCGCCTGATGATCACCGTCCAGGGGCTGCGCAACAACCACGGCCACCTGGTCACCAACCTCTACGGCGCCGATCGGCGCCGCTGGCTGGCGGACAAGGGCTGGATCACCGTGCAGTACGACCAGGCCATCCCCGGCGACGAGACCGTGTGCGTCTACCTGCCGGCGCCGGGGCAGTACGCCCTCGTCATGTTCCACGACAGCAACGACGACCAGGCGCTCGACCTGGGGCCGCTGGGCCCGGCCGAGGGCTACGGCTTCTCCAACAACGTGCGCCCCTTCCTCAGCGCGCCGTCGCTGAAGTCGGCGCTGTTCGCGACCGCCGGCCGCGAGACCCATGTGACCATCCGGCTGCACTACCCGCCGTTATCCTGATCGCGCACCGCGGCGCGGCGAAAACGGTTCCCCTTTCAGGCAAGCCGCTCTAATGGCGCGCGCCGAGCCGATCGTCGGCCGCCGCACGAGTTTTGCCCGCTTGCCTTCAGGCGATCCCATCCTGGTCACCGGCGCCACCGGCTTCGTCGGGTCGGCGGTGCTGCGCGCGCTCGTGGCGCGGGGCGAGCGGGCGCGGGTGCTGGCGCGCGCCGCCAGCCCGCGCGCCAACCTGAACGGCGTTCCTTGCGAGGTGGTGGAAGGCGACATGACCGACGCCGCGTCGATGGCGCTGGCGATGGACGGGGTGCGGCATCTCTATCACGTGGCCGCCGACTACCGGCTCTGGGCCCGCGATCCGGGCGAGATCCGTCGCGCCAACCTGGCCGGCGCGCAGGCGGTGATGGAGGCGGCGCTGGCCGCCGGCGTCGAGCGGATCGTCTACACCTCCAGCGTCGCCACCCTGCGCGCCGCCGACGCGGCCACCGTGGTCGACGAGACCGCGCCGCTCGCCGAAGCCGAGGCGGTGGGCGCCTACAAGCAGAGCAAGGTGGCCGCCGAGCGGCTGGTGGAGCGGATGGTGGCCGAGCGCGGCCTGCCGGCGGTGATCGTCAACCCGTCGACCCCGATCGGCCCGCGCGACATCAAGCCGACCCCGACCGGGCGGATGGTGCTGGAGGCGGCGCAGGGCAAGATCCCAGCCTTCGTCGACACGGGACTGAACCTGGCGCACGTCGACGACGTCGCCGAGGGGCATCTGCTCGCCATGGCGGGCGGGCGGATCGGCGAGCGCTACATCCTGGGCGGCCGGGATCTGACGCTGAAGGCGATGCTGGCCGAGATCGCGGCGCTCACCGGCCGCAAGGCCCCGACGCTCGCCCTGCCCCGCGCGCCGCTCTATCCGCTGGCGTGTGTGGCGGAGGGCTGGGCGCAGATCACCGGCAAGGAGCCGATGCTGACGCGCGATGCGCTGAAGATGGCCTCGCACCACATGTTCTTCTCTTCGGCCAAGGCCGAGGCCGAACTCGGCTACACGGCGCGCGATCACCGCGAGGCGCTGGCCGACGCGATCGGCTGGTTCCGCGACGCGGGGTATCTGAAGTGAGCGCCGCCGCGCTGACCATCGGCGCCGTCGCGCTCGCCGCCTGGCTCTACCTGCTGCTGGGCCGCGGCTTCTTCTGGCTGATGCGCGAGCGCGACGACGCGGGCCGCCCGTCCGCGCCGCCGCGCTGGCCGGCCGTGGTCGCCGTGGTCCCGGCCCGCAACGAGGCCGACGTGATCGAGCGCTCGATCGGCAGCCTGCTGGCGCAGGACTATCCGGGCGACTTGCGCGTGGTGCTGGTGGACGACGCCAGCGACGACGGCACCGGCGCGAAAGCCGCGGCGCTGGATGGCGGCGGCAAGCTGACGGTGATCACCGGCCGGCCGCTGCCGAACGGCTGGACCGGCAAGCTGTGGGCGGTGGCGCAGGGCGTCGAGGCGGCCGAAGTCGGGGCAAGCGGCGCCCCGGCCTATCTCTGGATCACCGACGCCGACATCGCCCACGCGCCGGCGACCCTGCGCGGGCTGGTCGCGCGGGCCGAAGCTAGCGGCCTGACGCTGGTGACGCTGATGGCGCGGCTGCAGACCGGGACCTGGCCGGAGAAGCTGCTGATCCCCGCCTTCGTCTTCTTTTTCGACATGCTGTTCCCGTTCGCCTGGGTGAACGACCCGAAGAACAAGGTCGCCGCGGCGGCAGGCGGCTGCATGCTGGTGCGGCGCGAAGCCCTGGAGGCCGCCGGCGGCGTCGCGGCGATCCGCGGCGAGATCATCGACGACTGCGCCCTCGGCGCACGGCTGAAGGCTGAGGGCGCGATCTGGCTCGGCCTCACCCGCACCTCGGTCAGCCTGCGGCCCTACGCGACCTTCGGCGAGATCGGCCGGATGGTCTCGCGCTCGGCCTATGCGCAACTGCGCTATTCGCCCTGGTTGCTGGCCGGGACGGTCGCGGGGATGCTGCTGGTCTACGCCGCCGCGCCGGCGCTGGCGGCGCTCGACGGCGGCCCGGCGCGCTGGCTGGGGCTTGGCGCCTGGGCGTTGATGGCGCTCTCCTTCCAGCCGATGCTGCGCTACTACCGCCTCTCGCCGCTCTGGGGCCTCGCCCTGCCGCTGATCGGCGCGCTCTACACCCTCTTCACCCTGCAGTCGGCGGTCGCCGTCTGGCGCGGCAGGGGCGGCATGTGGAAGGGCCGCGCGCAGGCCCTGGCGGGGGCGTCATGACCGCGGCCGACCTCGCCTCCGGCAAGGGGCACACGGACGAGAACTTCCCGGTCGCCTCGCTGCTGCTGGCGCCGGAGCACCGGGGGCCGATCATGGCCTTCTACCGGGTGGCGCGGCTGGCCGACGACGTCGCCGACCACGCGAGCGCCACGCCGGCGGTGAAGCTGAAGCGGCTCGGCGAGATCGAGGCCTCGCTGACCGGCAAGAGCGAGGCCGTGCCCGAGGCGGTGGCGCTGCGCGCCGCGCTGGCCGAGCGCGGGCTCGGCTGGGAGCACATGCTGGACCTGCTGGAGGCCTTCCGCCGCGACGTCACCAAGCTGCGCTACGAGAGCTGGGACGAGCTGATGGACTATTGCCGCTATTCCGCGGCGCCGGTCGGCCGCTTCGTGCTCGACGTGCATGGCGAGGCGCGCTCGACGTGGCCGGCCTCCGACGCCCTCTGCGCGGCGCTGCAACTGGTCAACCACCTGCAGGACTGCGCCAAGGACTATCGCGAGATCGACCGCGTCTACCTGCCGGCCGACACCCTGGCCGCGCACGGCGCCCGCGTCGAGATGCTGGCGGACGCGGCGGCCGGCCCGGCGATCGGCGCGGCGATCAACGAGCTGGCGGGCAAGACCCAGGGCCTGCTCGGCATCTCGCGCCCGTTCGCCGGCCGGATCCGCGACCTGCGGCTGGCGCTGGAGGTCGGCGCGATCCAGCGGCTGGCCGAGAGCCTCACCGCACGGCTGAAGGGCCGCGATCCGCTCTCCAAGGAGACCCACCACAGCCGCCTTGAGCAGCTCGGCGTCGGCGTGCTGGGCGTGGCGCGCACGCTCGGCGAGCGTTTCGCCTCTCGGCAATCGCGCCCGGCCGGGCCATAAGCCCGCCGATGGACGCCGTCGTCGAATCGCCGCCCAGCGCGGAACAGCCGAGCCCGGAGTCGCCGAGCCCCGCGCCGCCGAGCACCGAGCAGCAGGCCTCGGGCAGCTCGTTCTATGCGGCCATGCGCCTCTTACCGCTGGCCGAGCGGGCGGCGATGTTCGCCATCTACGCCTTCTGCCGGGTGGTCGACGACGTGGCCGACGAGCCCGGACCGTCGCCGGAAGACCGGCGCGAGGAGCTCAACAAGTGGCGCTGCGACGTGGCCGGCCTCTTCGCCGGCTCGCCGACCGAGCGGATCGCCTACCTCGAGGGGCACGTGCGCCGCTTCGGGCTGAAGGAGGCCGACTTCCTGGCCATCGTCGACGGCATGGAGATGGACGTCGGCGCGCCGGTGATCGCGCCCGACTTCGCCACCCTCGACCTCTACTGCGACCGCGTGGCGAGCGCCGTGGGGCGGCTCTCGGTGCGCATCTTCGGCATGCCGGACGGGCCGGGCGAGACGCTCGCCTACCACCTCGGCCGGGCGCTGCAGCTGACCAACATCCTGCGCGACCTCGACGAGGACGCCGGCATGGGCCGCCTCTACCTGCCGGCCGAGGCGCTCGACGCCGCCGGCATCACCAGCCGCGATCCCGTGGCGGTGATCGACGATCCGCGCATCGACGTCGCCTGCCGCTGGGTGGCGGCCAAGGCGCACGAGCAGTACGAGCTGGCCGACGCGGTGCTGAAGCAGCGGCCGGCCGGGCGCATCCGCTCGCCAAGGCTGATGCGCGAGGTCTACCAGCAGATCCTGCGCGAGACCGAGGCCGTGGGCTGGGCGCCGCCGCGCCGGCGGGTCAGCCTCGGCAAGGCGCGGCTGCTCTGGATCGTGCTACGCCACGGCCTCGTGGACTGATGACGGGCCGCGTCTATGTGGTCGGCGCCGGGCTCGCCGGGCTGTCGGCCGCCGTGCGGCTGGCCGGGCGCGGCGTCAGCGTCACCGTGCTGGAGGGGGCTGGCCAGGTCGGCGGGCGCTGCCGCTCCTACGTCGACGCGGCGCTGGGCATGACCATCGACAACGGCAACCATTTCGTCCTCTCCGGCAACCACGCCACCCACGACTTCCTGCGCACCCTGGGCGCGCTGGACCACCTGACCGGGCCCAAGCAGGCCGACTGGACCTTCTGCGACGCCCGCGACGGCCGGCGCTGGACCTTGCGGATCAACGCCGGCCGCGTCGGCTGGTGGGTGCTGGCGAAGCACCGCCGCGTGCCGGACACCCATCCCGCCGACTACCTGCCGCTGCTGAAGCTGCTGCGGCCGCAGGGCGGGCGGCGGCTGCGCGAGGTGATTCCCGTCACCGGGCCGCTGTGGGAACGGCTGATCGAGCCGCTGATGCTGGCGGCGCTGAACACCGAGGCGGCCGAAGGCTCGGCCGAGCTCGCCGGCGCCATCGTGCGCGAGACCCTGGCGGCCGGCGGCCGGGCCTGCGCGCCCCGCGTCGCCGACCCCGGCCTCGACGCCGCCTTCATCGCCCCCGCCCTCGCCTTCCTGGCCGCCCACGGCGCCGAGGTGCGGATCGGCCGGCGGGTCGAAGCGATCGCCACCGACGCCACGCGGGCGCTGGCGCTGACGGTCGGCGGCGAGACGATCGAGCTGCGCGCCGACGATGCGGTGATCGTCGCCACCCCCGCCTGGACGACGCCCGGCCTGCTGCCTGGCGTCTCGGCGCCCGACACCTTCTCGTCGATCGTCAACGGCCACTTCAAGATCGATCCGCCGCCGGGCGCCCCGAAGATCATCGGCGTGATCGGCGGCATGGCGCAGTGGCTGTGCGCCTTCGAGGGCCGCATTTCCACGACCACCAGCGGCGCCGGCGCCGTGGTGGACATGCCACGCGAACAGATGGCGGCGGCCCTGTGGGCCGATGTCGTCAAGGTGCACGGGCTGGAAGGCGCGCCGATGCCGCCCTGGCAGATCGTCAAGGAGCGGCGGGCGACGTTCGAAGCGACGCCGGAGCAGAACGCCCGGCGTCCGGGCGCCCGGACGCGCTGGGCGAACCTTGTCCTGGCCGGCGACTGGACCGATACCGGCCTTCCCGCCACCATAGAAGGCGCGATCCGCTCCGGCCACACGGCGGCCCGCATTCTGCTACCCTGAGCGAACCGATGGAGGACGCAGGCGCACACGACAGGCTGACGGAAGGCGCGGCGCTGGACGCGGCGGTGGCGCGCGCCGCCGACGCCCTCTTGGCCCTGCAACGCCCCGACGGCCACTGGGTGTTCGAGCTGGAGGCCGACGCCACCATCCCGGCCGAGTATGTGCTGTTTGTCCACTACCTCGGCGAGCCGGCCAACCCGGAGCTGGAGCGCAAGATCGGCGTCTACCTGCGCCGCGTCCAGGGCGAGCACGGCGGCTGGCCGCTCTATCACGGCGGCGTGCTGGACGTGTCGGCGACGGTGAAGGCCTACTTCGCGCTGAAGATGATCGGCGACGATACGGCCGCGCCGCACATGGTCCGCGCCCGCGAGGCGCTGCTGGCGGCGGGCGGCGCGGGCGCCTGCAACGTCTTCACCCGCATCCTGCTGGCCCTGTTCGGCATCCTCTCCTGGCGCGCCGTGCCGCAAATGCCGGTGGAGATCACCCTGCTGCCCAAGTGGTTCCCCATCCACCTGGACAAGATTTCCTACTGGGCGCGCACGGTGATCGTGCCGCTCTTGGTGCTGCGCAAGCTGCGGCCGCGCGCGGCCAACCCACGCGGCGTCACCATCGACGAATTGTTCGCCCAGCCGCCGGCCACCATCACCAAGCTGGCGCGTGGCGCGCACCAGAAGGAGCCGTGGGCGAGCTTGTTCTTCGCCCTCGACCAAGTGCTGCGCGTCGCCGAGCCGCGGTTTCCGAAGCGCATGAACCGGCGCGCGATGGCGAAGGCGGTGGCCTTCGTCGACGAACGGCTGAACGGCGACGACGGGCTCGGCGGCATCTTCCCGGCCATGGTCAACAGCGTGATGATGTACGCCGCGATGGGCGTGCCGGCGGACGATCCGCGCCGCGCCATCGCCCGCGCCTCGGTCGAGAAGCTGCTGGTCGTCCACGAGGACGAGGCCTACTGCCAGCCGTGCTTCTCGCCGGTGTGGGACACCGCCCTGGCGGCGCACGCGATGCTGGAAGCCGGCGCCCCGGCGGCCGAGGCCGCGGCGCTGCGGGGGCTGAAGTGGCTGCAGCCGCTGCAGGTGCTGGACGTGGCCGGCGACTGGGCCGAGCAGCGCCCGCACGTACGGCCCGGCGGCTGGGCCTTCCAGTACCGCAACGACCACTATCCGGACCTCGACGACACCGCCGTGGTGGTGATGGCCATGGACCGCGCCCGCCACCGAGCCGAAACCCACGGCGCTTACGAGGCGCCGATCGACCGCGGCCGCGAGTGGGTGGAGGGCTTGCAGAGCAAGAACGGCGGCTGGGCCGCGTTCGACGCCGACAACGTCTACTACTACCTCAACAACATCCCCTTCGCCGACCACGGCGCCCTGCTTGATCCGCCCACGGTCGATGTGGCCGCGCGCTGCGTGAGCATGCTGGCCCAGCTCGGCGAGCCGATCGACAGCGAGCGGATGAAAGCCGCCCTCGCCTACTTGGAGCGCGAGCAGCTGGCGGACGGCAGCTGGTTCGGCCGCTGGGGCGTTAACTACGTCTACGGGACCTGGTCGGCGCTCTGCGCGCTGAACGCCGTGGGCCTGACGCGCGCCACCTCGCCGATGGTGGCCAAGGCGGCCGACTGGCTGATCGCCATCCAGAACCCGGACGGCGGCTGGGGCGAGACTTGCGACAGCTACCGGCTCGACTACCAGGGCTACCAGCCGCACCCCTCCGGCGCGTCGCAGACCGCCTGGGCGCTGCTGGGATTGATGGCCGCCGGCGAGACCGACCACCCCGCCGTGGCGCGCGGGATCGCCTGGCTCGGCGCCCGCCAGGGCGAGGACGGCGTCTGGCCGGAGGACCACTACACCGGCGGCGGCTTCCCGCGGGTCTTCTATCTGCGCTACCACGGCTATGCGAAATTCTTCCCGCTCTGGGCGCTGGCCCGCTACCGCAACCTGACGCGCAGCAACGAGCGGCGCGTGGCGTTCGGGATGTGAGCCTTCCGGCGATGGCCACGGACACTCCCCAGGGCGCTTGGCCCAAATACGCCCTGCTCGAAAACGAGCGGCGCTTCCTGGTCCACGCGCTGCCGGACCTCGCCGGCGCCCGCGTGCGGCTGATCGAGGACCGCTACCTGGACGCCGGCCGCCTGCGCCTGCGCCGCGTCACCCACTTCGACGGCCACCCGCCCGAGCACAAGCTCTGCAAGAAGTACGGCTCCGCCGATCCGGTCTCCGGCCCGATCGTCAACATCTACCTGACCGCCGAGGAGCACGCCGCCTTCGCCGCCCTGCCCGGCCGGCCGCTCGCCAAGCGCCGGCACACGGTGGCGCACGCCGGCCGCGCCTTCAGCGTCGACGTGTTCGAGGGGCCGCTGGCGGGCCTGGTGATGTGCGAGGCCGAGGCGCCGACCCCCGAGGCGATCCGCGCGCTGGCCTTCCCGCCGTGGGCGACCCACGAGGTGACCGCCGACCCGTTCTTCGGCGGCGCAAGCCTGTCGCGCCTCACCGCGCCTCAGCTCGCCGCCCGCCTCGCCGCCGGCGCGCCGGCGTGAGCGAGCCGCGCTCCATCCTCGCCGTCGTCGGCATGACCCGCGAGGCCAAGATCCTCGGCGGCGCGCCGGCGCTGATCGGCGGCGGCGATGCCGCGGCGCTGGCCGAGGCGCTGGAGGCGCAGTTGCGCGACGGGATCGCCGGCGTGGTCAGCTTCGGCCTCTGCGGCGCGCTCGACCCGGCGCTGAAGGTCGGCGACCTGGTGATCGGCGACGCCGTGCAGGGCGAGGGCGAGCTCTACGAAGCCGATCCCGCCTGGATGGAGCGGCTGGCCGCCGCCCTGCCCGACGCCAGGTTCGGCCGCTTCGTCGGCGCGCAGGCGCCCGTGGCCGCGGTGGCCGACAAGGCCGCGCTGCGCCATCATACCGGCGCGTCGGCGGTGGACCTGGAGTCGCACATCGTCGGCCGCTTCGCCCGCTGGTACGGGACCCCGTTCGCGGTGCTGCGCGCCGTCTCCGACGGCGCCGCCCGCGCCCTGCCCCACGCCGCCCAGGTCGGCCTCGGCCCCGACGGCCGCCCCGCCATCGGCCCGGTGCTCGCCTCCCTGAAGCGCAACCCCTGGCAACTCGGCGCCCTGATCCGCACCGCCCTGGAGGCCGAGGACGGGTTCCACACCCTGGAGCGCGTCCGCCAGACGCTGGGGCCGCGGCTGGCGGGACCGGGGTGAGCGTTCGGTCGGTCGCCGCGCCATTGCGCATCGTCCAGCAGGCCGCGCCCGGTCTCGGCCACTTCTATGCGCCGGCCGGCGACGGGCCGTTTCCGGCGATGCTGCTGCTGCACGGCAGCGAGGGCGCGCTCGGGTGGCTGGGGCACCGCGAGGCGATGTTCTTCGCCGCGCATGGCTGGATCGCCCTGCCGCTGGCCTACTCGGTGGGCGGCAACTTCTGGATCGGCGGCGACATCTGGAACGTGGCGCTGGACGAGACCGAGCGGGTGATGGGCGCGCTGCGGGCGCATCCGGCCTGCGACGGGCGCCTCGGCGTCTACGGCTGGTCGCGCGGGGCCGAGCATGCGCTGCTGGCGACCGCCCTGATGGCGCAGGCTGGCTCGCCGCACCTGCCGGACGCGCTGGCCGCCCACGCGCCGCCCGACCGCGCCGGCGGCCCCTGGCGCAACCTCTTCTACCGCCATCGCGAGGCCGGCGAGCCGATCGCGCCGCCGCCGGCCTGGGGCTTCCGCTCCGACCGCGTCGTCCCGGACCTCGCCGCCTGGACCTGGCGCGGCGAGCCGGTGCCGGAGGGCGCGGCGATCCCGATCGAGGCCTACGCCGGCCCGGTGTTCCTCAGCGTCGGCGACCAGGACGAGATCTGGCCGGCCGACATGGCCGCGCGCCTCGCCGCCCGGATGGCCGCGGCCGGCCGCGCCCCGCAGCTGCACACCTACGCCGGCCAGCCGCACATGCCGGACGCGGCCGCGTGGAACACCCACTTCGAGCTGCTGCTGGACTTCTTCGGGCGGGCGCTGGGGTCGGGCGCGCGGTAGGCTGCGGCCGGGCCAGCGGGGAAAAGCAGGACCGAGGACGATGCCGCAATCCACCGAGCCGCAGCCGCGCCGCCGCTACGCCATCGTCGGCCTCGGCGTGCGCGCCTACCTCTACCTGATGGCGCTGACCGGCGCGCACCGCGAGGACGGCGAGCTGGTCGGCCTCTGCGACTCCAATGCCGGCCGGCTGGCGCGCGCCGCCGCCGTCGCGGCGCGGAGCGGCGTGGAATGCCCCACCTACGACGTCGCCGCGTTCGAGCGGATGCTGGCCGAGACCCGGGCCGACGCGGTGATCGTCACCAGCCCCGACTTCACCCACGCGGACTACATCGTGCGGGCGCTGCAGAGCGGCTGCGACGTCGTCACCGAGAAGCCGCTGACCATCGACGCGGACTCCTGCCGGCGCATCTTCGCCGCGCGCGAGGCGAGCGGGCGGTCGGTGACCGTCGGCTTCAACTACCGCTATTCGCCGGCCCGCACCCTGACCAGACAGGTGCTGGCGAGCGGCGTCATCGGGGCGGTCACGGCCGTCAACTTCGAGTGGCGGCTCGACACCCACCACGGCGCCGACTACTTCCGCCGCTGGCACCGCCACAAGCGCAACTCCGGCGGCCTGCTGGTCCACAAGGCCACCCACCACTTCGACCTGATCAACTGGTGGCTGGGCTCGACAGCGCGGCAAGTGCGCGCCGAGGGCCGGCGGGTGTTCTACCGCCCCGAGACCGCCGACCAGCTGGGCCTCGGCGACCGCGGCGAGCGCTGCACGGGCTGCCCGGCCTTCGCCCGCTGTCCGGTGAAGCTCGACGTCGCCGCCAGCCGCGCCCTTACCGGCATCTATGCCGACAACGAGGGCTTCGACGGCTACTTCCGCGACCGCTGCGTGTTCGCCCCCGAGATCGACATCGAGGACACCATGCGGGCCAGCCTCGACTACGAGAGCGGCGCCCAGGTGAACTACCTGCTCACCGCCTACAATCCCGGCGAAGGCTACCGGGTGGTGTTCCACGGCGAGCGCGGCGAGCTGACGCTGGAGACCATCGAGCGGCCCTATGTCGAGGCGGACGGGAGCCTGCCGCGTCCCGCGCCGCCGGAGCGCACCACGCTGGTGCTGCAGCCGCTGTTCAACCGGCCCTTCGAGCTGCAAATCCCCCAGGCGTCCGGCGACCATGGCGGCGGCGATGCGCTGATGCTCAGCCACCTGTTCCGCGGCGGCGACGACCCGCTGGGCCGCGCCGCCGACCACCGCGCCGGCGCCTGGTCGGCCCTGGTCGGCATCGCCGCCAACGCTTCGATCGCCAGCGGCGGGCCGATCCGCCTCGCCGACATCGCCGTCGGCATCGACAAGCCCGATCCCAATCCGGCGCACTTCGGCCCGCAGCCGCCGCGGCGGACATTCGATCCGTCGCTCTATCCGTTCATGTCGGGGGCCAAGCTGCTGAGCTGAGGACGCAGCTGCTCGATCGTGAGCATCATCGTCATTGGCTCGAGCGGAGAGGTGCGGAATCCGAAGCGCTCGTAGAAGGTCTTCGCGGCGTCGGTGAGGGCGTGGAGGACGAGCACGCGCACGCCGATGGTGTTTGCGGCGCCAGCGGTGCGCCGGATCGCGTCCTGAAGCAGGTCGCCGCCCAATCCCCTGCCCTGCCAGGTCAGGTCGATAGCCAGCCGGCCGAGCACCACCGCGGGAATCGGGTCGGGCATGTTCCGCCGCACTCGGGGCGTGGCGACGCTGTGAGCCACCGCGCCAGCCGCGAGGCTGTAGTAGCCGACCACGCGGCCGTCGAAGCAGCCGACCATTGTGCGGGACGCGCCCGCGACCTCGTTCGGCAACGCGCGCCGCCTCAGCCAGTCGTCCAGCGGCGGAACCCCGGAGTCGAACGTGGCGGCGTCATGATCCGCCCGGATCGGCTCGGGCGCAGCCGGCTGGTCCAGGCTCACGTCGCCCAATTGGGCTTTCGGGCGAGGAGGTCACGCAAGCCGGGATTGTCCTGCGGCGGCTCGGCGAGCGCCGCCATGAACTCGGCCCACTGCGCATCGTCGAGATGGAAGACGCGGCGGTCGGCCAGCGCGTCGAAGGCGGCCGCAAGGCTGCTGTCGAGCAGGAACTCGCTGAGCGACTTGTTGGCGACCACGGCCGCTTGCTGCAGCGTGCGCTTGGCGGCGGGCGTCATGCGTAGATCGACCCGTTCCGAACGGGTCCCGGATCCATCCGCCATGGCTCAACTCCTTTCGAGAGAGTCTAGCAAACCGTACATCGTCAGGACAAGCACTTCTTGAGTCATCCGCGAATCTCAGCCGCCGGCGTCGAGGTCCTGCTTGGTCATCGCGGCGATCACCGGGAGGTGGGGCGCGGCTTCGATGCGAGGTGGGCCGGCGCCGCGCCAGATGGCGCAGACGACCGCCACCACCTCGCCGCCGGCTTCGCGGACGAGGCGCTCGGCGTCGGCGACCGCGCCGCCGGTGGTGATGACGTCCTCGATCAGCGCCACGCGCCGGCCGCGCACGTCGGCGCCCTCGACGGCCCGGCAGGTCCCGTACTCTTTCGCCTGCTTGCGCACGAACACGGCCGGCCGGCCGCTGGCCAGCGACATGGCGGTGGCGATCGGCACGCCGCCCAGCTCCAGCCCGGCCAGAATCTCGGCGTCGGCCGGGACCAGCGGCAGCATCGCCGCGGCCACCCGCGCCAGCAGCTTGGGGTCGGCCTCGAAGCGGTACTTGTCGAAATACTCCGAGGAGATCTGGCCGGAGCGCAGCTTGAACGAGCCGGTCAGCCGCGAGGCGGCGTTGACGGCGGCGGCGAGGGTCGAGTCGGTCATGCGGCCTTGCGTGGCACGAGCAGCCCGCTCACGCCACCCGCGGCACGAGCCCTCCACCGCTGCGCGGCCCCCCTCCCTCGGTGGGGGAGGAGACGCAGGTCAGCCGACGCGGGCGACCTTGCGGGCGCGGGGATTGGCGGCCTTGATCTGGGCGAGCCGCTCCTCGACGTGCTCGGAGAAGACGTATTCGGCCGGGCGCTGCTTATCGAGCGAGATGTCGACCGCCATCGGGCCGTCGGTCTTGACGCCGCGCAGGGTCACCGCCAGCGCCTTCAGCGGGTGCTTGACGATGTCGGCGACGGCGCTGGCCTCGAAGCCGCAGTGGACCATGCAGTCGGCGCACTTCTCGTAGTTGCCGACGCCGTACTTCTCCCACTCGGTCTCTTCCATCAGCTCCTTGAAGGTCTTCACGTAGCCTTCGCCCAAGAGGTAGCAGGGCCGCTGCCAGCCGAACACGTTGCGCGTCGGGTTGCCCCAGGGCGTGCAGTGGTAGGCCTGGTTGCCGGCCAGGAAGTCGAGGAACATGGTCGACTGGGTGAACGACCAGGCCTTGCCGCCGTCGCCGCGCTTGAAGATGTCGCGGAACAGCTGCTTGGTGCGGGTGCGGTTGAGGAAGTGCTCCTGGTCGGGCGCGCGCTCGTAGGCGTAGCCGGGCGAGATGGTGACGCCGTCGACGCCGACGCGCTTCATCTCGTCGAGGAAGTCGGCCACCCGCTCAGGGTCCGCGCCGTCAAACAGGGTGCAGTTCAGGTTGCACTGGAAGCCCTTCGACTTGGCGAGCCTGATCGCCTTCACGGCGATGTCGTAGACGCCGTCCTGGCACACCGAGTGGTCGTGCATCATCTGGTCGCCGTCGAGGTGGATCGACCAGGTGAAGAAGGGATCGGGCTTGAACTTGTCGATCTGCTTGGTGAGCAGCAGCGCGTTGGTGCAGAGGATGACGAACTTCTTGCGCGCCAGATAGCCCTCGACGATCTTCGGCATCTCGCGGTGCAGCAGCGGCTCGCCGCCGGCGATCGACACCACCGGCGCGCCGCACTCGTCGATCGCCTGCATGCAGTCCTCGACCGAGAGGCGCTGGTTGAGGATCTCGGACGGGTAGTCGATCTTGCCGCAGCCCGCGCAGGCGAGGTTGCAGCGGAACAGCGGCTCCAGCATCAGCACCAGCGGATAGCGCTTCACGCCCTTCAGCTGCTGCTTTGCGATGTAGGCGCCGACCCGCGCGGTGACGGCCAATGGGATAGCCAAGGCTTCTGCTCCGACGTCGGCGGGCGGCCCCGAGTCTCCCGCGCCTGCGGCGGACTTAGGCGGGCGAGGCGCCGCGATCAAGGCGTGCGGCCCGCAACTTGCCGGCGGCGTGGTCGCGCGACCACAGGTCGGGCGCGGCGTTCGGACCTTGGCCGGCCCGGAACTTTGCGGGTAAGACAGCGGTCCAGCGCGGGATGGACACAGCGAGGAACGGCGGTTGAGCTCCCCCGAACCGACGGGAAGAAGCCGCGCACGGCGTGTCGCCGTCATCGTCGCGCTGATCGGTCTCGTGCTCGCCACCGGCCTCATCGCCTACGTCGGCTTCGGCAAGGTGGTGCAGGCGTTCGCCGAGATCGGCTGGCGCGGCCTGGTCGGCATGATCGCCACCTACCTCGTCCCGGTGGGGCTATTGGCCGCGGCCTGGCTGGTGCTGGACCCGGGCGCGCCGCCGCGGACCTGGATCACCTTCTATTTCGCCCGGCTGGTGCGCGACGCCTCGGGCGAGCTGCTGCCCTTCTCCTCGCTCGGCGGCTTCGTGTTCGGGGCCCGGGCGGCGATCCTCGGCGGGGTCGAGCCGGCGGTGGCGATCGCCACCACGGTGGGCGACGTGACGGCCGAGTTCATCGGCCAGCTGGGCTTCGCGGCGCTCGGCATCGCGCTGCTGTTCAGCCACTCCGGCGCCGGCGTCGAGGACCAGGAGTTGCTGCAGTCCTGCGTGCTGGGGCTGGGCGCCGGGGTGCTGGCCGCGGTGCTGTTCGTGGCGGTGCAGCGCTGGGCGTCGGGGCCGATCGAACGGTCGGTGGCGCGGTGGGCGCCGAGCGCCCTGGCGCAGACCAGCGCCGTGGTCACCCTGGTGCACCAGCTCTACCGCAAGCCCGCCCGGCTCACGGTCAGCTCGGTGCTGCACCTGTGCGCCTGGATCCTGGGCGGGGTCGGGGTCTGGGCGGGGCTCTGGGTCGCCGGGCGGCACATGAGCCTTCGCACCATCATGGGGCTGGAGAGCCTGGTCTACGTGGTGCGCACCGTCACCTTCTTCGTGCCGATGGGCTTTGGCGCGATCGAGGGCGGCTACGTGGTCGTCGGCCACCTGTTCGGGCTCAGCGCCGAGTTCTCGCTGGCGCTCTCCTTAATCAAGCGGGTGCGCGACGTCGCCATCGGCCTGCCGGCGCTGCTGATCTGGCAGGGGATGGAGGGCCGCCGGCTGCTGCTGCCGCGCGCCCGTCACGAGGCGCCGAAGGACCCATCGGACTGGAGCTCCGGCCGCTCCGAGAGCCGGGTGCGCAAGACGCCATGACCGGGCGCTGGATGAGTGGGCGCTGGCTTTCCGGGCGTTGGCTCGCCGCGCTCTGCCTGGGGCTGGCGCTCAGCCTCGCCGGCGCCGGCGCGGCGCTGGCCGACACCACCGTCAGCTTCTACTCGCACGGCTGGGGCGTGGGGACGAACGGCTTCCTCTACTTCCCGCACGCCTTCGTGGTGATCCGGCGCACGTCGCCGGACGGCGCGGCGAAGCAGGAGGCCTACGGCTACACCGCCGCCAGCACCACCGACATCACGGTGCTGATGCATCCGAGCCGCGGCGTGGTCGAGGAGCCCAACGGGACCTACCGCAAGCACGCGACGCTGCACTTCACCGTCACGCTCACCGACGCGCAGTACCAGGCGCTGGAGGCGCGCGTCGCCTGGTGGGGCGCGGCGACCAGCCCGCTCTACAACCTCGACGGCCACAACTGCATCTCCTTCGTCGCCGACCTGGCGAGCAGCATCGGGTTGCAGGTCCCCGACGCCGGCGGCCGCGATCCGGCGCGGTTCCTCGAGGGCGTCAAGCGGCTGAACGGCGAGCGGCTGATGGCGGCGGCCGGCGCGCCCGTGACCGCCCCGGCGCAGTAGAGCGGCGCCGCTCCACGGTTGTTCCGTCGCGTTAGACTGGCCGCCGCCGCGCACTTCAGCCATAGGCGGCCGGCCGGCGGGACGATATAAAGCTCTCGCCCCAGGAAACCTTTTGCCGCTCCGGCGCACTAAGGCATGGGGTGTGCCCAGCAAGAGCGTTCGATGGATTCCAGCCCGATCGGCATCGCAACCACCGACGCCGACCACGGCCGCTACGAGCTGCTGGTCAATGCCATCACCGACTACGCCATCTACATGCTGGACCCCGCCGGCATGGTGACCAGCTGGAACGCCGGCGCCGAGCAGATCAAGGGCTACACCGCCGCCGAGATCATCGGCCGGCACTTCTCGATCTTCTACACCGAGGAGGACCGCGCCCACGGCGTTCCGGCGGTGGCGCTGGAGGCCGCCGCCCGCGTGGGCCGCTTCGAGCGCGAGGGCTGGCGGGTGCGCAAGGACGGCAGCCGCTTCTGGGCCAATGTGATCGTCGACGCGATCCGCTCCCCCGACGGCGAGCTGATTGGCTTCGCCAAGATCACCCGCGACCTCACCGAGCGCCGCGAGGCCGAGGCGGCGCTGCGGCGCAGCGAGCGTGACTTCAAGCTGCTGGTGCAGGGCGTCACCGACTACGCGATCTACATGCTGGACCGCGAGGGCAAGATCACCAACTGGAACGCCGGCGCCCAGCGCATCAAGGGCTACCTGGCCGACGAGGTGGTCGGCCGCCACTTCTCGATGTTCTACACCGAGCCGGACCGCGACGCCGGCCTGCCCGCCCACGGCCTCGCCACCGCCCTCGCCGAAGGCCGCTGGGAGCACGAGGGGCTCCGGGTCCGCAAGGACGGCTCGACCTTCTGGGCGCATGTGGTGATCGACCCGATCCGCGACGAGGACGGCGAGGTGCTCGGCTACGCCAAGATCACCCGCGACATCACCGAGCGCCGCGAGGCGCAGCGGGCGCTGGACGCGACGCACGAGGCGCTGGTGCAGTCGCAGAAGATGGAGGCGCTCGGCCAGCTGACCGGCGGCGTCGCCCACGACTTCAACAACTCGCTGATGGCGGTGCTCGGCAGCCTGGAGCTGCTGAAGAAGCGCCTGCCCTACGATCCCGCCCACACCAGCCTGCTGGAGAACGCCATCCAGGGCGCCCAGCGCGGGGCGACGCTGACCCAGCGGATGCTGGCCTTCGCCCGCCGCCAGGAGCTGAAGCTGGAGGCGGTGGACCTCGCCCCGCTGGTCCGCAGCATGGTCGGCTTCCTGCAGCGCTCGATCGGCCCCGCCTACCGCATCGAGCTGCGCTTTCCGGCCGGGCTCGCCCCCGTGACCACCGATCCGGCGCAGCTGGAGAACGCGCTGATCAACCTGGCGGTCAACGCCCGCGACGCCATGGCCGAGGGCGGGGTGATCACCATGGCCGCGACCCCGCTCAGCCTCGCCGCCCAGCACGGCGTCGTGCCGCCCGGCGACTATGTGGTGCTGACGGTGACCGACACCGGCGAGGGCATGAGCCCGGCGACGCTGGCGCGGGCGACCGAGCCCTTCTTCACCACCAAGGGCGTCGGCAAGGGCACCGGCCTCGGCCTCTCCATGGTGCACGGCCTGGCGGCCCAGTCCGGCGGCCAGCTGACCATCGAGAGCCGCGTCGGCGAGGGCACGACGGTGCAGCTGTGGCTGCCGGTGGCCGCCGCCGCCGCCGCCTCGGCGAAGGCGGCCGCCAAGGCGCCGGACAAGGGCTTCTCCGCCGAGCTGCGGCCGTTCCTCATCCTGGCGGTGGACGACGACTCCCTGGTGCTGACCAACACCGCCGCCCTGCTGGAGGACCTCGGCCACCGGGTGCTGACGGCGAAATCCGCCAAGGATGCGCTGGAGCTGGTCGCCAGCCACCCGGACCTGGACCTGGTGGTCACCGACCAGGTGATGCCGCGGATGACCGGCCTGCAGCTGCAGCAGGAGCTGGCCAGGACCCGCCCGAAATTGCCGGTGCTGCTCGCCACCGGCTACGCCGAGCTGCCGGACGAGATCTGCCCCAGCCTGCGCCGCATCGCCAAGCCCTTCACCCAGCAGCAGCTCGCCGACGCGGTGCTGGACGCGGTGGTCTCGCCGAGGGGGTGATCAGCCGCCCGCCCCATAGTCGATGTCCTTCTCCCCTTGCGGGAGAAGGTGGCCCGCGGAGCGGGTCGGGTGAGGGGTCGCGCCGAAGTCGGTGATTTGCCGGCTGAAGGCTAGCCCCCAGCGCCCGTCGACCCCTCATCCGTCGCCTCCGGCGCCACCTTCTCCCGCAAGGGGAGAAGGAGCCGAGGCCAATCAAACAACCCCGCGCTAGCCGCCGGCCTTCGCGCGCTCGATCCCTTCCAGCACCATCCGCCGCGCCTCGTCGGCGTCGCCCCAGCGGG
Organism: Caulobacteraceae bacterium; assembly: GCA_036490095.1. Classification (GTDB taxonomy): domain Bacteria; phylum Pseudomonadota; class Alphaproteobacteria; order Caulobacterales; family Caulobacteraceae; genus Acaudatibacter. The sequence continues at coordinate 22,173 of DASXEN010000062.1, forward strand.
CGATCTTCACCCACTTGCCGGGCTCCAGATCCTTGTAGTGGCTGAAGAAGTGCTCGATCTGCTTCAGGGTGATCTCCGGCAGGTCGGTGTAGCTCGCCACGTGGTCGTAGCGCTGCGTCAGCCGCGGGCCGGGCACGCCGATCAGCTTCTCGTCGCCGCCGGCCTCGTCCTCCATGATCATCACCCCGACGATGCGCACGCTCATGATCGCGCCGGGGGTGATGGCGCGGGTGTTGGCCACCAGCACGTCGCACGGGTCGCCGTCGCCGGAGAGGGTGTGGGGGATGAAGCCATAGTTCCCCGGGTAGCGCATGGCCGTGTAGAGGAAGCGGTCGACCATCAGGGCCCCCGAGGCCTTGTGCATCTCGTACTTGATCGGCTCGCCGCCGATCGGCACCTCGACCACCACGTTGACCTCGTTGGGCGGATCGCGCCCGATCGGCACGGCGTCGAGGTTCATGGCTGAGCGTCCTTTCGGTGCCGCCCACGCATAGCGGAGCCGTTCGCCCGCCGACAATCCGCGCCGCGCAAATGCGGTCCCGTTCTTTACGGGTTTCTTATGCGGCCGGGCGAAAGCGCCAATCGATCGCTTACGCCGCCAGCCGGCAGACTGCCCGGCCATCGCGGCTCGCCGCTTGGACCCGTCTCGGCGAAAGGGCGACATGACGGCGGTCACGCATGACCAGGCGCCAGCCATGGGCGCCCATCCGTCCAGGAAGAAGTTCTGGGGCCTGGCGCTCGGCAGCGTCGGCGTCGTGTTCGGCGACATCGGCACCAGCCCGCTCTACGCCTTCCGCGAAGCGCTCGGACAGGCCGGCGGCGTGCGCCCCGACGCGGTGATGGGCGTGGTCTCGCTGGCGCTCTGGGCGCTGATCCTGGTCGTCACGGTCAAGTACGTCCTCTTCCTGATGCGCGCCGACAACAACGGCGAGGGCGGCGTGCTGTCGCTGGCGGCGCTGGCGGAGGCGGCGAGCGGCAAGCGCACCCTGCTGATCTTCAGCCTCGGCGTCGCCGGCGCGGCGCTGTTCTACGGCGACGCGATGATCACCCCGGCGATCTCGGTGCTCTCCGCCATCGAGGGCCTGCGCACCGTGCCGGAGCTCGCGCCGCACGTGACCATGGGGGTGGTGATCGTCGCCAGCGTGGCGATCCTGGTGGCGCTGTTCCTGGTGCAATCGAGCGGCACGGCGGGCATCGGCCGCTGGTTCGGGCCGATCTGCCTGGTCTGGTTCGCCGCCATCGCTGCGGCCGGCCTGCCGCATGTGCTTGGATCGCCGCAGGTGCTGCTGGCGATCAGCCCGCACCACGCGGTCCTGTTCCTGCTGCGGCACGGGCTGACCGGCCTCTTCGTGCTGGGCTCGGTGTTCCTCACCGTCACCGGCGCCGAGGCGCTGTTCGCCGACATGGGGCATTTCGGGCGCTGGCCGATCCAGGCGGCGTGGCTCTTCCTGGTGCTGCCGGCGCTGGCCGTGAACTACCTCGGCCAGGGCGCCTTCGCCCTGCACCGCATCGCCCTGGCCGGCGGCGGGCCGATCGACAACGCCGACTGGTTCTTCCAGATGGTCCCGCTCGTGCTGCGCGCGCCGATGGTGGTCCTGGCGACCGTCGCCACCGTGATCGCCAGCCAGGCGGTGATCACCGGCGCCTTCTCGCTCACCAACCAGGCGACCCAGCTCGGCTACCTGCCGCGGCTGACGGTGCGGCGCACCTCCGAGACCCAGGCCGGCGAGATCTACATCCCGCAGATCAACCTGGTGCTGGGCATCGGCGTCGTGCTGCTGATCGCTATCTTCCACACCTCCGACGGCCTGGCGCACGCCTACGGCCTGGCGGTCACCGGCACCATGGTGGTGACGACGCTGCTGGCCTTCGTCGTCGTCACCCGGCGCTGGCGCTGGCCGCTCGGGGGCGCGGTGGCGCTGGTCGGCCCGCTGCTCGCCATCGACCTCACCTTCCTGGGGGCCAACTCGCTGAAGCTGCTCTCCGGCGGCTTCGTGCCGCTCTTGATCGGCGCGGCGCTGATGTTCGTCATGGGGACCTGGGCGCGCGGGTCGGACCTGATCCGCCGGCGCGTCGAGCGCGAGACCGCGCCGCTGGAGGACATGCTGCCGCACCTGAAGTCGCCATCGATCTACCGCGCGTCCGGCACGGCGGTGTTCCTCACCTCCGACGCCAGCCGCACGCCGGGCGCGCTGCTGCACAACCTCAAGCACAACCGCGTGCTGCACGAGCACAACATCGTCGTCAGCGTCGAGACGGCGCAGACGCCGCGCGTGCCCGACGCCGAGCGCGCCAGGGTCGAGCGCCTCGACGACGACTTCGACCGCGTGCGCCTCACCTGGGGCTACATGGAGAGCCCCAACGTGCCGAAAGCCCTGGCCGCCCTGCGCGCCCGCGGGCTGCCGCTGGAGCCGATGTCGACCTCCTACTTCATCGGCCGGCGAACCATCGTCCGCTCCGTCCACGGACAGATGCCGTTCGGCATGGACCGGCTCTACATCTGGCTGGCCAGGAACGCCTCCGACCCCACCGACTACTTCCACATCCCGCCCGGCCGGGTGGTGGAGATGGGCGCGCAGATCAGCGTGTGAGGCGGTGCGGAGATAAGAATCGCTTGACGGCTATATATCTCGATAGATATATAACCGCATGGACGCGTTCGAAGCCATCGCCGAACCGAACCGGCGGCAGATCCTCGACCTGCTGAAGGGCGGCGAGCGGCCGGCCGGCGACATGGTCGAGGCGCTGACGATCAGCCAGCCGGCGGTCTCCAAGCACCTGAAGCTGTTGCGCGAGGCCGGCCTGGTGCGGGTGCGCGCCGACGGCCAGCGGCGGCTCTACAGCCTCGAGCCGCGCGAGCTCGCCGCCGTCGAGACGTGGCTGCGCCCGCACCTCGAATTCTGGCGCGCGCGCCTTGACGCGCTGGAAGCCCATCTGGAGCAAGAGCCATGACGTTCGACAACACGGCCAACGGTGTCATCCGCAAAACCGGCGACGATACCTACGAGATTGTGTTCGTTCGCCGGCTAAAGAAGCCGATCGAGAAGGTCTGGGCGGCGTTGACCGTCCCGGAGCGGATCGCCGACTGGTTCACCGACATGCGGTTCATCCCCGACGCCCGTCTGGGCGCGCGGGTGGAATTGCGGTTCGGCGATGACGATCCGCCCTATGAGATGAACAAGGGCGAGGTGGTGGCGTTCGATCCGCCGCGCCTCTTCGCCTGGTCCTGGCCGGAGACCGCGCACCCGAACTCCATCGTGCGCTGCGAGCTGGAGCCCGACGGCGAGGGCTGTGTCCTCACCTTCCGCCAGTCGGGCATGGGGACCAGATACCTCATCGGCTCGGCCGCTGGCTGGCAGGTGTTTCTCGAGGGCTTGGAGGGTGCGACGGAAGGCGTCCGCACGCCCGGCAGCATCGAACGCGAGAAGTCCCTCCGCCCCGCCTACGAGGCCCAGCTGGCGGCGCTTGTCTAGCGGTCGGCGGACCGACGTTGGAGATCACTCGGAACCGGAGCAGTGAGATGGCGGACGAAGCGGACGGGCTGATCCGGAAGAACGGCGACAGTTACGAGATCGTCTTCGTGCGCCGCCTCGCCAAGCCGATCGAGAAGGTGTGGGCCGCGCTCACCGTGCCGGAGCGCATCGCCGACTGGCTCGCGGCCGCGACCATCGAGCCGGACCTGCGGCTCGGCGCCCGGTTCAAGCTGCGATTCGCCGAGGGCGACTACCGGATGGCTGGCGAGATCGTGGCGCTGGAGCCGCCGCGGCTGATCGCCTGGACCTGGCCCGATCCGGCGGACCAGCCCAACCCCAGCATCGTGCGCTTCGAGCTGGCGCCGGACGCTGGCGGCTGCGTGCTCACACTCACCAACACCGGCCTCGGCCTGCCGGCGCCGGACCAGATGGCCGGCTGGCACACCCACCTGGAGGGCCTCGCCGGCGCCGCCGACGGCGTCTTCACGGCCTGGGACGGCGAGGCCGAGGCGATGCACGCGGCCCGCTACGAGGCGGCGGTCGCACGGCTCTGACGATCCGTGCCCGGACGCCCGCCTGGACGCCCGCCTTGCCACCCCGGCGAATTTCGGCTGTCCTGCGCGCCGGACGTCGGACGCATGGCCCATGGCGAGACCCAGCGACAGCCTGCTCAGCGCACCCAATGACCCCGGCCCCGCGCCGCCGGGCGCCGCGGCTTGCTGACCGAGGCCGATCACGCCGCGTTCCTGGACCTTCTCTACGGCGCGGCGGTCGAGCAGGGCGACTGGGCGCCGGTGATCGCCCGGTTCGCCGACCTGATCGGCGGCGCCAAGGCCTGGAAGCCCGATCTCGACGTGGCCAGCGGCGCTGGGCGCGGCGTGCTGGCGCGGATCGATCCGGCGGCGCAGGACGCCTACTTCCAGCACTACGCAGCGCTCAATCCGTTCGTGCAGCCGGTGATCGCCCAGCCGGCCGCGCCCTGGCCGCTGGCGGTGATGACCGACGAGGACCGCTTCGAGCGCGATGAGTTCGTCCGCACCGAATACTACAGCGACTTCCTGAGGCCGCAGGACATCGGCTCGGTGGTGGTGGTGCGGCTGGGGCGCAGCGGCAGCACCCTTTCCACCTTGAACATCACCCGCCCGGAACACAAAGGCCGGTTCGAGCGGTCGGAGCTGGAGGTCGCCCGCCAGCTGCATCCGCACCTGATCCGCGCCTTCAACCTGGGCGGCAAGTTCGCCGCGCTGAGCGGCTTCGCCGGCGGCCTGGCCGAGGCGCTCGACCGCTCGCTGCACGGCGTCCTGCTGCTGGACGACGCCGGCCGGGTCCGCCACGCCAACGCCGTGGCCGAGCGGCTGCTGAAGGAGCGCGGCGGCCTCAGCATCGTCGGCGGCCGGCTCAGCGCCGCCAGGAGCGAGCCCGCCAGGCAGCTGGAAGCGCTGATCGGCCGGGCGAGCCGCGCCCACGGCCCCAGCCGCGGCGGCGGCTCGATGGCGATCGCGACGCCGTCCCGCGCCCGCCCGCTCTCGCTGATCGTCGCGCCGCTCAGCCCCGAGCGGGCGACCGCGGCGGGCGCGCCCTCGGTGCTGGTCTGCGTCACCGACCTGGAGGCCGGCGTCAGCCTGCCGCAGCAGCAGCTGCGCGACCTCTTCGGCCTCACCCCGGCGGAGACGCGCCTGGCGCTGGCGCTCTTCGAAGGCTGCGCTCCCAAGGAGGCCGCCGAGCGGTTCGGCGTCAGTCCGCACACCGTCCACACCCAGCTGGTGCACGTGTTCGAGAAGACCGGGGTGAACCGCCAGTCGGACCTGGTGCGGCTGATGATGCGCGTGGCGGGCGTCAGCCTCGATCCGGGCTGAGCGGCGTTTGGGGTTGGCAGGCCGCGAAGGCCTCCGCTAGGGATGCGCGCCATTTTGGAGGCGCGCCATGACCCGCAAGGCCGACGGTACCTGGGACAAGTCGAAGCTGCCCAGCCGCCACGTGACCGAGGGAGCGAGCCGGGCGCCGAACCGCTCGTTCTACTATGCGATGGGGCTGGGCACGCGGGAGATCAACCAGCCGTTCGTGGGCGTCGCCTCCTGCTGGAACGAGGCCGCGCCCTGCAACACCGCGCTGATGCGCCAGGCGCACGCGGTGAGCCAGGGGGTGAAGGCGGCCGGCGCGACGCCGCGCGAGTTCTGCACCATCACCGTCACCGACGGCATCGCCATGGGCCACGAGGGCATGCGCTCCAGCCTGGTCAGCCGCGACGTGATCGCCGACTCGGTCGAGCTGACCATGCGCGGCCATGCCTACGACGCGCTGGTGGGCGTCGCCGGCTGCGACAAGTCCCTGCCCGGCATGATGATGGCGATGCTGCGCCTCAACGTGCCGAGCGTCTTCCTCTACGGCGGCTCCATCCTGCCCGGCCGCTGGCAGGGGCGCGACGTGACCGTGGTCGACGTGTTCGAGGCGGTGGGGCAGCATTCGGCCGGCAAGCTGGGGCTCGACGACCTTTGTGCGCTGGAGCAGGTGGCCTGCCCCGGCGACGGCGCCTGCGGCGGCCAGTTCACCGCCAACACCATGGCCTGCGTCTCCGAGGCGATCGGCCTCGCCCTGCCGCTCTCGGCCGCCCTGCCCGCTCCTTACGAGAGCCGCGACCGCTACGCCGTGGCCTCCGGCGAGGCGGTGGTGCGGCTGATCGAGCAGAACATCCGCCCGCGCGACATCTGCACCCGCGAGGCGTTCGAGAACGCCGCGGTGGTGGTGGCCGCCACCGGCGGCTCGACCAACGGCGGCCTGCACCTGCCGGCGATGGCGCACGAGTGCGGCGTCGAGTTCACCCTGCGCGACATGGCGGAGGTGTTCCGCCGCACCCCGCACCTGGCCGACCTGAAGCCCGGCGGCCGCTACGTGGCGCGCGACATGGGCGAGGCCGGCGGCGTGCCGATGCTGCTGCGCACCCTGCTGGACGCCGGCCTGATCCACGGCGACTGCATGACCGTCACCGGCAAGACCATCGCCGAGAATGTCGCCGACGTCGTCTGGCGCGATGACCAGGACGTGATCCGCCCACACACCAACCCGATCTCGCCGACCGGCGGGGTGGTCGGCCTCTGGGGTTCGCTCGCCCCCGACGGCGCCATCGTCAAGGTGGCCGGCATGGCCTCGCACCGCGCCCACCGCGGCCCGGCGCGGGTCTTCGACGGCGAGCAGGCCTGCTACGACGCGGTCGAGCGCGGCGACTATCGCGACGGCGAGGTGCTGGTGATCCGCTACGAGGGGCCGAAGGGCGGTCCCGGCATGCGCGAGATGCTGTCGACCACGGCGGCGCTTTCCGGCCAGGGCCGCGGCGACAAGGTGGCGCTGATCACCGACGGGCGCTTCTCGGGCGGCACCCGCGGCCTCTGCATCGGCCACGTCGGCCCCGAGGCGCAGGAGGGCGGGCCGATCGCCCTGGTCAAGGACGGCGACATCATCGCCATCGACGCCGACGCCGGCACGCTCAACCTGGAGGTCGACCCGATCGAGCTGGAGAACCGCAAGCGCCACTGGCGCCCGCACGAGACCGACTACGGCTCCGGCGCCCTGTGGAAATACGCGCAGGGCGTCGGCCCGGCGCACCTCGGCGCGGTGACCCATCCGGGCTTCCCGGGCGAGCGCAAGGCCTACGCGGACATCTGACGCCAATGGCCGCCCGGCCGCCGATCCTCGCACTCAAGGACGTTCGGCTCGCCGACGGGCCGCGGCAGCTGTTCGACGGCGTCGACCTCGCCATGGAGCCGGGCGTGCGCGCCTGCCTGGTCGGCCGCAACGGGGCCGGCAAGTCGACGCTGCTGCGCATGCTGACCGGCGCGCAGGCGCCTGACGACGGCGAGCGCACCCAGAGCCCGGCCATCCGCATCAGCCTGGTGGCGCAGGAGCCGGACATTGCCGGCGAGACGCTGCTGGCCTACGCCGTCGGCGGCGGCGCGGCGGCCCACGAGGGCGAGGCGGCGCTGCAGGCGCTGGGGCTCGACCCGGCGCGCACCACGCAGGGCCTTTCCGGCGGCGAGCGGCGCCGCGCCGCCCTCGCCCGCGCCTTCGCCGAGCGGCCGGACGTGCTGCTGCTGGACGAGCCCACCAACCACCTCGACATCTTCGCCATCGAGACGCTGGAGGCGATGCTGGCCGCCAGCCGCGCCGCCGCGCTGATCGTCAGCCACGACCGCGCCTTCCTGAGCCGAGTCACGGCGCGCTGCTACTGGCTGGAGGACCGGCGCATCTGGCGCCTCGACAAGGGCTTTGCCGAGTTCGACGCCTGGTCGGCCCGCATCGCCGCCGACCAGGCCGAGGCGATGCGGCGGCTCGACAAGGCCATCGAGCGCGAGACCTACACCTTCTACTCGTCGATCACCGCCCGGCGCTCGCGCAACGAGGGCCGGGCGGCGCGGCTGGTCGCCATGCGCCAGCGCAAGACCGAGCTGCTGAGCGGCCAGCGCCGGCCGCTGAGCCTGACGGCCGAGGCCGGCGGCGTCTCCGGCCAGCGGGTCGCGGAGGTCAAGGGCCTCGCCAAGGCGTTCGGCGAGCGGGTGCTGATCCGCGGCTTCTCCACCCGCATCCTGCGCGGCGACCGGCTGGCGGTGGTCGGGCCGAACGGGGCCGGCAAGACCACCCTGGTCAAGCTGCTGCTGGGCGAGATCGCCCCCGATGCCGGCGAGGTGACGCTGGGGACCGGGCTGGAGATCGCCTACGTCGACCAGGCCCGCGCCGCGCTGGCCGAAGACGTCAGCCTCTCCGAGGCGCTGGCGCCCGGCGGCGGCGACCAGCTGCTGGTGCGCGGCCGGCCCAAGCATGTCGCCGCCTACGCCAAGGAGTTCCTGTTCCAGTCGAGCCAGCTGCGCCAGCCGGTCGCCAGCCTCTCCGGCGGCGAGCGCAACCGGCTGCTGCTGGCCCGCGCGCTCGCCCGCACCGCCAACCTGATGGTGCTCGACGAGCCGACCAACGACCTCGACATGGAGACGCTCGACCTCTTGGAGGACACCCTCGCCGACTACGAGGGCACGCTGATCCTGGTCAGCCACGACCGCGACTTCATCGACCGCCTCGCCACCTCCACCATCGCCCTCGACGGCGCCGGCCACGCGGTCGAGACGCCCGGCGGCTGGAGCGACTTCGTCCGCCAGAACCCGGGCTTCTTCGACCAGGTCCGCGCCCCAACAACGCCGCCGCCGAAGCCGCGCGCCGCAGCGCCGCCGCCGGCCCGTGCGGCGACCCGGCTGACCTACAAGGACCAGCGCCGCCTGGAGACCCTTGAAGCCGGCATGCCCCGCCTCTCGGACGAGATCGTCGCCCTGGAGGCGCGGCTGGAGGACCCTAGCTTCTACGCCCGCGACCGCACCGGCTTCGACGCGACCATGCACCGCCTCACCGCCCTCCGCGCCGAGCTGGCGTCGGCCGAGGAGGAGTGGCTGGAGCTGGAGGAACGGCGCGAGGCGCTGGCGAAGGGCTGACCTTGCGCGGGAGTCCGTTGCCGGCCAGGATCGCCGACAATCGGGCTGTCGCTAGCGTCTGCAGCGGTGAGATGGGGGGAGTTGCCATGCGTGTGTGCGTCGTTGTTCTCGGCCTGCTGCTGAGTGCGCTTGCGGGCGGCGCGGCGGCAGGCGCCACGCTCGACGGCTACAAGGGCCCGGACGCGGGCCACGCGATCTTCGCGATGGCGGTGGCGAACATGCCTTCGACGAACCTCCGCTTTCACCTCCGTCGCGTAGGAGACGCCGAGGCCGACCCGATCCAGGTGACGGGAGACGTGAAGTTCCTCGGCAAGGTCCTCAGCAAGTCCGACGGGATGTCGGACGCCTACGATCCGGTGACGATGAGCCGCCTGGATCGGGCCGGTCTGCACGTGGCTTTCGGCCAGAACTATTTGAAGGTGCTGGTCTTCGACCTTGCCCCCGGGCAGTACCAGATCGACGACATCCAGGCGAACGACTGTCCGTCGATGTACTGCCTGACCGAGTTCTTCAAGAGCCCGCCGATCCGCTTCGAGGTCAAGCCCGGCCGGTCGACCTACCTGGGGCGGCTCTCGGTCGTCGGCGTCGGCAGGCTCAACTGGCTGACCCACCACGGGTACGTCTTCTACCGCTGGGTGCTGAGCCTGAACGACCAGTCGGGGCAGGACCTGCCGATCGCAGCCGGGCATGTCAGCGACCTCGGTCCGGTCGATCACGCCGCGCTGCTGGGCACGATCGACCGGCTGCAGCCGATGCCGTCGGGGGCGCCGTCGGACGACCCCGCCGTGGCCGCCCCCAACGCGCCGGCCGATCCGGCCGTGGCGACGGAGCACAAGTAGCCGAGCGGCCCATCGTAGGCGGGCATGGCGGCCGACACGATGCTATGAGTTCCTCATTGCGGGAGGACCCTCGTTTGGTTCGAGACATTCAGCTGACCGTCAACGGCGAGGCGCGTGCCCTGCGCCTCGACGACACGCGCACCCTGCTCGACGTGCTGCGCACCGAGCTGAACCTGAAGGCGGCGCGGTTCGGTTGCGGCGCGGGGCAATGCGGGACCTGTGCGGTGATCGTGGACGGCGAGGAGGTCGCCGCCTGCCAGCGCGAGGTCGGCAACCTCGAAGGCCAGGCGATCACCACGCTGGAGGGGATCGGCACGCCCGACCGGCCGCACCCGCTGCAGGCGGCCTTCCTCGAGCTCAACGCCGGCCAGTGCGGCTATTGCCTGGCCGGCATCCTGGTCGGCGCCAAGGCGCTGCTCGATCGCAACCCCTCCCCCACCCGCGCCGAGATCGCCGAGACGCTCGCCTGGCACCTCTGCCGCTGCGGCGCCCACAACCGCATCCTGGCCGCCGTCGCGCTGGCCGCCGAGCGGATGAGCCGCAGGGCGGCGGCATGAGCGTCCCCGCTTCACTCGCCGCCAATCCCAGGCTCGACCGCTGGGTCGGCTTCGAGACGCCCGGGCGCGCCCGCATCGCCATCGGCAAGGTGGAGTACGGCCAGGGCGCGCTGACCGGCCTGGCGCAGATCGCCGCCGAGGAGCTGGACGTCGGCATGGACCGGGTCGACCTGGTCAATCCGGAGACCGACGCCTCGCCCGACGAGGGGCTGACGGTGGGTTCCATGTCCACCGAAAGCTCGGGCGCCTCGATCCGCGCCGCATGCGCCGAGGCGCGGGCGCTGTTCGTCGCCGCGGCGGCCCGCCGGCTCGGCTGCGCGCCCGACGCGGTCGACATCGAAGATGGCGTCTTCCTGGTCGGCGAGGAGCCGGCCGGGCTCGACTACTGGACGCTGGCGGGCGAGGTGGACCTGGCGGTCGCCCCCACCGGCGAGGCCCGTGCGAAGCCGCCGGAGCGGCATCGGATCGTGGGCGCCAGCGTGCGCCGGCTGGACCTGGCGCCGAAGCTGTTCGGCGAGGCCTACCTGCACGACCTGGACCTGCCCGGCCTGCTGCACGCGCGGGTGCTGCGCCAGCCGGGGTTCAGGGCCAGGCTCGTGCGGCTCGACGAGGCGGCGATCCGCCACGCGGCCGGCGCGCCGGTGGAGATCCTGCGCGAGGCGGCGTTCGTCGCCTTGCTGGGCGAGAGCGAGGCGGCCGTCGTCGCCGCGGTGAACGCCGCCGAGCAGACCGCCGAGTGGGACGGCGCCCGCGACCTCGACCCGGCGCTGTCGGAGACCGCGTCGCTGAAGCAGCTGCCGCGCCAGAGCTTCCCCTCGGCCGAGCCGCCGCCGGAGCGCTCCAACCGCCGCCGCCACACCGCCGGCTACAGCCGCCCCTATATCGCCCACGGCTCGATGGGGCCGTCGTGCGGGGTGGCGAAGTTCGAGGACGGCGAGCTGACCGTCTGGACCCACGCGCAGGGCGTCTATCCGATGCGGGCGCTGCTGGCGCGGGTCTGCGGCCTGGCGCCCGACAAGATCAAGGTGATCCACGCCCAGGGCGCGGGGACCTACGGCCACAACGGCTCCGACGACGCGGCGATCGATGCGGCGGTGATCGCCGTGCGCCGGCCCGGCCGGCCGATCCGGGTGCAGTGGCGGCGCGAGGACGAGTTCGGCCACGAGCCGCTGGGCACGGCGATGCACATCGAGCTGACCGCCGAGCTCGACGCCGGTGGCAGGATCGCCGACTACGCGACCGAGATCTGGAGCGGCTCGCACACTGGCGGCCGCGGCCGTTGCCTGGCCGAGACGGCGTTGGGCCTGCCGCCGGCCCCGCCGCCCGCCGCGCCGCCCAACCTGCCGGCCGGCGTGCGCTTCTCCGGCGGCATCCTCAACGCCATCCCCTCCTACGACATCCCGGCCAGGCGGGTCAGCGAGCACGTGGCGCAGGCGCCGGTGCGCACATCCTCCCTGCGCGGCCTCGGCGGGCCGGTGAACACCTACGCGGGCGAGTGCTTCATCGACGAGCTGGCCGAGCTGGCGGGGCAGGACCCGGTGGCTTTCCGGCTGGCGCAGGTGTCCGATCCGCGGGCGCGGGTGGTGATCGAGAAGACGGCGCAGATGTGCGGCTGGGAGCGGCGCGGCGAGGCGGGGACCGGCCGCGGCCTCGGCTTCGCCTACTGCCGCTACCGCGACCGCGGGGCCTATGTCGCCGCGGCCGCCGCCGTCACCGTCGACACCGAGGTGCGGCTGCAGCACATGTGGTGCGTCACCGACTGCGGCCAGGTGATCAATCCGGACGCCTGCAAGAACCAGTTGGAGGGCGGCATGATCATGGCCGCGAGCTGGGCGCTGAAGGAGCAGGTGCGCCTGGGCGGCCGCGGCATCGTCTCCACCACCTGGGACGACTACCCGATCCTGCGCTTCGACGAGGTGCCGCCGGTCGACGTGGAGCTGATCATGGACCAGCAGCACCAGCGCTCATCCGGCACGGGCGAGGTCTCGCTCGGCCCGGCGATGGCGGCGATCGGCAACGCCGTCGCCCACGCCCTCGCCCACCGCCTGCGCGACCTGCCCTTCACCCGCGAGCGCCTCGCCCGCGCCCTGCTGGCGGGGTAGCAGGGGCAATTTCGGCGACCGGTCGTTTGCGCGTTCGTGCGTGGTTCGAGGCGCGCCTGCGGCGCTCCTCACCATGACGAGCTCTTGTGTGACGGCCTACGTTGGGCCCCCAACTTCGTCATCCTGAGGAGCCCGCGAAGCGGGCGTCTCGAAGGACGCACGCGCCCCGTCCTTATGCCCTCCTTACGCCACCGCCCGCGCTTCAGCGTCGAGATTTGATCCGCCGCGGGCCGATACTCGCCCTGCCCCGCAATCCGGCGGAGCGCGCGCGAGCCTTGCCATGCTTGACCTGATCTACATCGTCGCCGGCCTCGCCATCCTGGCGCTGTTCGGGCTCTACGCGGCGGCGCTGCGGCGGATCTGACCATGATCGTGGAGCTGATCTACGGCGCCGCCGCTGTGGTTGTCGCTGTCTACATGGTCGCGGCTCTGCTGCGCCCGGACAAGTTCTGACCCGACCAAAACCCCAAACGACTTCAAGGACATCCGGCCATGGACCCGCGCGGCTGGGGAGAGATCCTCTTCACCATCGCCCTCACCGTCGCCCTCGCCATCCCCCTGGGGGCCTACCTCGCCCGGGTATGGCAGGGGCAGTCCACCTGGCTCGACCCGGTCCTGAAGCCGGTCGAGGGCGCGCTCTACTGGAGCTTCGGCGTCGATGCGAGGAAGAGCCAGACCTGGCTGGGCTACGCGCTGTCGATGCTGGCGTTCAGCGCCGCCAGCTTCGTCGTCCTCTACCTGATCCTGCGCTTCCAGGACCTGCTGCCCTGGGACACGCAGCACTTCGCCGGCATGCCACCGGACCTGGCGTTCAATACCGGGGTCAGCTTCGTCACCAACACCAACTGGCAGTTCTACGCCGGCGAGAGCGCGCTTTCGCCCTTCTCGCAGATGGCCGGGCTGACCTCGCACAACTTCCTTTCCGCCGCGGCGGGCATCGCCATGGCGGCCGCGGTCGCCCGCGCCTTCGCCGCCAACAAGAGCGAGGGGCTGGGCAACTTCTGGGTCGACCTGACCCGGATCAGCCTCTACCTGCTCTTGCCGCTCTCGATCGTCGTCGCCCTGACCTTCGTCGCGCTGGGCGAGCCGCAGACGCTGAAGACCCACGTCGACATGGTGGGCCTCGAAGGCGGCAGGCAGACCGACATCCTGTTCCCGACCGCCAGCCAGGAGGCGATCAAGCAGCTCGGCGCCAACGGCGGCGGCGTCTTCAACGCCAACTCGGCGCACCCGTACGAGAACCCCAACGCCGTCACCAACCTCATCGAGATCGTCGAGATGAACGTGCTCGGCTACGCCTGCGCCTTCGCCTTCGGCATCGTCGCCCTGGCCCGGCGCGACGGCCGCGCGCTGGTGGCGGTGATGGCGCTGTTCGTGCTCGCGGCCGTCGCGGTCATCTACTGGGCCGAGACCCAGCCGGCGCCCGCCATGCACGCCGTGCACGCCAGCACCCTCGTCAACATGGAGGGCAAGGAGGTGCGCTTCGGCGCGGCCTCCACGGCCATCTGGACCGCCAACACCACCGGCGCGTCCGACGGCGGCGTCAACGGCATGCTCGACAGCTTCATGCCGCTCGGCGGCGGGGCGGCCATGTTCATGATTCAGCTCGGCGAGATCGTGCCCGGCGGGGTGGGCTCGGGCCTCTACGGCATCGTGGTGATGGCGGTCATCGCCGTCTTCGTCGCCGGCCTGATGGTCGGGCGAACGCCCGAGTACCTCGGCAAGAAGATCGAGGCGCGGGAGGTGAAGTTCGCCATGCTGGCGGTGCTGATCCTGCCGCTGTCGATCCTCGGCTTCTCGGCCCTGGCCGCGGTGACGCCGATCGCCCTGAAGACGCTGGCGAACGGCGGCCCGCACGGGCTGTCCGAGATCATGTACGCCTATTCCTCCGGCACGGGGAACAACGGCTCGGCGTTCGCGGGCCTGGGCGCCAACACCTTCTGGGACGTGACGCTCGCCATCGCCATGCTGGTCGGGCGCTTCGGCTACGTGATCCCGGTGCTGGCGATGGCGGGGGCGCTGGCGGCCAAGCCGAAGCTGGCGGCCAGCAGCGGCGCCTTCCCCACCGACGGCCCGCTGTTCGTCGGCCTGCTGATCGGCGTGATCCTGATCATGGGCGGGCTGCAGTTCTTCCCCGCCCAGGCGCTCGGCCCGATCGTGGAGCACTTCCAGGTGCTGCAGGCGGTCGCGGGCCAGCACTGACCCCTTTCGGAGGCCTTCTCCCATGACCGACATGGCCGTCTCTCATCTCGGCGAACGGCGCCGCTCGACGATCGCCGCCACCGCCCTGTCGTCGAGCGTGATGCTGCGGGCCGTCCAGGACTCGTTCGTCAAGCTCGACCCGCGCAGGCTCTCCCGAAACCCGGTGATCCTGGCCACCGAGATCGTCGCCGTCCTGGCCACCATCTCGACCGTCGACGCCTTCGCCAGGGGCGCCTACCCGTGGTGGGCGTTCCAGATCGCGCTCTGGCTCTGGTTCACGGTGGTGTTCGCCAACTTCGCCGAGAGCATCGCCGAGGGCCGCGGCAAGGCGGCCGCCGACGCGCTGCGCGCCCAGCGGGTCGACGTGAAGGCCAAGCTGCTGATCGATGAGGGTGACGTCTTCGTACCGACCCCCGCCTACAAGCTGGCGGCCGGGAACCTGGTGCTGGTCGAGGCCGGCGACATGGTCCCTTCCGACGGCGAGATCGTCGAGGGCGTGGCCTCGGTGAACGAAGCGGCGATCACCGGCGAGTCCGCCCCGGTGATCCGCGAGGCCGGCGGCGACCGCTCGGCGGTGACCGGCGGCACCACCGTGGTCTCCGACTGGATCAAGGTGCGCATCACCGCCGATCCCGGCGCCACCTTCCTCGACCGGATGATCGCCATGGTCGAGGGCGCCGAGCGCCGCAAGACGCCCAACGAGATGGCGCTGACCGTGCTGCTGGCCGGCCTGACCCTCATCTTCGTGATCGTCTGCGCCAGCTTGCTCGGCCTCAGCCAATACTCGGGCGTGCGGCTCGACCCGCTGGTGCTGGGCGCCCTCTTCGTCTGCCTGATCCCGACCACAATCGGCGCGCTGCTGTCGGCGATCGGCATCGCCGGCATGGACCGGCTCTTGAAGTTCAACGTGCTGGCCACCTCCGGCCGCGCCGTCGAGGCCTCCGGCGACGTCGACACCCTGCTGCTCGACAAGACCGGCACCATCACCCACGGCGCCCGCATGGCCAGCGACATCGTCGCGGCCCCGGGCGTGCGGGACGAGGCGGCGATCCGCGCGGCGATGATGGCCTCGCTCGCCGACGAGACGCCGGAAGGCCGCTCGATCGTCGACTACGCGCTGGAGCGGGGATTGAGCGGCGCGCCGCCCGAAGGCTCCGATCCCGTGCCCTTCAGCGCCGCCACCCGCATCAGCGGCCTCGACGCCGGCGCCGACAGCTGGCGCAAGGGCGCGGTCGACGCGATCCTGAAGCTGGTCGGGATGGCCGCGGCGGAGATGCCGGCCGAGCTCAGCGCCGCCGTCGACCGCATCGCCCGCTCCGGCGGCACGCCGCTGGCGGTGGCCGAGAACGGCGCCCTGGTGGGCGTCATCCACCTGAAGGACGTGGTCAAGGCCGGGGTGAAGGAGCGCTTCGCCGACCTGCGCCGCATGGGCCTCAGGACCGTGATGATCACCGGCGACAACCCGGTGACCGCCGCCGCCATCGCCTCCGAGGCCGGCGTCGACGACGTCCTCGCCGAGGCGACGCCGGAGGACAAGCTGCGGCTGATCCGCGAGGAGCAGGGCAAGGGCCGGCTGGTGGCCATGTGCGGCGACGGCTCCAACGACGCCCCGGCGCTGGCCCAGGCCGACGTGGGCGTGGCCATGCAGACCGGCACCCAGGCCGCCCGCGAGGCCGGCAACATGGTCGACCTGGACTCCGATCCCACCAAGATCATCGAGATCGTCGAGGTGGGCAAACAGATGCTGATCACCCGCGGCGCCCTGACCACCTTCTCGATCGCCAACGACGTGGCCAAGTATTTCGCCATCATCCCGGCGATCTTCGTCGCCTCGCTGCCGGCGCTGGGCGCGCTCAACGTCATGCACCTGGCGAGCCGCCACAGCGCCATCCTCTCGGCGGTGATCTTCAACGCGCTGATCATCATCGCCCTGATCCCGCTGGCGCTGCGGGGCGTGCGCTACCGGCCCATCGGCGCGGCCAAGCTGCTGCAGCGCAACCTGCTGATCTACGGCCTCGGCGGCGTCGTCGCCCCCTTCGTCGGCATCAAGCTCGTCGACCTGACCATCACCACCCTCGGGCTGGCGTGATGGCCCGCCACCCGCTCCGCGGGGAAGAGCGGGGTTGAGTGACCTCTGACTCACGGAAATCACACATGCTCTCCGACATCCGCCCCGCCATCGTCTCGACGCTGCTGCTGACGCTGATCCTCGGGCTCGGCTATCCGCTGGCGGTCACCGGCGTCGCCGAGGCGCTGTTCCCCGCGCAGGCCAACGGCAGCCTGGTCTACGCCAAGGACGGCCACGTCGTCGGCTCGTCGCTGCTGGCCCAGCCGTTCACGCGCGACGAGTACCTGCACCCGCGCCCGTCGGCGGCCGGCGCCGGCGGCTACGACCCGACCGCCTCGGGCGGCTCCAACTACGGCCCCTTGAGCCCCGACCTCGCCAGGCGCGTCGCCGCCGACGCGGCCGCGGTGCGCCGATCGACCGGCCAGCCGCAGGTCCCCGACGACGCCGTCACCACCTCCGGCTCCGGCCTCGACCCGGACATCTCCCCCGCCTACGCCGACCTGCAGGCGGGCCGCATCGCCAGGGCGCGCGGGGTCCCGGCCGCCGCGGTCCGCCGGCTGATCGCCGCCCGCGTCGAGGGGCCGTTCCTCGGCTTCATCGGCCAGCCGCGCGTCAACGTGCTGATGACCAACCGGGCGCTGGACGGCGCCTTCCCGAAGGCTCAGCCTAAGGGGCCATGACGCTCGACGAGCCGCGCCGCCCCGATCCCGACGCGCTTCTGGCGGAAGCCAAGAAGGCCGGACGCGGCCGGCTCAAGGTCTTCCTCGGCATGGCCCCGGGGGTCGGCAAGACCTACGAGATGCTGGCCCAGGCCGCCCGCCGGCGGGCCGAGGGCCGCGACGTCGTCGTCGGCGTGGTCGAGACCCACGGGCGCAAGGAGACCGAGGCGCTGACGCCCGGCCTGGAGATCCTGGCGCGCCAGCCGATCGACTACCGCGGCCGCACCCTCATGGAGTTCGACCTCGACGCCGCCCTGGCGCGGCGGCCGGAGCTGCTGCTGGTCGACGAGTTCGCCCACTCCAACGCGCCCGGCTCGCGCCATCCGAAGCGCTGGCAGGACGTCGCCGAGCTGCTCGAGGCCGGCGTCTCGGTCTGGACCACGCTCAACATCCAGCACCTGGAGAGCCTGGTCGACGTGGTCTGGAAGATCACCGGCGTGCGCCAGCGCGAGACGGTGCCGGACGTGATCCTCTCCAAGGCCGACGAGGTGGAGATCGTCGACATCACCCCGGCGGAGCTGCGCCAGCGCCTCGCCGAGGGCAAGGTCTACGTGCCGGAGACCGCCCAGCTGGCCTCGGAGAACTTCTTCAAGCCGGAGAACCTGACGGCGCTGCGCGAGCTGGCTTTGCGCCGCGCCGCGCGGGTGGTCGACGACGAGCTGATCGGCGCCATGCGGCGGGCCGGCGTCGCCGGGCCCTGGGCGGCCGGCGAGCGGATCCTGGTGCTGGTCGCCGGCGACGGCATGGCCGACCAGCTGGTGCGCTCAGGCCGTCGGCTGGCGGAGATGATGGACGCGCCCTGGACCGTCGCCACCGTCGAGCGGCCGGCGCGCCCGCCGCCCAGCGCTGCGGCGCTGGCCCGGATCAACGACGCCATGAAGCTGGCCGAGCAGCTGGGCGCCCCGACCGTGGTGCTGACCGCCGACGACATCACCGGCGCCGTCGCCGACTACTGCGGCAAGAACAACGTCACCCAGCTGGTGATCGGCAAGTCGCGCGACAGCCTCTGGCGCGAGGCGCTGCGCCGCTCGTTCGCCGCGGCGATGATGCGGCGCGCCGAGGGGGTGGCGCTGCACATCGTCACCGAGCGCTCGGCCGCGCCCGCCGGCCCCTCGCTGGCCGCGGTGGTGGCGCGCGAGCCGCACGCCTGGCGCAGCTACCTGCCGGGGCTCGGCTACGTCGCGGTGGCCACCGGCGTCGCCCTCTGGCTCGACCGCACCTTCCGCGCCTCGGACCTGGGGATGATCTACCTGGCCGCGGTGCTGACCGCCGCGGTGCTGCAAGGGCTGCGGCCGGCGCTGCTGGCGGCCGGCCTCGCCTTCCTGGTCTACAACTACTTCTTCCTCGCCCCGCGCTACCTGTTCGTCATCGGCTCGCCGACCGACGTGCTGACCTTGTTCGTGTTCCTGGCGGTGGCGCTGGTGACCGGCTTCCTCGCCGGGCGGGTGCGCGACCAGCAGCGGGCGACCTCGCGGCGCGCCGCCGCCATCACCTCGCTGCTCGCCGCCAGCCGCCGGCTCTCGGCCTCCGCGGTGAAGCAGGACGCCGCCACCGCGCTGGCCGAGCAGGCCGCGGCGGCGACCGGCGGGCGGGCGATGATCCTGCTGCCGGAGGGCGGCGAGATCGTCCCGGTCGCGGCGGCGCCGGCGATGACCGAGCTCGGCGCGCAGGACATGGCCGCCGCCCGCTGGGCCTGGGAGCACGGCGAGCCGGCCGGGGCCGGCACCGGCACCCTGCCCAGCGCCGGCTGGACCTTCTGGCCGCTGCAGGGCATCGGCAAGCGCGCCGGGGTCGCCGCCATCGAGCCGCAGCCGCAGGCCGACGCCGAGTCCGAGCGCTACGTGCTGGCGCTGCTCGACCAGGGCGCCATCGCCATCGAGCGGGCCGAGCTGGCCGCGGAAGCCTCCGAAGCCGACGCCCTGCGCCGCTCCGAGCGGCTGCGCACCGCCCTGCTCAACTCCATCAGCCACGACCTGCGCACCCCGCTGGCCGGCGTGCTGGGCGCGGCGACCACCCTGCTGGAATACGGCGGCGAGCTGGAGCGGCCGGTGCAGGACGACCTGTTGGAAAGCATCCGCGACGAGGCCGAGCGGCTCAACAGCTACGTCGGCAACCTCCTGGACATGACCCGGCTGGAGGGCGGCGGCGTCGCGCCGCGGCTGCAGTCCACCGATCCGCGCGACGTGGTCACTGCCGCCGCCGACCGGGTCTCGCGCCGGCTCGGCCAGCGCCAGCTGGTGCGCGACTTCCCGCCGACCCTCTCCACCGTGCCGGCCGACTCGGCCTTGCTGGAGCAGGCGCTGGTCAACATCCTGGAGAACGCCGTCGCCTACAGCGCCGACGGCTCGCGCATCGAGGCGGCCGTCTACGAGGACCAGCGCAATGTGGTGATCAGCATCGAGGACGAGGGCAAGGGCATCCCCACCCACCAGTTGCAGCAGGTGTTCGAGCGCTTCCAGCGGCTTTCCGAGAGCAGCGACCGCGGCCAGGGCACGGGGCTGGGCCTGGCCATCGCCAAGGGCTTCGTCGACGCCATGGGCGGACGCATCGCCGCCGCCAGCCCGATCCACCACGGCCGCGGCACGCGCATCCTGATCAGCCTGCCGAAAGAGAAGCCCACCCCGCACTGGTTGCTCTGATGGGGCTGCGATGAGCGCCTACCGCCCCCGCATCCTGGTGATCGACGACGAGCCGCAGATGCACCGCTTCCTCGGCCCGGCGCTGACCGCCGCCGGCTTCGAGCCGGTGCGCGCCGACGACGGCGCCGCGGGCCTGCGCGCCATCGCCGCAGGCGCGCCGGACGCGGTGGTGCTCGACCTCGGCCTGCCGGACATGGACGGCAAGGACCTGCTGAAGGCCGCCCGCGCCTTCTACGTCGGCCCGGTGATCGTGCTCTCGGCCCGCGAGCGCGAGGCCGAAAAGATCGCCACGCTCGACCTCGGCGCCGACGACTATGTGCAAAAGCCGTTCGGGGTCGGCGAATTCCTCGCCCGCCTGCGCGTCGCCCTGCGCCACAAGCTGGAGCGGGTCGGCGCCGAGGCGACGGTCGTCGCCGGCGACCTGGAGATCGACCTGGTGCGCCGCCTGGTCACCCGCGCCGGCGAGCCGCTGCGCCTCTCGCCGAAGGAATACGAGCTGCTGGCCCGCCTCGCCGAGGGTGACGGCCGGGTGCTGACCCACCGCCAGCTCCTCACCGCCATCTGGGGCCCCGCCCACGCCGACGACCTCCCCTACCTGCGGGTGCTGGTCGGCCAGCTGCGCCAGCGCATCGAAACCGAGCCCGCCTCCCCCAAGCACATCCTCACCGAGCCGGGGGTGGGGTATCGGTTCATGCGCTGAGGGGTTTCGCGTCCTACGCCCGATCCCCTCACCCTCCCATTGCTCCGCAATGGGCCCCTCCCTCTCCCGATGGGAGAGGTCAAGAAAACACCTCTCCCATCGGGAGAGGGAGGGGCCCGCGCTGCGCCAGCAGCGTGGGAGGGTGAGGGGATCGGGCTTGGGCCGCGCATAGCGCCATGGTCGTCGTTCCCCGAGCGGCTTAAGGGACCGCCCATGATGCACGTCGAGGTCCACGGCGACGGCGCCAAGCCCTACCTGCTGCTGGCGCACGGCATCTGCTCCAGCCGCGCGCAGTGGCGGCCGAACCTGGCGGCGCTGGGCGAGGTGGCGACGCCAGTGGTGGTCGAGCTGCTCGGCCACGGCCGCTCGCAGGCGCCCGCGGACCCGGCCGCCTACAGCGTGGGCGCCTACATCGAGCGCTTCGAGGCGCTGCGCCGCAGCCTCGGGGCCGAGCGCTGGGCGATCTGCGGCCAGTCGTTCGGCGCCGGCCTGACGCTGAACTACGCGCTGGCCCACCCCGAGCGGATCACCGCGCAGGTGTTCACCAACTCGGCCTCGGCGCTCGGGCCAGTCCGCCCGCCGCTGAGCGAGGACGAACGGCGTGCCCGGGCCGCGGCGATCGAGGCGCGCGGCCGCGCGACGCTCACCACCCTGCCCTTCTATCCGAAGCGCGCCGGCCGCCTCGCGCCCGACATCGAGGACGAGCTTGCCGCCGACGCCGAGCTGATCTCGCTCGCGGCGATGGCGCACACCTTCACCGTCACCGCGCCGCAGCTTTCGGTGGCGGATCGCCTGGGCGAGATCGCCGTCCCCACCCTGCTGGTCAACGGCCGCCGCGAGAAGAGCTTCCAGCCGCTGCGCGACCGGGCCGCCGCGCAGATTCCCGGCCTCGTCGTGGCCGACCTCGAAGGCGGCCACCCGGTCAACCTCGACTGCGCCGCCGGCTTCGATGCGGCGGTGGCCGAGTTCCTGCGCGCCACCGCATGAGGCCGCCCGTCCATGGCCTGGACCTCGATCCGCAAACCCGCTGCGCCCACTGGCGCAGCCCCCTCGACATCGTCGCCCTGCGCCTCCCCTGCTGCGGCGCCTACTACGCCTGCCGCGCCTGCCACGACGCCCTGGCCGACCACGCCGCGCGGGTGTGGCCGCGGACCGAGCAGTCGGCGCTGGCGGCGATGTGCGGCGCCTGCGGCCGGCAGATGCCGGTCGCCGAATACCTGGCTTGCGAGGACCGCTGCCCAAATTGCGGCGCGTGCTTCAACCCCGGCTGCCGCCTGCACCGGCATCTGTACTTCGAGGGATAGCGCCCACAACCCCAGGCGTAGCGCGCGCCGCAGGCGCTTAGTCTTAACGCGGAGGACGCAGGGAAGCGCAGAGGTCGCGGAGGGGCCCGTTGTCTCTGCGTACTCCGCGCCTCCTCCGCGGACTCTGCGTTGAGACTAAGCGCCTGCGGCGCGCTCGAACCCACCGATTAGGCTAGCATCCCGCAAAACCAGGGAGGATCGCCCCATGAAGGTGGGCGTGCTGCAGTTTTTCGGGTGGGCGGATCGGAGCATTCCGATCGGGACCATCTACCAGCGGGCGATCGAGCGGTTCGAGATCATGGACCGCAGCGGCTACGACGCCGTGTGGCTGGCCGAGCACCACTTCTCCGGCTTCTCGGTCTGCCCCTCGCCGCACATGATGGGGGTGGTCGCCGCCGAGCGCACCCGTCGCCTGCGCATCGGCATGGCCGTCTCGCTCGCGCCCTTTTACCACCCCTTGCGCCTCGCCGAAGAGGTGGCGCTGCTCGACGTGCTCTCCGGCGGGCGGGTGAACTGGGGCGCGGGGCGCGGCTTCTCGCGCGCCGAGTTCGACGCTTTCGGGGTGCCGGTGGAGGAGAGCGCCGAGCGCTTCCGCGAGAGCGTCGAGGTGGTGCTGGCCGCCTGG
>DASXEN010000084.1:0-39990 GCA_036490095.1 Caulobacteraceae bacterium
CCAGTTCCACTTGACCCCTTCGGCCAGGACCGCCTCGGGAATGTCCTCCACCCCTTCCATCATGTGGATCAGGGCCTCGGTGTCCTTGTGCTTCACCGGGGCGAAGCCCACGCCGCAGTTGCCCATCACCACGGTGGTGACCCCATGCGTCGACGACGGCGCCAGGCGTTGGTCCCAGCTGGACTGGCCGTCGTAGTGGGTGTGGATGTCGACGAAGCCGGGCGTCACCAGCCGGCCCCGGGCGTCGATCTCTTCGGCGCCCCGCTCCGACACCTGGCCGATCGCGGCGATGCGGCCGCCTTCGACGGCGACGTCGGCCTCGAAGCGGCCGGCGCCGGTCCCGTCGACGACGACGCCGCCCCGGATGACGAGATCGTAGGCCATGGCCGCTTCCTCCGCGTGTTCGCCGGCCATGCTCCGCGCCTGCCGCGGGGTGCGTCAATGGGTTTCGCTGCAGCGCGGCGCGAGGCGGGTTGCAACAATCCGGAATCCGGTTAGTTAGGTAGCCTAACTACATCGTCCGAGTCCCGATGAACGCCCTGGCGCAGCCGACCTCCAAGGACATCCTGCCGCTGGCCGACGCGCTCAGGCCGGCGTTGCTGCGCGTTTCGCGCGCCCTGCGCCGCGAGGCGCAGCGGGCCGGCGCCTCGGCGCTCGACGCCCAGTTGCTGGGGGCGGTGAAGAAGAACGCCGGCATCGGCGTCTCCGCCCTCGCCGACCGCGAGCAGATGACCCGCGCCTCGATGAGCAGCCATGTGAAGCGGCTGGAGCAGGCCGGCTGGATCGCCCGGGCCGAGGGCGCCGCCGGCGACCGCCGCCGCGTCGGCCTGACGCTCACCGCCAAGGGCGCGAAGGCGCTGGAGGCGATCCGCCGGCGCCGCAACGACTGGCTGGCCGCCCGGCTCGCCCGCCTCGGACCCGAGGAGCGGGCGGTGCTGGCCGCCGCCGCCGAGCCGCTGGCGCGGCTGGCGGAGGAGCGCTGATGGCCGACGACGTCGCCCTCAGGCCGGCCGACCTGGAGGCGCGGCGCGAGGCCGAGATGGCCGCCGCCTACGAGGGCGAGCCGATCGCCGAGCCGTTGGCGGAGGCCGAGGACAAGCCGTTCTCCAGCCTGGTGCCGGCGATCATCGGCGCGGCGATGCTGATGCAGACGCTGAGCGCCACGGTGATCGCCAACGCGCTGCCGCCGATGGCCGTGACGCTGCACGAAGACCCGGTGCGGCTGAACACCCTGATCAGCGTCTACCTGCTGGCGCTGGCGATCTTCCTGCCGATCAGCGGCTGGGCCGCCGACCGGTTCGGCGCCAAGCGGGTGTTCCTGATCGCCATCGGCCTCTATGCCGCCTCCTGCGCGGCCTGCGGCTTCGCCACCAACCTGCCGGAGCTGCTGCTGGCGCGGGTCGCCGAGGGCGCGGCGGGGGCGCTGATGGGGCCGGTCGGGCGGCTGGTGCTGCTGCGCTCGACGCCCAAGCACGACCTGGTGCGCGCCATGTCGGTGCTGACCATGCCTTCGATGCTGGGGCCGGTGATCGGCCCGCCGATCGGCGGCTTCATCGTCACCTACTTCTCCTGGCGCTGGATCTTCTTCCTCAACCTGCCGATCGCCGCCCTGGGGATCGTGCTGGTGACCAAGTACATCGCCGACATCAAGGAGGAGGAGGCCGGACCGCTCGACTGGGTCGGCATGATCCTCACCGGCCTCGGCATGGCCGGCGTCGTCTACGGCTTCGAGAACCTCGGCCGCGGCCACCTGGCGCCGTGGCTGGTGCCGGCGCTGATGGGCGGCGGGCTGACGCTGCTGTTCATCTACGCCTGGCACGCCAAGCGCACGCCCTACGCCATCCTCGACCTCAGCCTGTTCCGGATCAAAACCTTCTACGCCTCGGTGGTGGGCGGCACCTTCATGCGCATGGGCGTCGGCGCGACGCCGTTCCTGCTGGCCCTGCTGCTGCAGGTGGCGTTCGGCATGTCGCCGTTCCAGGCCGGCATGATGACCTTCGCCAGCGCCGCCGCCGCCCTGGTGATGAAGACCTGCGTGCCGCCGATCCTGGAACGGTTCGGCTTCCGCATGACGCTCAGCGTCAACGCGGTGATCGTCGGCGCCTCGTTCATGACCTACGCCCTGTTCTCCAAGGGCATGCCGCACTGGATCATGTACGCGATCCTGCTCACCGGCGGCTTTTTCCGTTCGCTGCAGTTCACGGCGCTGAACGGCCTCGCCTACGCCGACATCGGGCAGTCGCAGATGAGCCGCGCCTCGACCATGTCGGCGATGGGCCAGCGGCTGGCGCAGAGCATCGGCATCGGCTTCGCCGCCACCATGCTGCACTTCCTGCAGGCCGGCGCCCACGCCAAGCATGTGACCGCCCAGATCATCGACCCGGCGTTCCTGGTCATCGGCGGCGTGGCGCTGGTCTCGGGGCTGTTCTTCATCGTGCTGCCGGCCAACGCCGGCGCCGAGCTGCACGGAAAACCGCGGCGCTCGCGCGTCTAGCCACAGCAACGCCTGCGTATATAAGGCGAAGCTCGCCAGCAAACGCTGCCATGGCTTCAATACAACACAAAATCAAGACCGGCGTGGGTGCGCGGAACACCGTTGTTCGGTGGGCGTTTGGTAGCGTGGTTGCTCGCGGGCAATCGAAATCTACTCGTCAGTTAAAAGGACTTACGACCATGAAAACGGCCTTGATCGCGCTCTTTGCGGGGGGCGCTATGGCCGCGGCCGCCCTGCCGGCTCTGGCCCAAAGCTACGACGCGGGCGTCTCCCAGCGCGAAGACAACATCCGCGCCCGCATCGACGACGGCGTTCGCGGCGGCGACCTCAGCGTCGACCAGGCCGCCCGGCTTCGGGTGGAGCTGCGCCAGATCGTCGACCTCGACGCCCGCTACCAGGACGACGGCATGTCCGACTGGCAGACGCGCGACCTGAACTCGCGGCTCTCGCTGCTGGCCTCGCGCCTGAACTACGACCTCAGCCTGAACCGCGACGAGGACGACGGCTACTGAGCCTCGCGTCCCTGGCGATCGCCTGAACGGCCGTCCGGAGCTTCCGGGCGGCCGTTCGCATGCGGCGGCGGCGGCGCTGGAGCGCGCCAAAATCCTTCTCCCCCTGCGGGAGAAGGAGCCGTGAGTCGATCCCTGTCAAAAACAACCCAGGCTGTGGGTCGGCCGGGGTTCCGCTTGCCGCGTTGACGCGATAGTCGCCTGCGGCGCGCCGCAGTCGGGCCGGCGAGTCGAGGGGTGTCGGCATGGCGGACTGGTGGCGCGGGGCGGTCGTGTACCAGATCTACCCCCGCAGTTTCCTCGACACCAATGCCGACGGCATCGGCGATCTGGCAGGGGTGCGGCGGGGCCTCGACTACGTCGCCTCGCTGGGCGTCGACGCCATCTGGCTTTCGCCCTTCTACAAGTCGCCGATGAAGGACTTCGGCTACGACGTCAGCGACTACCGCGACGTCGACCCGATGTTCGGCTCGCTCGGCGACTTCGACGCGCTGCTGGCCGAGGCGCACGCGCGCGGCCTGAAGGTGATCGTCGACCAGGTCTGGTCGCACACCTCCGACAAGCACCCCTGGTTCGTCGAGAGCAGCGCCTCGCGCGACAATCCGCGGGCCGACTGGTACGTCTGGGCCGATCCGCGGCCGGACGGCAGGGCGCCCAACAACTGGCTGGCCTCGTTCGGCGGCGCGGCCTGGAGCTGGAGCGCCAGGCGCCGCCAATACTACCTGCACAACTTCCTGGCCGAGCAGCCGGACCTCAACTTCTGGAGCCCGGCGGTGCAGGACGCCGTGCTGGACGTCGCCAGGTTCTGGCTCGACCGCGGCGTCGACGGCTTCCGCCTCGACGTGGTCAACTACTACGTCCACGACCTGGAGCTGCGCGACAATCCGTCGGCGAACCGCCGGCGCATTCCGCTGATGGCGACCGACATGCAGTTCCACCGCATGGACCGCTCGCGGCCGGAGAACCTGCCGTTCATCGAACGGCTGCGGGCGCTGATGGACAGCTACGATGCGCGGATGACGGTCGGCGAGATCGGCGACGACCCGCCGCTGCCGCGCCAGCAGGAGTACACGGCGCCCGGCCGCCTCCACACCGCCTACAGCTTCTACCTGCTGTCCGGGGCGCCCGGCACGCCGGCGCTGTTCCGCTCGGCGCTGGAGTCGTGGGCCGGCGCGGCCGGCTGGCCCTCCTGGTCGCTCGGCAACCACGACGTCACCCGCTTCCCGACCCGCATGGGGCACAACGACCCGCGGATGGCGCGGGCGCTGCTGGCGGCGCTGGTGGCGATGCGCGGCACGGTGTTCGTCTACCAGGGCGACGAGCTCGGCCTGCCGGACGGCCACGTGCCATTCGAGCGGCTGCAGGATCCCTTCGCCATCGCCGCCTACGCCGGCGGCCCCGGCCGCGACGGCTGCCGCACGCCGATGCCCTGGACCAGCGCCGCGCCGATGGGCGGCTTCACCGCCGCGGCGGACGCCTGGCTGCCGATGGACCCGTCCCACCTGCCGCTGGCGATCGAGCGCCAGGAGGCCAATCCGGACTCGATGCTGCACTTCACCCGCCGGCTGATCGCGGCGCGCAAGGCCTCGCCGGCGCTGCAGGTGGGCGCGGCGCTGCCGCTGACCGCGCCGGACAATGTGCTCGCCTACGAGCGGGTGGCGGACGGCGAGCAGGTCTATTGCTACTTCGAGCTTGGCGGCGAGGCCGCCAGCGTCGCCGGCCCCGAGCTTCAGGGCGCCGAGCCCCTATTGCTGGAGGGCGGGGCGCGGCTCGGCCAGGCGGCCCTGGAGCTCGCCCCCTACGCGTCGGCGATCGTCCGGCTGAAGGGCTGAGGGCGCCTAGGACGGCGGGTGCAGGGCCACGCCGAGCATGTCCACCGTCGACAGCACGCCGCCGGCCAGCAGCAGCGCCAGCAGCGCGATGAAGACCATGTTGGCGATCGAACGTGGGCCCATGTCGGCCTTCCCTTTGTCGTGACTGGCTGCGGGGCGCGGAGGCCCGCGCCTGTCTAACGAGTTCGTGCGCCTCTTGCGACTCCCGCATCGGCGCCGGCATAGGTGCGCGGCGACGTTCGGTGTGTGGAGGCCTGTGCGATGACGAGGACCTGGGCGGCGGCAATGGGGGCGGCGGCGCTGGGGATGGCGGGCCTGCTGGCGGCCGGCGCGCCGGCGCGCGCGGCGGACCTGGAGTTCTTCACCGGCCAGATGCTCTACACGGAGTGTTCCGCCCACGCCGGCCAGGCCGACTACAACGTCCATTCGGCCCAGTGCGTCGGCTACGTGCTCGGCGTCAGCGACGCGCAGCAGGCGGCCCAGGGCGCGGGCCAGCGCCCGCGCGTCTGCCTGCCGGGCACCGTCACCGCGCCGCAGCTGGTGGCGACGGTCCGCGACTTCCTGGCGACCCACGCCGACAAGCGGCCGCTGGCGGCGCAGGACCTGGTGCTCGAGGCGCTGGCTGTCGCCTTTCCCTGCAAGTGACCGAGCGGCCAGGGCCGGCGGCCCTGTTCGCGGCCTTCTTCTCGATCGCGATCTCGGGCTTCGGCGGCACGCTGCCGTTCGCGCGGCGGGTGCTGGTGGAGCGGCGCGCCTGGCTGACGGCCGACGACTTCACCGAGACGCTGTCGCTGTGCCAGAGCCTGCCGGGGCCGAACGTCGTCAACATGTCGATCGTCGTGGGGGCGCGGTCGTGCGGCTGGCGCGGCTCGGCCGCCGCCTTCGCCGGCCTGGTCGGCACGCCGGTGCTGGTGGTGATCGGCCTGGGCGCGCTCTACACCCGCTTCGGCGGCCTGACCGAGATCCGGCACGCGCTGGTAGGGCTCGGCGCGGCCGCCTCCGGCCTGGTGGTGGCGACCGCCGCGCGGATGGCCGAGCCGCTGCTGAAGACCCGCCCGCTGGTCGCCGCGCCCTTCATCGTCAGCGCCTTCGCGGCGGTGGCGCTGCTGCACTGGCCGCTGCCCTACGTGCTGCTGGCGCTGGCGCCGATCAGCATCGCCGCGGCCTGGTGGTGGCGGCTGCGCAGCGCATGACGGCCCCGCCATGAAAAGCGGCGACACCCTGGGCGCGCTGGCGGTGCAGTTCGCGACGCTGTCGCTGGTGGCGTTCGGGGGCGCCAACGCGGTGATCCCGGAGATCCACCGCCAGGCGGTGGACGTGCGCCACTGGATGACCAACCAGGACTTCGCGGCCCTGTTCGCCATCGCCCAGGCCGCGCCGGGGCCGAACTTCCTGGTCTCGACCCTGGTGGGCTGGAAGGCTGCGGGCATCCTCGGGGCGCTGGTGGCCACGGCCGGCATGTGCGCGCCGTCCTGCCTCGTCACCTTCTGGGTGGCCAAGGTGTGGGACCGCTACCGCGAGACCCAGTGGCGGATGGCGGTGGGCGCGGGGCTCGCGCCGGTGACGGTGGGGTTCATCTGCTCCAGCGCCTTCGTGCTGGTGCGCGCCGCCGACGCGGACTGGCGCCTGGCCCTGGTCACCGCCGCCAGCGCCGGCGTGGTCTACTTCACCAGGCTGAACCCGCTCTGGTGCCTCGCCGCGGCGGCCGCGCTCGGCGTCGCCGGCGCGTTCGGCTGAGGGACTCGGCTCCTTCTCCCGCAAGGGGAGAAGGATAGTTTGCCGGCCAACTCCGTCAGGGGACGGTCTCGACGCGGGCCTGCTCGGCGCCGGAGTTCGGCGACGGGACCGGGCGTAGCGGGGCGACCTGGGCGCCGCCGCGCGGGCGGGGCCGGGGCCGGAAGCGCAGCGCCAGCAGGATGAGGATCAGCAGGCCGAGCGCGCCGCCGATGAAGCCCACCAGCCCGCCCAGCCGCCGCTCGGCCGCCTGCGCGGTCCCCAGCTGCGACTGCAAGTGGGTGAACTGGTCGTGCTGGGCGGCGATGGCGCTCTCGTCGGTGCGCAGCCGGTCCTCCAGCACCTGCACCGCCGCCGGCACGCAGGCCCCCGAAGCGAACAGCCCCTTCACCTGCGCGTCGGCCAGGAACCGGGCCAGCACGTTCGACTGGGTGGCGATGAACTGGCCCTGCGGCGTGGTCATCTGGCCGTCGGCGCTGAGCTCGGCGCCGGCGCTCCAGGTGTTGACGCCGATCACCCGCCCGCAGGCGTCGATCAGCGGCCCGCCGGAGTTGCCGGGATTGATCGGCGCGGTGTGGAAGATGGTGTCGATGCGCGCGCCGCCGGGCGCCACCGAGGAGAAGAGGGCGATCGAGCCCGGCGTCACATAGGGCTCCTGCGGGCGCAGGATCTCCGTGAGCGGCAGCTTGCGCACCTCGTCGGTGACGCCCGGATAGCCGAGCGCCCGCACCGTCGCCTCCTTGCCGGGCTGGGTCTGGGCGATGATCAGCGGCGGCGAGGGCAGGCCGGGCGCGACCAGCAGCGCCAGGTCGGCGTCGGCCCAGGTCTGCTTGACCGTGGCGCGCTGCGACTGGCCGCCGGCGTCCGGCTCCGGGATCACGAAGGTCTCGGTCTGCACCGCCTCGGCCGAGCCCTGCACCATGTGCCGGTTGGTCACCACCACCCCCGGCGCGACGGCGAAGCCGCTGCCGGTGTCGAGGCCGACCGGCGCGCCCAGCGCATCCAGCGAGACGGTGACCACTCGCACCACCGACCGCTCCGCCTCGCGCAGCGGGTCGGCCGGCTGGGGGGTGTCGGCGAGCGCGGGCAGGGCGAGCCCGAACGCGAGCGCGAGCGCCGCCAGCTTCGACTTCACCGGAATTCCAAGACCCACGTCCGCCATCCCGTCACAGGGACGCCAGACTAGCACATCGCGGGCCTTGAGAAATTGTTGCCGCGCGGCCCTCGCACTGGCGCGCGGGCGCCATTTGCCCCACTGTCGGGTTACGCCCCGGGGCCCACGAAGGGAGCCGACGCCCATGGCCGTCACCACCGAAGCCGCCGTCTATCTCGACCCCGCAGCGCCGCTGGAGGCGCGGGCGCGCGACCTGGCGGGGCGGCTGACGCTGGAGGAGAAGGTCGGGCTGATGGCGGGCTCGGCCGCCTTCACGCTGGAGGGGGTGGAGCGGCTGGGCGTGCCGCAGGTGCGGGTCTGCGACGGGCCGACCGGCGTGCGCTCCAACGAAGGCGTCCCGGCGACGGTGTTCCCGGTCGGCATCGCCATCGCCTCGACCTGGAACCCGCAGCTGACGCGGGAGGTGGCCGCGGCGATCGCCCGCGAGGCGCTGGCGCTGGGCAACCGGGTGGTGCTGGCCCCCACGGTCAACATCGTCCGCACGCCGCTCTGGGGCCGCAACTTCGAGACCTATTCCGAGGATCCTCACCTCGCCGGTGAGCTGGGGGTGGCGTTCGTGCAGGGGCTGCAGGGCGAGGGCGTCGGCGCCTCGCTGAAGCACTATGCGGCCAACAACCAGGAACAGAATCGGATGACGGTCAGCGTCGAGCTCGACGAGCGGACGCTGCGCGAGGTCTACCTGGCGGCCTTCGAGAAGATCGTCAAAGTCGCCAATCCGTGGACGGTGATGGCCTCCTACAACAGGCTGCGCGGCGTCTACGCCACCGAGAGCCGCGAGCTGCTGGCCGACATCCTCAAGGGCGAGTGGGGCTACGACGGCGTTGTGATCTCCGACTGGGGCGCGGTGCACGCGACCGCCGCGGCCGCCAACGGCGGCACGGACCTGGAGATGCCGGGCCCGCCGCGCTGGTTCGGCGACAAGCTGGTGGCGGCGGTGAAGGCCGGCGAGGTGGCCGAGGCGCAGGTCGGCGATGCGGCGCTGCGGCTGTGCCGGCTGATCCTGCGCACCGGCGTGCTCGACGGCGGCGAGCCGCCGGCGGGCGAGCTGCGCACCGCCCGCCACCGGGCGATCGCCGAGCAGGCGGCGCTGGAGGCGGTGGTGCTGCTGAAGAACGAGGGCGAGCTGCTGCCGCTCGGCGACGTGAGGCGCGTCGCCGTGGTCGGCCCCAACGCGGCGGCCCGGCGCATCCAGGGCGGCGGCTCCTCGCAGGTGCGCACCGACCGCCAGGTCTCGATCCTCTCGGCGCTGAGCGAGCGGCTGGCCGGCCGCGCCGAGGTGCTGCACGCCGACGGCGGCGACAACGAGCCGGTGCCGCCCACGGCCCGCGCCGCCATGTTCAGCCCCGACGAGGCGCGCGGCGCGCCCGGCGTGCTCTGCGAGTACTTCGCCGCGGCCGACCTCTCGGGCGAGCCGCTGCAGGCGCGGGTCGAGCGCCAGCTCGGCAAGCTGGTCAGCCACAACTTCGGCGGCGGCCAGCCCGCCGGCTACGCCGCCTTCCGCTGGTCCGGCTGGCTCTGGCCCGACCGCGACGGCCGCCACGAGCTGTCGCTGCGCGGGCCGGGCGAGATGCGGCTGTGGCTGGATGGCAAGCCGCTGATCGACGCGGCGACGCCCGGCGTGCCGGACAACCTCGACCTTGGCGGCGGCGCCGCGCCGCGCAAGACCGTCGCCGTGGAGCTAGCCGCCGGCCGCGGCTATCCGATCCGGGTGGAGTACGTCCGCGCCGAGCAGGCGCAGGCCGGGCAGACGCAGGCTGGCGAGGCGGCGGGGCTCGCCTGGGAGTACGTCAGCCTCGGCCTGCGCACGCCGCGCGGCTCGGTCGAGCAGGCCGCGGAGCTGGCGGCCGAGTGCGACGCCGCGGTGGTGGTGGTCGGGGCCGCCTCGATCAGCGAAGGCGAGGGCTACGACCGCGACA
This sequence comes from Caulobacteraceae bacterium, assembly GCA_036490095.1. Taxonomy (GTDB): domain Bacteria; phylum Pseudomonadota; class Alphaproteobacteria; order Caulobacterales; family Caulobacteraceae; genus Acaudatibacter. The sequence continues at coordinate 9,660 of DASXEN010000084.1, forward strand.
GCCTGGAGCTGCCGGGCGACCAGAATGCGCTGGTGGAGGCGGTGCTGGCCGCCAACCCCTGCACCATCGTGGTGCTGGTGACCGGCGCGCCCTACGCGCTGCCGTGGATCGACCACGTGCCGGCGGTGCTGGCGGCCTGGCTGGGCGGCGAGGCGGGGCCCGACGCCGTCGCGCGGATCATCCTCGGCGAATCGGCCCCGTCCGGGCGGCTGCCGGTGACCTTCCCGGCGCGGCTCGAGGATACGCCGGCGCATGCCTATTATCCGGGCGGCGAGAGCGTCGCCTATGGCGAGCGGCTGCGAGTCGGCTACCGTCACTTCGACGCATCCAACGAGCCGCCGATGTTCGCGTTCGGCCACGGCCTCACCTACACCCGCTTCCGCTACTCGGGCCTGGTCGCGCCCGAGCAGGCCAGGGCCGGTGATTCGGTCGCGGTCAGCTTCGACCTCACCAACGTCGGCGAACGGGCCGGCAAGGAGACCGCCCAGCTCTACGTGCGCCCCCGCGGACCCTCGGTCGATCGCCCGGTCAAGGAATTGAAAGGCTTTGCGAAAGTAGAGCTGGGGCCGATGGAGACGAAGACGGTGCGAATCGATCTCGACGCGCGCGCGTTCGCATTCTACGACCCCGCCGCCCGCAACTGGGTGACGGAGCCGGGCGCCTACGATCTGCTGATCGGCGGATCGGCGGCGGATATCGAGTTGCAGGCCACGGTGCGGCTTGAGAGTGACGGTTGAGGGGCGCGTCCGACAGCAAGTCGGCGCTTTTCCGGGGCCTGGAATGAAATCTGTTGGCAAACAAACCTACTATAAGCGCGGCGAAGGCGTTGGTGACGTGATGCGTCGCAGCACTGGCGCCGGCGCGCAGACGGCCTTAATTATGCCGACGCTTGGCAGGACTGGGCGGCGCTAGTGTGATCCTATGCAGGAGCGGCGCTGAAGGAATGAGCAGTTCAGGGATGAGTCGCATGGAGCCACGCGCGCAGAACCTGGGCCCGCTCGGCTCGGTCGCGGTCGCTGGCAAGCCTGGGACCGCAGATCTGCGCAGCCTTCTGGAACGCGACGGCGTGCTGATCGTCGAGACCGAGCCGTTCGCGCTGACGGACGCAGACTACGAGCTGATCGACAAGCACTGGAGCGACGGCCGCTCGAAGAACTCCAGCTACAATCCAACCACCGGCGACCTCGACGGCGTCGTCGGCGCGCCCGAGGTGGTGACCGACCTGCGCGCCCTGATGGCGCGCTACGCCGACTGGGCGCAGGGCTTGCTCGCCGAGTTCTTCCCGGCCTACCTCGCCGACCTGGAGTACGGCCGCACGTCGCTGCGCCGCCGCTCGGTGCAGGACGAGCCGCCGCTCAGCCGGCGCAAGGACGACCGCAGCCTGCACCTGGACGCCTTCACCAGCCAGCCGGTCGCCGGCCGGCGCATCCTGCGGGTGTTCTCCAACATCGACCGCACCGGCGCGAGCCGCGAGTGGGTGATCGCCGATGGCGGCTTCGAGGATTTCGCCTCCCGCTTCCGCCACCGCACCCGCCGGCTGCTGCCCGGCGAGGCGCGGTTGCTGGAAGCGCTGGCGCTGACCAAGTGCCGGCGCACCGATTACGACCAGATCATGCTGGGCATGCACGACGCCGCCAAGCGCGACCGCACCTACCAGAGCACGGCGGAGCGCCGGCTGGTGTCGTTCCCCGGCGGCTCGACCTGGCTGGCCTTCACCGACCAGACCCCGCACGCGGCGGTCAGCGGCCAGTGCGCGCTGGAGCAGACCTTCTACGTGCCGGTCGAGGCGCTGGCCGAGCCCGCCTCGTCGCCGCTGCGCATCCTGGAGCGCATCTGGGGCGTCGCGCTCGTCTGAGCCCGCCAGCTTGACCCTGCGCCGCGCTTGAGGCCACTGCTGCGCGCGCCGCGGCGGCGCGGGAGGGCAGAGGGCGATGACGAGCGATCTATTCTCACTGGAGGGGCGCACCGCACTGGTGACCGGCGGCTCGCGCGGCATCGGCCGGATGATCGCCGCCGGCTTCATCGAGCGCGGCGCCAAGGTCTACATCTCCTCGCGCAAGGCCGCCGACTGCGACGCCACCGCCGAAGAGCTGTCGAAGGGCGGCGGGACCTGCATCTCGCTGCCGCAGGACATCTCCACCGTCGAAGGCTGCAAGGCGCTGGCGGCGCGGATCGGCGAGGCCGAGCCGGCGCTCGACATACTGGTCAACAACGCCGGCGCCGCCTGGGGCGCGGACTTCGACGAGTTCCCCGAGAGCGGCTGGGACAAGGTGCTGGACCTGAACCTGAAGTCGCCCTTCTTCCTCACCCAGGCGCTGCACGCCAGGCTGGCCGCGCGCGCCTCGCAGGAACGGCCGTCGAAGGTGATCATGATCGCCTCGATCGACGGCATGCGGCTCAATCCGCAGGAGACCTACTCCTACCACGCCTCCAAGTCGGGGCTGATCTACCTGACCCGGCGCATGGCCGCGCGGCTGGTGCGCGACTGGATCGTGGTCAGCGCCATCGCCCCCGGCCCGTTCGCCTCCAGCATGAACCGCGACGCCCGCGACCGCGGCGACGAGGTGGCTAAACGCGTGCCGATGCGCCGGATCGGCCGCGACGAGGACATGGCCGGCGCGGCCATCTACCTGGCCTCGCGCGCCGGCGACTATGTGGTGGGCGAGACCATCGCCGTCGACGGCGGCATCGCGCTGGCGAGCTGAACTCAGTCGGGCAGGAAGTCGGCGATCCGCAGGCGCAGGCCCGGGATCAGCGCGGGCTCTATGATGTCGGTGAGCGGCACGGCCGGCGAGGGCCAGGCGCCGTCAGCCCGATGGACATGCAGCCGCCGCGCGTTGACGTCGATGACCCAATATTCGCACACCCCATGGCGGCGATAGAGGTCGGCCTTGCCGCCGAGGTCGTGCGCCAGTGTTGTGTCCGAGATTTCGATCACCAGCAGCACATCGGCGCCATGGATGTCGCCGGGGCGCGTCGACGCTTGGCGAACATAGAAATCAGGCTCTGGCCAGTCCGTCTCCGACAGCCGCAGCGTGCCGCGCGATGCGACGCGGAGGTCGTCAGCGATTTGGAGTATCAGAGACCGGTTGAGCGCGACTCTCAGCGACATGTGCGAGTCGCTCTCCGAGGGCAGGTCGATGATCTCGCCGTCGATGAGTTCGCGCTTGCCGTCCTCCATCAGCAACCCCGCGGCCTGCATGCAAAGCAGATCCTCGCCGGCGAAGACACGCCGCGTAGGCGGATCGAACGGGCTTCGACCGCGAGGGTGCATGTCCCGAGGCTAGCACGGGCGCGTCTGTTGGCCTAAGCGCGGCTGTCCGAGGAGGGAGTCCCGTTGCCCAAGCGCGCGCTGATCACCGGCGTCACCGGCCAGGACGGGGCCTACCTGGCGCAGCTGCTGCTCGGCGAGGGCTACGAGGTGGTCGGGCTGGCCGGGCCGTCGTCGCAGGAGCGGCTGGCGGACGAGCGGCTGGCCTGGCTCGGGATCGCGGACCAGGTGCGGATCGTGGCCGGCGACCTGATGGACGCGCCGGCGCTCGGCCGCCTGATCGAGGCCCTGGCCCCGGACGAGGTCTACAACCTCGCCGCCCAGTCGTCGGTGGCGGCCTCCTGGCGCCAGCCGCGGGCGTCGAGCCAGGTCACCAGCGTCGGCGCGGCCAACCTGCTGGAGGCGGTGAAGCTCGCCGCGCCGGCCGCGCGCTTCTACCAGGCCTCGTCGTCGGAGATCTTCGGCCGCTCGGACGTCGACGCGCAGGACGAGACCGCCCCGGTGCGGCCGCGCTCGCCCTATGCGGCGGCCAAGCTGTTCAGCCACTGGATGACGGTCGCCTACCGCGAGGGGTTCGGTCTGCACGCCTCGGCCGGCATCCTCTTCAACCACGAGAGCCCGCTGCGCGCCCCGCACTTCGTCACCCGCAAGGTCACCGACGGGGCGGCGCGCATCAAGCTGGGCCTGGCCGGCGAGCTGCGGCTCGGCAACGTCGACGCGCGGCGCGACTGGGGCCACGCCCGCGACTATGTGCGGGCCATGTGGCTGATGACCCAGCAGGATGCGCCCGACGACTATGTGATCGCCACCGGCCGCACCACCACGGTGCGGGCCATGTGCGAGATCGCCTTCGGCTACCTGGGCCTGAAGCTGGAGGACTGGCTGGTGATCGACCCGGCGCTGTGGCGGCCGGTGGAGATCGAGGTGCTGCGCGGCGATCCCGCCAAGGCCGCGCGTCAGCTCGGCTGGTCGGCGACGGTGACCCTGGAGCAGATGATCCGCGAGATGGTCGACGCCGACATGGCGCGGCTCGCCGCCTAGGCTCGCGCCGCGCGCGAACTTGGTCTAGAGGTGCCGGCCCTTCAGCGAGAGCCCAGCCCATGTCCGACGCCGCCGAGAACACCCTGATCATGACCCTCGACTCGGGGCCGGTGACCATCCGCCTGCGGCCGGACCTGGCGCCGGGCCACGTGGCGCGGATCAAGGAGCTGGCGCGCGAAGGCTTCTACGACGGCGTGGTGTTCCATCGGGTGATCGCCGGCTTCATGGCCCAGGGGGGCGACCCCACCGGCACCGGCTCCGGCGGCTCGGACAAGGCGGACCTGCGCGCCGAGTTCTCGCAGCAGCCGCACGTGCGCGGCGTCTGCTCGATGGCCCGCACCAGCAATCCGCACTCGGCCAACAGCCAGTTCTTCATCTGCTTCGACGACGCCGACTACCTCGACGGCCAGTACACCGTCTGGGGCGAGGTGACCGAGGGCATGGAGCATGTGGACGCGCTGCCGAAGGGCGAGCCGCCGCGCAATCCCGGCAAGATCGTCTCGATGAAGGTCGCCGCCGACGCGGGCGCCTAGGGGCGGTTGGCCGACGAAGGCCGGCCGCTCAGAATGTCGTGAGGGCCTGCAACGTCCAGCGTCGCTGTACGTTAACGCCGATTGTCGCGCGGGACGTTCTGACATCGGAGACCTTCATGCGTAAGATCTTGGCTGCCGCCGTCGGCGCGGCGGCGCTGGCGCTGGGCGGCGCCGGGGCCACGGGCGCCTCGGCGCAGATCGCGCCCAGCGATCCCTATCTGACCCCGGTCCAGTACGGCGCCTACTTCTGGGGCGGCCACCGCTATTGCTGGTACGATGGCGGCTGGCGCGGTCCCGGCTGGTACTGGTGCGGCTACCCCTGGCGCCGCGGCTTCGGCTGGGGCGGTCCGTGGGGCTGGCGCGGCTGGGGCGGCGGCTTCCATCGCGGCTTCCACGGCGGCGGATTCCATCACGGCTTCCACGGTGGAGGCTTCCATGGCGGCTTCCGCGGCGGCGGTGGCTTTCACGGCGGCCATGGCGGTGGTCATGGCGGCTTCCACGGCGGTGGTCACGGCGGCGGTCATGGCGGCGGCGGCCACGGCGGTCACCACCACTAGGCGCCCTCGGGCGCGGCGCGCGTCGGCCACGGCCTTTCGCCCCATCGCGGGGATGGCCTAAAGAGCCGGCGTGCGCCTCGCCGACTTCAATTTCGAGCTTCCGGAGGACCGGATCGCCCTGCGGCCGGCGTCGCCGCGCGACGCGGCGCGGCTACTGGTGGTCGCGCCGGGCGGTGCGCTGCAGGACCGCGGCGTGCGCGACCTGCCGGACATGCTGCGGCCCGGCGACGCGCTGGTGTTCAACGACACGCGGGTGATCGCCGCGCGGCTGCGCGGGCTTCGCCGGCGCGACGACGGCGTCGTCCAGGTGGAGGCGACGCTGCTGAAGCGGCTGTCGGCCTCGCGCTGGACCGCGCTCGCCAAGCCCGGACGCCGCCTGGCCGAGGGCGACCGCATCCGCTTCGGCGAGACCAGCGACCGCGCCTGCTTCCTCGGCGAGCTCGACGCGACCGTGGCGGAGAAGGGCGAAGGCGGCGAGGTGACGCTGGCCTTCGACCTCGCGGGGCCCGACCTCGACCTGGCGATCGCCGAACGCGGCGTCATGCCGCTGCCGCCCTACATCGCCAGCCGCCGCGCCGAGGACGAGCGCGACCTGGCCGACTACCAGACCGTCTACGCCCGCGAGGACGGCTCCGTCGCCGCGCCCACCGCCGGCCTGCACTTCACGCCGCAGCTGCTGGAGGCGCTGCAGGGGCGCGGCGTCTCGCTCAACTTCGTCACCCTGCACGTCGGCGCCGGCACCTTCCTGCCGGTGAAGACCGAGGAGGTGGCCGAGCACCGGATGCACGCCGAGACCGGCGAGGTCTCGGCGGCGACCGCGGCGGCGCTGAACGGCGCCCGCGCCGGCGGCGGGCGCATCGTCGCCGTCGGCACCACGGCGCTGCGGCTGCTGGAAAGCGCGGCGGACGAGGGCGAGGTGATCCGCCCGTTCGCCGGCGAGACCTCGATCTTCATCACCCCCGGCTACCGGTTCCGCACCGCCGAGGGGCTGGTCACCAACTTCCACCTGCCGCGCTCGACGCTGTTCATGCTGGTCAGCGCCTTCTCGGGGCTGGCGGAGATGCGCGCCGCCTACGCCCACGCCGTCGCCGCCGGCTACCGCTTCTATTCCTACGGCGACGCAAGCCTGCTCTGGCGGGCGGCGTCGTGAGCGCGCTCGCCTTCCGCATCGACGCCCGCGACGGGCGCGCCCGCACCGGCGTCATCGCCCTGCCGCGCGGCGAGATCCGCACGCCCGCCTTCATGCCGCTCGGCACCTCCGGCACGGTGAAGGCGCTGACCGTCGACCAGGTGAAGGCGACGGGCGCCGACATCATCCTCGGCAACACCTACCACCTGATGCTGCGCCCGACCGCGGAGCGGATCGCGCGGCTCGGCGGGCTGCACGCCTTCATGCGCTGGGACCGGCCGATCCTCACCGACAGCGGCGGCTTCCAGGTGATGAGCCTGGCGAAGCTCGCCAAGGTCACCGAGGACGCGGTGACCTTCCAGAGCCACATCGACGGGTCGCGGCATGTGCTGACGCCGGAACGCTCGATCGAGATCCAGGCCGACCTGCTGGGCTCGGACATCGTCATGCAACTCGACGAGTGCGTCGCCTGGCCGGCCGAGGCGGCGCGCGCGGCGGCGGCGATGCGGCTCTCCGGCCGCTGGGCCGGGCGGTGCAAGGCGGCGTTCGGCGCGCGCGAGCGGCAGGCGCTGTTCGGCATCCAGCAGGGGGCGGTGTTCGAGCCGCTGCGGCGCGAGTCCGCCGAGCGGCTGGCCGAGGTCGACTTCGACGGCTACGCGATCGGCGGGCTGGCGGTGGGCGAAGGGCATCAGGCGATGTGCGAGGTGCTCGACTTCGCCCCCTCCATGCTGCCGGAAGATGCGCCGCGCTACCTGATGGGCGTCGGCAAGCCGATCGACCTCGTCGAGGCGGTCTGGCGCGGCGTCGACATGTTCGACTGCGTGCTGCCCACCCGCTCCGGCCGCCACGGCCAGGCCTGGACCTGGGACGGCCCCGTCAACCTCAAGAACGCCCGCTTCGCCGACGACGCCGCCTCGCTCGATCCCACGAGCGACTGCCCCGCCAGCCGCGACTACTCGAAAGCCTACCTGCATCACCTGGTGAAGTCCGACGAGATCCTCGCCCAGGTGCTGCTCTCCTGGCACAACGTCGCCTTCTTCGAGACGCTGATGGCGCAGCTGCGCACGGCGATCGCCGAAGGCCGGCTGGAGGCGTTCCGGCGCGGCTTCCTGGCCCGGGCCGAGGCGGCGGCCGAGGGCTAGAACCATCCCATCCAACCCGCTCATCCCGGCGCACGCGGACCCCGGCAGGAAGGCGTGGCAGGTGCGCGATTGCTTGCGGCTGCCAGCACGCCACAGGCGCGCAGAGGTCGTAGATAAGGCGCGGAGGCCGCAGTGGCCCTTGGTGCCCTTGGTGTTGAAACGACAGCGCTGGTGTGCTCCACCCTCCAAGCAACCGTACCCCTGCAACCGCCTCCCGCCTGGGGCGGGGCTTGCGGAGGCTGGGGGCGTCGTCCCTTCAGGCTCCAGGCATGCAAACCGGCCCCAAAATCCCACGAATGGTGGCGCGAGGGGGGCGCGGCTGCTAGGAATGGCACCTATCTAAGCGTCTGATTCCGGCCCAAAGATTCCCGCAAATTGACTGATCAACCGCCTCCGCCAGCCGACGACGATCGGCGCGGCGCCGTAGCCCCCATCGCCATCGAGGAGGAGCTGCAGCGCTCCTACCTCAGCTACGCCATGAGCGTGATCGTCTCGCGCGCCCTGCCGGACGCGCGCGACGGGCTGAAGCCGGTGCACCGGCGCATCCTCTACTCGATGAACGAGCAGGGCCACACCTCCGACCGGCCCTACGTGAAGTCGGCGCGCGTGGTCGGCGACGTGATGGGCAAGTACCACCCGCACGGCGACCTCGCCATCTACGACAGCCTGGTGCGCATGGCGCAGCCCTTCTCCATGGGGCTGACGCTGATCGACGGGCAGGGCAACTTCGGCTCGGTCGACAACGATCCGCCGGCGCAGATGCGCTACACCGAGTGCCGCCTGACCAAGGCCGCCGAGGCGATGATGGCGGACATCGACGCCGGCACCGTCGATTTCCGCGCCAACTACGACGAGAAGGAGCGCGAGCCGACCGTCCTGCCGGCGCGCATCCCCAACCTGCTGGTCAACGGCTCCGGCGGCATCGCCGTCGGCATGGCCACCAACATCCCGCCGCACAACCTGGGCGAGGTGGTCGACGCCTGCCTGGCGATGATCGACGATCCGGCCATCTCCGCCGAGGCGCTGCTGGAGCATGTGCCCGGTCCCGATTTCCCCACCGGCGGCGAGATCATCGGCCGCGGCGGCGCGCGCGCGGCGCTGCTGACCGGCCGTGGCCCGGTGATCGTGCGCGGCGCGGTGGAGATCGAGACCTCGCGCGGCGGGCGCGACGTGATCGTCATCTCCTCGCTGCCCTACCAGGTGAACAAGGCCGCGCTGTGCGAGCGGATCGGCGAGCTGGCCCGCGAGAAGCGCATCGAGGGCATCGCCGAGCTGCGCGACGAGAGCGACCGCCAGGGCCTTCGGGTGGTGATCGAGCTGAAGCGCGACGCCGCGGCCGACGTGGTGCTGAACCAGCTCTACCGCTTCACCGCCCTGCAGTCGTCGTTCCCGGTCAACGCGCTGGCGCTGGATCGCGGCCGCCCGATCCTGATGACGCTGCGCGACATGGTCTCGGTGTTCGTCGCCTTCCGCGAGGAGGTGGTCGAGCGGCGCACCAAGTTCGAGCTGGCCAAGGCGCGCGACCGCGGCCACGTGTTGGTGGGCCTCGCCATCGCCGTGGTCAACATCGACGAGGTGATCCACATCATCCGCTCGTCGAAGGACCCGGCCGAGGCGCGCGAGCGGCTGGTGGGGCGCGACTGGCCGGTGGGCGACATGCTGCCGCTGGTGGAGCTGATCGCCGACCCGCGCACGGCGCTGATCGACGGGGAGCACGTGCGGCTCACCGAGGAGCAGGCGCGGGCGATCCTGGCGCTGACCCTTTCGCGCCTGACCGGCCTCGGCCGCGAGGAGATCTTCGCCGAAGCGCAGGAGCTGGCCGACGAGATCGAGGCCAAGCTCGACCTCCTGTCCTCGCGCGAGAAGATCATGGGCGTGGTGCGCGCCGAGCTGGAAGAGGTGAAGGCCCGCTTCGCCGTGCCGCGCCGCACCGCCATCGTCGACGGCGACGCCGACCTGGAGGACGAGGACCTGATCGTCCGCGAGGAGATGGTGATCACCGTCACCCATGGCGGCTACGTCAAGCGCACCCCGCTCACCACCTTCCGGCTGCAGAACCGCGGCGGCAAGGGCAAGTCCGGCATGGCCACCAAGGAGGAGGACGCCGTCACCCGGGTGTTCTCGGCCTCCACCCACACGCCGATGCTGTTCTTCTCGTCGGGCGGCAAGGTCTACAAGCTGAAGGTGTGGCGGCTGCCGATCGGCACGGCCACGGCGCGCGGCAAGGCGTTCGTCAACCTGTTCCCCATCGAGCACGGCGAGACCATGACCTCGATCCTCGCCCTGCCCGAGGACGAGGCCGCCTGGGAAGGCATGGACGTGATGTTCGCCACCCGCTCCGGCGGCGTGCGCCGCAACCGCCTGTCGGACTTCGTGCAGGTCAACAAGAACGGCAAGATCGCCATGAAGCTGGACGAGGGCGACGCCATCATCGGCGTGGCGCTGTGCCAGGCCGCCGACGACGTGCTGCTGACCTCGGCGCTCGGGCGCTGCATACGCTTCCCGGTCGATGACGTGCGGGTGTTCGCGGGCCGCGCCTCCGACGGCGTGCGCGGCATCCGCCTGGCCCGGGACGACAGCGTCATCTCCATGGCCATCCTGCGGGCCGTCGACGCCACCGGCGAGGAGCGCGCCGCCTACCTGAAGCACGCCAGCGCCATGCGGCGGGCCGCGGAAGGCGACGACGAGGCGCCGCCCGAGCCGGCGGCGGCGGACGAGCCGGACGAGGCCAGCGGCGACGAGGTGGCCCTGTCGGTGGAGCGCATCGCCGAGCTGGCCGCCGCCGAGCAGTTCATCCTGACGGTGACCTCGGAGGGCTACGGCAAGCGCACCTCGTCCTACGAATACCGGCGCACGGGCCGCGGCGGGCAGGGCCTGATCGCCTTCGACCTGTCGCGCGGCGGGCGGCTGGTGGCGTCGTTCCCGGTGGAGGACGCCGACGAGATCCTGCTGGTCACCGACCAGGGCCAGGTCATCCGCGTCCAGCCCGGGCGGCTCGACTCGCAGTCGGGCCGTCCGTCGGTCGGCATCAAGGGCCGAAACACCCAGGGCGTGATCATCTTCCGCACCGGCGGCAACGAGCACGTCGTCTCCGTCGAGCGCATCGAGGGCGGCGCGGGCGCGGATGATGGCGCCGACGAAGACGAGGGCGAGGCCGGCGCGGCGGAGGACGACGCGGGCGGAGACGCCTGAGCCGCGCGCTGGTCTGCGGCGGGTCAGCCGTCCCGGCGGATTTCGTAGTCGATCGGCGAAAGCTCAGTCATCGCCTGAAATGCAGTCGAGGCCGGTGCCCAGGCGATCCGGCGGGTGACGTTCGCCAGATCCGGCGCGCTGTAGACAAAGCGCTCGTCGTAGCGAAGGGCCAGGGTGCTGAAGAACTGGTCAAGGCGCAGTGGACTGTCGCCAGCTGGGTAGGGCGCGAACGCCTGACCGAGGAGGAAGGCCGGCCGCATGTCCACGAGCGAGAGCGCCACCGCCTCATATTGACTGACGTCGTCGCGAATGCCCCGACGGCCAGACAGTTCACGCAACGCATTGTGGAAGCGGATGATTCCCGCGACGGGCTCGCCTCCCTGCGTCAGCGCCAGATCGTTCGCGGCCAGTTGGCGGCGCGGCGAGCTCGTCGGCGCCGCGGTCTCAGCGAGCGCGCCCTCTTCAAGGGTGTTGGCTCGGATCAGCACCAGATAGCCGAGCACCAGCGCCGGATAGGTGATGTGCAGGTTGGTGCACTCGCCAATGGTCTCCTCCATGCGGTTCGTCAGGTTGCGGAGCGCTCCCGTGACGCCCTTGCACGAGACCGCCAGGACCGGACCGATGCCGTCGCGCGTCACGACGACGTCGACATTCTTGGTCTTCAGGCCGCCGAGGATCGTGCGCTCGCCCCCGGCGCCGAGGCGCGGATCGAATTCGAGGAAGAAGTGCCCGCCTTTGCGCACGGTGCGGAACGGCGGCCGAGGCGTAATGTCTTCTGGCGCGAACCCGCCTTCGAGCACCAGCCGGCATGCAACATACCAATGCAGCGGCTTTATGTGCTCGGCGCTCTGCGTCTTGCCCGCAAATACGGCGAACTCTCCGAGCGCATCGGCCTGGTTGGTCCAGGCGCAAACGAGCGGTCGACGCGGCGGCGTGTCATTCACCGCGGTGCCTCCAGCGCTGCATTGTCGTCAGCGCTTCGTCGATGGCGTCCCTGAGCATCAGCGCGCCAAGGGCGGCGGCGGGGAACAGTATCCGCCCGGCCTCGCGCACCTCCAACTTCAGCATTCCGCCGCCAAGCGGGTGACCCTCGACCTCGCAACTCAACCTTACAAACGGAGTCGACCAGGCCGCGTGCGCCGCCCTCATGCCCCTTTCGTCGAGCGATTGCAGCGCATGCACGGAGTTGGTGCATGACGCGCCGCCAGCGTTGCGGACCAGCGCCGGGGCAGCTCCGGACATATAGCTGAGGTAGTAGTCCGGAATACGCACGTCCGGCACCGACCACCAGGGCGTTCGTGTCCGGCATTTGAAGGCGCGTCGTGCTTCGTGGCCAGCGTTGCAGTCGAGATACTCCGCGACCGCGGGCGGCAGCTTCGCATCGCTGGGCAAGCGCAGCAGCAACACCGGTTCATCGGCCGCCAGCCAGCGGTCCACGTCGAGTTGCGCCAGTTCGCGCTGTGGCAGCGCCTTTCCGTTGCGGACCGTAGGCGTCAGGAACTCGCGGGGAATGCGCCACTCGGCGGCCTCGGAGGGGCGCAAATGGAAGAAGTCGTTGGCGCCGCTCACGTAGCCGATGCGGATGGAGGCGATATCGCGAAGCCGGTGACTTTCGGCATCGACACTGGCGAGCTGGTAGAGGTTGCGGACCGGGCTGGGCAGCAGCATCGGCCGCAGTCGCCTGCCCCAGATGGCCCGCCAATCGTCGAGGGGTATCCGCAGGGTGGGTTGGGGAGGCGCCGCAGACGGCGCGAAACGCTCGCAAACGGTGAATTCGAGTTCGTCGGCCGTCCCGCCGTGGCCCTCGGCGTAGAGCAGCCAGCAGTCTTCGGAGAGTTCCGGAAACAGCTTCTCGCGGACCGCCACCACCTGAACCCGGCGAAACGACCCAGCCAAATATTCCAGAAGGGGCGCTGCATAGGGCGCGTGACCTATCTCCGCGGGCACGACGAATGCGATTCTGCCGTCGAGCTTCAGCAAGCCGGTCGCGGCCACGATGAAAGGCGCCCAGGATGAAGCCAAGCCACTGAATTGAGCGCCGAGTCGCCCGCAGATATCGAGCGCGCGCCGACGCGTCTCGCCGGCGAACGTCTGATAGCGGATGAACGGCGGATTGCCGGCGACGCAGTCGAACCGTTCGGCGCTGCTCTCGGCCCAGGTGAAGAAGTCTCCCGTCAGCACCGTCGCGTGAGGCGCCGCGCATCGGGCGGCTCGCACCGCCTGTTCGTCCCGCTCGATGCCGTAGCTGTTCGAATGCGCCGCGAGAAACCGGCCGTCGCCGCAGGCGGGGTCGAGCAGGCGGCCGGACCCTCCGCGCGTCGCCCACGAGACGAGCGAACGAACAACCGCTTCCGGCGTGTAATAGGCCCCCGAGAGCTTCTGCTTGGTCAGAGCCTTTTCGTTCATCGCCGGATTTAACGCTGAGTCCGTCAAAGGCGTCAGCGAGTATGCGCCGCCGACATCGAACGTTCTCTTAACGTTCTTTCCCGGGCAACGCGAGCCATCCAGCGCCGCAGCCGGCTCTGGCGCCGGCCGTGGCAGCTCTGTGTCAGGCCGCCATCGTCGTGAGGTATTCCTGCTGCATCTCGGGGGTCAGCACCTCCAGCATCAGCCGGCCTTCGACCCACAGCTCGATCACGCCGAAGAGGTTGCCGCGCTTGCGGTACTTGGCGGGCCAGCCCTCGCGTTCGGCGATGGCCAGGACTTGCTCGCGGCCCAGCTCGACGCCGATCGCCGCGTGGGTGGCGGTGAAGCGGTCGACGCCGGAGGGCTCGCCATGCGCGTCGGCGTCGCCGTCGGTCTCCCGCAGCACGGTGCCGATCGGATAGACCTCGATCGCGGTGCAGCGCGCATCGCCCGCCCAGACGATCCAGCCATTGTCGGAGATCGGCGGGAAGCGGCGGGCCTGGCCGCCCCAGAGCTCCGCCAGCACCGTGGCGACGTGCTCCGGGTCAAGGGCGGCGACCGACATGTGGTACAGCATCGTGAAAGCTCCCTGCGAGGTGTCGCAAAGGCCTAGTAGGTGGCATAAAATGTGTCAACTATGGTTTGACATTTTTTGTGCCACGCCGTACGCGCTCCGGATGACCGAGCCCCGGGCGCAGGCCCGCACGCCCCGCGAAGCCCGCAAGGACGAGGTGCGCGCCCGCATCCTGGACGAGTTCATCGGGCTGATGTGCGACGGCGGCTACGACCTCAGCCACGACACCGTGGCCGAGCGCGCCGGCGTCGCCAGGCGCACCGTCTACCGCTACTTCCCCGACCGCCCGTCGATGATGGACGCGGCGCTCGAACGGGTGCGCGACCTCGCCGGCCCGCAGGTCGACTATCCGGCGAGCCCCGAGGAACTGGTGGCGACGCTGGCGCCCATCTACGCCGGCTTCGACCGCATCGCCCCGATCGCCGTCATGCTGCGCTCGACGCCGCAGGGCCGCGCCCTGCGCCTGGCGCAGAACGATCGCCGCGTCGCCAGCTACAGCGCCGCGCTGGCCCGGGCGGTGGCCGGCCTGCCGCCGCGGGACCGCAAGCTGGCGACGGCCATGCTGCAGGTGCTGCACACGACGCCATGGCTGGAGATGCGCGACCATTGGGGGCTGGACGGCGCCCAGATCGCCCGCGCCACCGGCTGGGCGGTCCGCACCCTGCTCAACGACCTGAAGGTGCGAGGCGACCTGCCGCTCGACCAGGACCTGCCCGCGGACCCTTGAGCCCGCGCCAGCCTGGTCAGCCGCCCGCGCCGGCGAACGGGCGCAGCTGCTCGACCAGGGAGACGAGGAACTTGCCCGGCTCCTCGGTCATCGGCAGGTGGGCCGAGTGCTCGAACCAGACGAAGCGCTTGGCGGGGGCCTTGACCCTGGCGAACCAGGCGGCGGCGACGTCGGAGTTGACGTTCACGTCGTGGCGGCCGGCGAAGATCAGCAGCGGCAGCCGCAGCTCGACCACGTCCGAGTAGTCGAGGCTCAGCACCTCGCGCAGCAGCGGCTTCTCGGAGAAGGGATTGCCGTCCCAGACATGGGCGACCTCGGCCGTGCTGTAGTCGGGCGAGAGCCTGGAGAGGTCCGATTCGGCCTCGTTGCCCTGCCGGTAGGCCATGACGCCGCCGTAGCGATCGAGCCATTTGCGCTGCACGTAGATGTCCTTAAGGGAGGACGGGCGGCCGGGCGGGAAGTAGGGGGCGATCGCCTGCAACTGCCGCTCGGCCTCGGCGTCGCCGGAGCGCCGGGCGGCGTCGACGGCGAAGGCCCAGCCGCGCCGCTCGCTCTCCGGTCCGTCGGCGAGCTGGCCGACGCCCAGGTAGGCGTGCAGGATCTCGGGCCGGCGCCGGGCGAGCTCAAGGCCCAGGCAGGTTCCCCACGAGTGGCCGAGCACGAACACCTTGTCGTGGCCGAGCGTCCGGCGCGCCCAGTCGACCAGCTCGCCGGCGTCGGCCAGCATCCGCTCCAGCGTCAGGGTCGGGGCGACCTGGGCGGGATCGTTGAGCAGGTAGGTCTTGCCGGCGCCGCGCTGGTCCCAATGGACGACGGTGAAGTAGTCTTCCCAGCCGCGGCCGAACCACCAGCTCATCGGCATGGAGACGTAGCCGGGGCCGCCGTGGAGGTAGATCAGCACCGGGTTGCGCCGGTCGGTCCCGCGCACCGAGACCCACTGGTCGATGCCGCCGATCCGCACGGCCTCCAGCCGCTCGACGCCGTCCGGCGCCACGATCTTGCGGGCCTCGGCGATGATCCCCGCCGCCTCGTCGCGGGTGAACGGCGCGACGGGGGCGGCGGCGGGCTCGCCAGCGCGGGCCTGGACGCGGGCCTGGGGGGCGGCGGCCGCCGCTGCGAAGGGGGCCAGCCGCAGCAGGCGTCGTCTGTCGATCATGGCGGGCCTTTTGTTGATGCCGCGGCGCTGCCGACGCAACGAAGTCGACCGAAATATCGTTCAGGCACAGGACCGCGCGGCGGGCGGCCGTTGCCTGCGCGCCGCACCCGGCCCGGAGAATTCGCGAGGCCGCAACGGGCTGCGTCCGAGGGCGGGAACGCATCGGCTGTGGTCACGTTGTGAGCCTGACTCTCACGGAGGTTTGATCCATGCCACGCTTCGCTTCGGTCCGCATGCTTGCCGCCGCCACCATGGCCGGCGGTCTCCTGGTGTCCTCGGCGGCGATGGCCCAGGACGCCCACATCCACTTCGGCGGCGGCTCGATCGCCTTCATCGGCTCGCTGCAGTGGGGCGGCGGCCACCTGCACTTCCGCGGCAAGGACGTGCCGCTGCGCGTGACCGGCATCGGCATCGGCGCGATCGGCATCGACAAGTTCAGCGCCGAGGGCGAGGTCTACCACCTGCGCCGCACGCGCGACATCCAGGGCACCTACACCGCGATCAACGCCAACGCGACCGCGGGCGCCGGGGCCGGCGAGATCGACATGCGCAACGAGCACGGCGTCGAGATCCACGCCCACGCCACCTCGGCCGGCCTCAACCTGTCGCTCGCCCCGACCGGCGTGGTGATCCAGATCAAGTAGCCCCACGCGCCGGCAGTCGGCCGGCGATGGGACCGAGCTCGCGCATGCTGTCGGCGAGGCGGCGCGTGCGCCGCCTTGTTACGCGCCGAAGGCGCAGGCGTTTGACCACCAAGGACACCAAGAAGTGCGCCGGCGCTTCGATGCCCCTTGGTGTCCTTGGTGGTGAATCTTGAACGCCTGCGGCGCCGGCGGCCCGGAATCCGCCGACGCGATTGACACCGCGGGGTTTTTTGCTTCGAAGCTGCGCCGGTACGCCAGATGGTGGCTGACGAGGACGCTTGATGACCCGCACAGGCCTGTATCCCGGCAGCTTCGATCCGATCCACAACGGCCACCTCGACATCATCGGCCGGGCGGTGAAGCTGGTGGACCGGCTGGTGATCGGGGTGGCGGTCGACACCGGCAAGGCGCCGATGTTCACCCTGGAGGAGCGGATGCAGATCGTCCGCGAGGAGACCGAGCGGCTGAAGGGCCAGGCCGAGATCGTGGTGCACGGCTACTCCGGCCTCACCATCAAGGCGGCGCGGGAGCTGGGCGCGCAGGTGCTGGTGCGCGGCCTCAGGGCCTTCTCCGACTTCGAGTATGAGTTCCAGCTGACCTCGATGAACCGCGAGCTGGATCGCGGGATCGAGACGGTGTTCCTGATGGCCGACCCGCACCACCTGGCCATCGCCTCGCGGCTGGTGAAGGACATCGTCAGCCTGGGCGGCGACATCACCCCGTTCGTCTCGGCGGCGGTGAAGCGGCGGATGATGGCCAAGGTCGACCGCGGCTGAAGCGCCGCACCCAGCGGGCCTTGCCGTCGCCGTGAGGTCGAGCTAGCCGGGAGCTTCGTCCACTCCAAGGCCGACTGATGAAGCTCGCCTACGCCCTGACGTCCGTCCTCGCCCTCGCGGCGGCCGTGCCGATCGCCGCCGCCAGGCCGAAGCCGCCGCCGGCGGCCGCCGCGCCGGCGACGCCCGCGCCGCCCACCGCCGCCGACATGCGCGCGCCCGACCCGCAGGACCTGCTGGTGATCGAGACCAACAAGGGCCGCATCCTCGTCGAGCTCAACGACCTGGCGGCGCCGCTGGCGACCGCCCGGGTGCGCCAGCTGGCCCGGCAGGGCGTCTACGACGGCCGCGGCTTCTTCCGGGTGATCGACAACTTCATGGACCAGACCGGCGATCCGCTCGACAGCGGCGTCGGCCAGTCGTCGCTGCCCAACCTGCAGCCGGAGTTCACCTTCAAGCGCGGCCAGGACACGCCGTTCGCCCGCGTGTTCAAGACCGGCGGCGTCGAGGAGGGCTTCGTCGGCAGCCTGCCGGTGATCAGCCAGTCGATGGACCTCGCCCTGATCACCGCCGACCACAAGGTCGACGCCTGGGGGACCTATTGCCCCGGGGTGCTGGGCATCGCCCGCTCCGACGACCCGGCCAGCGGCAACAGCCAGTTCTTCCTGATGCGCACCAACGCCGACTCGGTCGACTACGGCACCCACGCGCTCGACAAGCAGTACACCGCCTTCGGCCGGGTGCTGGCCGGGCAGGACGTGGTCGACGCCATCAAGACCGGCGAGCCGGTGGCGCAGCCGCAGGACAAGATGATCAGCGTCAAGGTGGTGGCCGACATGCCGGCCGCGAGCCGGCCGCAGGTGCGCGTGGTCGACGGCAATAGCGCCTGGGCGAAGAACGAGATCTTGCGCGCCATGGGCGCTTCCACCCCGCTCGACTTCAGCGTCTGCGACGTGAAGCTGCCGGTGGAGGTCACGGAGCCGGCGGCAACGCACTAGCGCCGAGCGCCTTCTCCCCTCGCGGGAGAAGGATCGCGAGATCATCGCGACAAAACGAAAGGCCCGCCGCGGCCTTGCCGGGCGGGCCCTCGTCTCGTTCGTCAATTGGGGCGTTACAGCGCCCGTCGGCCCATCAGGGCGTGGTAGATCCACAGCACCACCACGGCGCCGACGATGGCCACCAGCATCGAGTAGATGTTGAAGCCGGTCACCCCCACGGCGCCGAACATCGAGAACAGGAAGCCGCCCACCAGGGCGCCGACGACGCCGAGCACGATGTCCATGACGATGCCCGAGCCCGTGCGATTGACGAGTTTGCTGGCGATGAACCCGGCAATCAGGCCCAGCACCACCCACGCGAGGATACCCATTTTCGAACCAACTCCGTTGCGCCTGTCGCCAGGCTGTGGCCCGGACTAAACGCGCGAAGGTGCGAGCGTATCCCGCCGGCTTGGCGATCGGGGACGGCTCAGCGCCCGCCCAGGGCCGCGGCGCGCACCTCGGAGGGCGTCGCGCCATAGCGGCGCCGGAAGAGGCGGTTGAAGTAGGAGAGGTCGCCGAAGCCGACGTCGTAGGCGATGGCGGAGATCGGCAGCGGCTGCGCCCGCCGCTCGGTCAGCAGCGCGTGGGCGCGCGCCAGGCGCCGCTCGGTGACGTAGCCGCTGAAGCTGTGGCCCTCGCGCTCGAAGAGCTTGCGCACATAGCGGGCGGTGATGCCGTGGGCGGCGGCGACGTCCTCGACCGCCAGCGGCTGCGGCCCGAGGTTGGCGGCCACGTGCGCCTTGATGGCCCTGAGGCGCGCGGCGCGCAGGCCGCGGGCCTCGGCGGCGTGCGCCTGGTCGCGGTCGGCGCCAATCGAGAGGGCGGCGAGGTCGCAGATGTGGCGCACCACCGCCAGGCTCGCCTCTGGCGGCAGGGTCAGGCCCCAGGCCTCGCTCAGCGCCCCGACATAGGTGACCAGCAGCTTCAGCGGCTCCGCGCCGCCCTGGATCGGCAGGCCCAGGGCGGTCTCCAGCTTCGGCGAATAGGCGCCCAGCGTGGCGCGCGGGAAGCGCACGCACAGCAGCCGCCCGCCTTCCGGGCGGATGAAGGAGGCGGCGTCCAGGCAGTCGATCAGGCAGGCGTCGCCGTCGCCGAGGCTGAGCTCGTCATGGTCCTGGCGGATCAGGAACGAGCCGCCGAGGTTCACCAAGAGCGCCACGTCGTCGTTGTCCTCGGCGACGATGCCGCGGGTGCGGTGGCTGATCGACGGTCCCATCAGCCCCATGCCGATGCGCACGCCATGCTGCACCCGCAGGCTGGCGGCGGCCCAGAACGGCCGCTCGGGGATCGGGTCGATGGCGACGCGCAGCAGCTTGCGGGTCAGCACGTCGCGCCACAGGTCCAGCCGCTCGCTGGGACGCAGCTCGTCGGTGGTGAACCGGAGGATGCGGAAGTCTGGAGGGCCGTCGTCCAGCGACATCGAGGGCGCCTCGCCGCCCAGCCGGCGGCGAGCTCCATGACGGATACGGGCTTGACCATACAGGCGCGCCACCGGCCGCGACAGCGCTTTCGAGGGCCGCCCAGTCCAAATCTCGGTTCCGCCCAGTCCAAGCGCCACCGCGGCGGGGACGCCTAGATTGCGCTCACCGAACAGGCTCTCCACCCGGCCCACCGACAAACCGCATGACCCCCCAGGTCGGCGTGGCGTCACCAGCCAGGACCGGGTGGGCAGGGCAGGCGCCGGCCGGGAATTTCTAGACCCGCTTCCCGGCCGGCGCCTCGCCAACCGCATGGGCGGCTCGCGTCCGATCCCCTCACCCTCCCAACCGCTTCGCGGTCGGCCCCCTCCCTCTCCCGACGGGAGAGGTAAGGTGAGGGCCGCTGCGATGAACACCTCTCCCATCGGGAGAGGGAGGGGCCCGCGATGCGCCAGCATCGTGGGAGGGTGAGGGGATCGGGCGCAGCCGAATGGCCGCTCACTCCCCGAACGTCTCCGCGTACCTGCGCCGCAGCTCGGCCTTCAGCACCTTGCCCATGGCGTTGCGCGGCAGGTCGTCCACGAAGAACACCCGCTTGGGGCATTTGAAGGCGGCCAGCACCTCGCGGGCGGCGGCGATCGTCGCCGCCTCGTCGCCCTCGCCGACCACCACCGCGGCCACCGCCTCGCCGAAGTCCGGGTGGGGCAGGCCGATCACGGCGCTCTCGACCACGCCGGCCATCTCGTCGAGCACCAGCTCGATCTCCTTCGGATAGACGTTGAGGCCGCCGGAAATGATCAGGTCGCTGGCCCGGCCCGACAGCCACAGGCGCCCGTCCGGGTCCTGGCGGCCGACGTCGCCGGTGATGAAGTAGCCGTCCGACGTGAAGGCCTCGGCGGTCTTGGCCGGGTTGCGCCAGTAGCCGCCGGTCACGCTCGGCCCCTTGATCTGCACGATGCCGTCGTCCGCCACCCGCAGGTCGACGCCCGGCAGCGGGTAGCCGACGCTGCCGGCCAGGCGCGCGCCGCCCAAGGGATTGGTGGTGATGATAGCCGCCTCGCTCATCCCGTAGCGCTCCAGGATCGGCTGGCCGATCCGCGCCTCGAAGTCGGCGAAGGTGGAGGGCAGCAGCGGGGCCGAGCCGCTGATGAAAAGCCGGATGTTCCTCGCTGCCTGCGGCGTGAACCTCACGTCGTCCAGCAGCCGGGTGTAGAAGGTCGGCACCCCCATCATCACCGTCGAGCGGGCCATCGCCGCCAGCACCTGCGTCTCGTCGAACTTCGGCAGCCACAGCGCCTTGGCGCCGGCCAGCAGCACGCAGTGCAGGGCGATGAAGAGGCCGTGCACATGGTAGATCGGCAGGGCGTGCAGCAGCGTGTCGGCCTCGGTGAAGCCCCAGGCCCTGGTCAGCGCCAGGCCGTTGGCGGCCAGCGCCGCGTGGCTCAGCATCGCCCCCTTGGAGCGGCCGGTGGTGCCGCTGGTGTAGACGATCGCCGCCAGGTCGTCCGGCGCGGCCTCATGCACGGCTTCCAGCGGCGCCAGCCCCGCGGCTTCCGCGGCCAGCGCCGCCGCGTCGGTGACAACCAGCGCCGGCTCGGCGTCGCGGACGAAATAGTCGACCTCGGCCTCAGTGTAGGCGGTGTTGAGCGGCAAGAGCGCCGCGCCGGCCTTCAGGATGGCGAGGTAGAGCATCACCATCTCGGGGCTCTTGGGCGTCTGCACGGCCACCCGGTCGCCGGGCCGCACGCCGCGGGCCTGCAGCAGCGCCGCCAGCCGCGCCGCGCCCGCCTCCGCCTCGCCGTAGCTGATCGCGCGCCCGTCGAGCATCTCGAACAGCGGCCGCGAGCGGTCCTGGGGAAAGCGCGCGGCGAGCAGGGCGTAGAGGTTGCCGTTCATGGCGGCTGGTTGACGGAAGGCGCCCGGGCTTGTCAACGTGGCCGGCAAGGAGGCCGCGCGGCATGGATCTGGGCGTCGAGAAGCTGATCGGGCGCAAGGAAGGCGCGGTCGGCTGGATGATCTTCAACAACCCCGAGCGGCGCAACGCCGTCTCGCTGGAGATGTGGCGCGCCATCCCCGAGGTGATCGCCGCCTTCGAGGCCGACCCGGAGGTGCGGGTGGTGGTGTTCACCGGCGCGGGCGAGCGGGCCTTCGTCTCCGGCGCCGACATCTCCCAGTTCGAGGCCGAGCGAAACGACGCGGCGGCAGAGGCGCGCTATTCCGGCGCCTCGGCGGCGGCCAACGCGGCCATGGCCGGCCTCTCCAAGCCGTCGATCGCCATGATCCGCGGCTACTGCATCGGCGGCGGCCTGGCGGTGGCGCTGACCTGCGACCTGCGCATCTGCGAGGAGGGCTCGCGCTTCGCCATCCCCGCCGCGCGGCTCGGCCTCGGCTACGGCTTCGGCGGGGTGAAGGCGCTGATCGACGTGGTCGGCCCGTCGGTGGCCAAGGAGATATTGTTCACCGCCCGCCAGCTCACCGCCGACGAGGCGCTGCGCGCCGGCCTGGTCAACCGCGTCACGCCCGCGGCCGAGCTGGAGCAGGTGGTGCGCGACTACGCGGCGATGATCGGCGCCAACGCGCCGCTGACGCTGAAGGCCGCCAAGCTCGCCGCCCGCGAGGCCGTCCGCGACCCGGAAAAGCGCCGCCTGGCCGAGGTCGAAGCCGCGGTCGCCGCCTGCTTCGACAGCGCCGACTTCAAGGAGGGCCGCTCGGCCTTCATGGAGAAGCGCACGCCGCAGTTCAGAGGGGCGTGAGCTTCCTTCTCCCGCAAGCAAGCGGAGAAGGGGTTATTTGCGCCGCTGCTTCCTCGCCGCGTAGCGGGCGTCGCGGGCGGCTTTTTGCTTGGCGCGCAGCTCCAGCTCCATCGCCTCGGCGATCTCTGCGTCCAGCGCCTGCCGTTCGGCTTCCTTGCGCGCGGACTCCTCGCGCTTGGCCGCCCGCTCGGTGGCGCGCTTCTCACGCAGCTCCTCCAGCTCAAGCTGCCGCTGCAACCGCCGTTCCTCGAACTCGGGGTCCGAGACGGTCGGCTTGGCTTTGAATTTGGCCACAAGGGCCTTCTTGGCTTCAGCCGAGGCCGTCTGGCGGTCGGCGAAGCTTCCTAACTTCGATGGCTTCATGGTCGCGCGCCTCTTAGCGAGAGGAGGGCGGCCAAGCCAAGCGTAAATTTCGCCGCGGGGCGTTCAGATCGCGCCTTGCGCCCGCATCGCGGCGATCTGCGCCTCGCCGTAGCCGAGCTCGGCCAGCACCGCGTCGGTGTCGCCGGCCGCCAGCGGCGCGGTGGAGCGCACGCCGGTGGCAAGTCCCTGCATGTGGATCGGGCTCGCCACCATGTGCGTCGCGCCGAGCCGCGGATGCTGGGCGGGTGCGGCCATGCCCAGGTGCCTGACCTGCGGATCGTCGAACACCTGGTCGATGGCGAGAATCGGCCCGCAGGGGATGCCGGCGGCCTCCAGCGTCTCCACCCACCAGTCGCTGGGCCGGGCGCGCGTGACCTCGGCGATCGCCGCGTTCAGCCCGGCGCGGTTCTCCGCTCGCCGCCGCCCGCTCGACCAGCGCGGGTCGCTGGGCCACTCCGGCCTGCCCGCCGCCTCGCAGAAACGCTCGAACTGGGCCGGCGAGGAGGCGGCGATGTTCACGTGCCCGTCGGCGGTGGGGAAGACGCCCATCGGCGCCAGGGTCGGGTGGTCGTTGCCCATCTGGCCGGCCACCTCGCCGGCCATCAGCCAGCGCGCCGCCTGGAAATCCAGCAGGAAGATCTGCGCCTCCAGCAGCGAGGTGTGCACGTAGCGGCCCTCGCCGGTGATCTCGCGCTGGCGCAGCGCCATCATGATCGCCAGCGCCAGCAGGGTGCCGGCCAGCACGTCGTTGACGGCGACGCCGGTGCGCATCGGCCCG
The DNA here is from genome assembly GCA_036490095.1 of Caulobacteraceae bacterium. Taxonomy (GTDB): domain Bacteria; phylum Pseudomonadota; class Alphaproteobacteria; order Caulobacterales; family Caulobacteraceae; genus Acaudatibacter. The sequence goes on from DASXEN010000084.1 coordinate 33,157, forward strand.
CGGCCCGGCTCGCCGGTGATCGACATCAGCCCGCCCATCCCCTGGGCGATCTGGTCGACGCCGGCGCGCGCCGCGTAGGGGCCGTCCTGGCCAAAGCCGCTGATCGAGCCATAGACCAGCCGTGGGTTGACCGCCTGCAGGTCCTCGTAGGCGATCTTCAGCCGGTGCTTCACCGGCGCGCGCATGTTCTCCACCACCACGTCGGCGGTGGCGGCGAGCTTCAGGAAGGCGGCGTGGCCGGCGGCCGACTTCAGGTCGAGGCTGACGAAGCGCTTGTTGCGGTGCAGGTTCTGGTAGTCGAAGCCGTCGCGGGCGATCACGTCGCGCCCGCCGTCCGGCGGCGACACCGCGATCACGTCGGCGCCCCAGTCGGCCAGGTGCCGCACGCAGGTCGGCCCAGCCCTGGCCAGCGTCAGGTCCACGACGCGCAGGCCCTTGAGCGGCAGGTCGGCGGCGGTCATGCCGGCGCGTCCTGCGCAGTGTCGGGGGCCGCAGCCCCGCCTGCGTCGCCCGGCAGCCACAGGCGGAAGGCCGCGCCGCCGCGCTGGGCCGGCCGGTGCTCCAGCCGCCCGCCGTGCGCCAGGGCGACCTGCCGCGCGAGGCTGAGGCCGATGCCGGAGCCGCCGGCCTTGGTGGTGAAGAAGGGCGTGAAGGCGGCGTCCGCCGCGTCCTGCGCCAGCCCCGGGCCGTTGTCGACCACGGTGATCGCCACCCCGTCGTCCTCGGCGCGACAGACCAGCCGCACCCTGGCATTCGGCCGGCCGGCGACGGCGTCGAAGGCGTTCTTCACCAGGTTGATCACCGCCTGCTCCAGCAGGTCCGGGTCGGCCGGGAAGGCGAGGTCCGGCGGCTCGACCGAGCTTTCGTAGGCGATGGCCTGCTCGCCCGCGAGGCCGGCCGCCAGCACATCGAGGTCGGCGACGAAGCGGCCGGCGGCGACGGCCGAGCGCTCGGGCGGCGGCAGCTCGGCGAGGCGCCGGTAGCGCTCGACGAAGTGCATCAGCCCGGCGCTGCGCCGGCCGATCACCTCCACCGCCTCGCCGAGCGCCGCGTCGCCGCCGCTCATCCCGGCCAGCGATTCGGCCAGCGAGCAGATCGGCGTCAGCGAGTTCATCATCTCGTGGGCGAGGATGCGGGTGAGGTCGCGCCAGGCTTCCTGCTGGGCGGCGTCGAGGTCGCCGGAGAGGCTCTGCAGGGCGATCAGCCGGCGGCGGCCCGAAGCGGCGGCGAAGGCGCCGACCGAGGCCAGCGCCCGGCGCCCGTCCGCCAGCGTCAGCACCAGCCGCGCGCCGAGCGGCGCTTCGGCCAGGCGCGCGGCCGCCTCCGGCCCCAGCGCCGGCAGGGCGGCGAGACTGGGCGCCTCGCCCAGGCGAAGGCGCGCGGCGCGGTTGGCGAACTCGATGCGCCCGTCGTCGGTGGCGACCACCACCGAGGCGGCGACCGTGTCGATCAGCGCCTGCAGGTAGTCGAGCCGGCGCTGGCGCTCGGCGCGCAGGGCGGCCAGCTCGCCCAGCGCCCGGTCGATGGCGGCGCCCAGCCGGCCGGCCCCGCCCTTGCGCCCCGGCCGGTCGTAGCCCTCGGCGAAGAGGCCGTCGACGAACTGGGCCAGGGTGCGGTCGGACGCGCCGGCGCTGCGGGCGAGGTCGAGGCCGACCAGCGCCGCCGCGCCGACCAGGATCGCGGCGGTGGCGTAGTAGTGCGGCCAGGCGGCCAGCGCGAGCGCGGCGAACGCCAGGGCGCCGATCAGCGCCGCCCGGGCGGCGACGCCGGCGGCGAAGGGCAGGGCGCGGCTAGAGCCCATGGCGGGCCATGCGGCGGTAGAGGGCCGGGCGGGTGAGGCCGAGCGCGGCGGCCGCGTGCGAGACGTTGCCCTCGTAGATCGCCAGCGCCTTGGCGATGGCGCGCTTTTCGAGGTCGTCGAGGTTGAGGGCGGCGGCGTCGGCGCGCAGGCGCTGGGTCTCGTCGGCCGCCTCGGCCATGATCGCCGCCAGCGCCTCGTTGCGCCACGGCTTCAGCACGAAGTTGGCGGCGCCGCGGCGAAGCCCCTCCACCGCCAGCGCCACCCCGCCCCAGGTGGTCATCAGCACCACCGCCAGCGGCGGGTCGCGCTCGCGCAGCGCGCCCAGCGTCGCCAGCCCCTCGCCGCCGTCGCGGGCGGCCGGGGCGAAGTTCATGTCGAGCAGCACGGCGTCGTAGCGGCCGGGCGCGGCGCTGGCGGTGAGCTCGTCGAGGCTGCGGGCGATCTCGACGGCGGCCCCGGCGCGGCTCAGCGCGACCTCGGCGGCTTTCAGCACGTCCAGGTCGTCGTCGGCCACGAGGAAGCGGGCGCCGGGCGGCATGGCGCCAGTCTAGGGCGCAATCGGGCGGGGTGGAAACGGGGCTCTGGGCCGGTTGCACAAGGACGCTGCGTCCTTCGAGACGGCCGCTGACGCGGCCTCCTCAGGATGACGAGGTGGGGTGGGCCGCACCAGACTCCGTCATGGTGAGGAGCGCTCGCCAGAGCGCGTCTCGAACCACGCACGGACGCCGGTGTCCGAAACTGGACAGTGCGCGGCGCGGTGCTCGCCGAGATGGCGCGTAAATCACGGAATTTACTGAATTTCTCCAGGCGCGCCGACCGCGCGATACTGAGCCCCATGAGCCCGATGGACCGTCCCGTCAGCCGACCGCCGCCGTGGCGGCGACCGCGCGTGCTGATCGGCGCGGCGGCCGGGGCTGGCGCGCTCGGCCTCATCACCCTCGCGGTGCTGGCGGCGGGGTCGATGGCCGGCGTGCGGGTGCCGGCGGCGAGCGTCACCATCGATGCGGCCGAGCCGGGCGTGTTCCACGACTTCGTGCCGCTGAAGGGCAAGGCCGAGCCCCGGGACGAGGTCTACCTCGACGCGCTCGACGGCGGGCAGGTGGCCGAGGTGCTGGCGCGCAGCGGCGATGCGGTCGGCGCCGGCCAGCCGCTGGTGAAGTTCCGCAACACCGCCCTGGAGCTGGACGTGCTGGATCGCGAGGGGCGGCTGGTGGAGTCGATCACCCAGCTGCAGACCTACGAGAAGGACCTGGAGCAGACCCGCGTCGCCAACGAGAAGGCGCAGCAGGAGATCGGCTACAACATCGTGCGCCTCACCCGCGCCGACGCGCGCCGCGAGCCGCTGATCGCCGGCGGCTACGTGCCGCGCGAGCAGGTCGACCAGCTGCGCGACGAGCTCGCCTACGACCGGCGCCTCGCGCCGGTGCAGGCCGAGAGCAACCGCCGCCAGGAGGCGCTGCGCCAGGCGCAGCTGCCGCAGATCGCCGCCGAGATGGCGACGCTGAAGCAGAGCCTGGCGGTCACCCGCAGCAAGCTCGACAGCCTGGTGCTGAAGGCCCCCGTGGCCGGCAAGCTGACCGAGACCGACCTGCAGGTCGGCCAGATCGTCAAGCCGGGCGACCGGCTGGGCGAGGTGGTGCCGGCCACCGGCTTCAAGGCGCTGGCGGACGTGGACGAATACTACCTGGGCCGCGTCGCCATCGGCCAGAGCGCGGACGTGACCCTCGATGGCCAGACCTATCCGATGGTGGTCACCCGGGTGAACCCGCAGGTGAAGGATTCGACCTTCCAGGTGGAGCTGGCGTTCAAGGGCCGCCAGCCGGCCGGCCTGCTGCCGGGCGAGGCGCTGGAGGGCAAGCTGGCGGTGGGCGGCGACCGGCGCGCGCTGGTGCTGCCGGCCGGGCCGTTCCTGGAGCGCACCGGCGGCGACTGGGCGATGGTGGTCTCGGCCGACGGCGGCCACGCCGTGCGCCGGCGCATCAGGCTGGGCGCGCGCAACAGCGAGCAGGTGGAAATTCTCGCGGGGCTGAAGCCCGGCGAGCGGGTGATCACGTCGGACTACGCGGCCTTCGAGAAGGTCGGCCGCGTGGATCTGACCCGATGAAGGGGCGAAGCGATGCTGAAGCTTGAGAACGTGTCGAAGGTCTACCGGACCAGCGAGGTGGAGACGCAGGCGCTGGGCCAGGTCTCGCTGGAGATCGCGGACGGCGAGTTCGTGGCCATCATGGGCCCGTCGGGCTGCGGGAAGTCGACGCTGCTCAACCTGCTGGGTCTCTTGGACAGCCCCAGCGCCGGCGCCTACTGGTTCTTCGGCGAGGACGTGGCGCGCCACTCCGAGCGGCAGCTGACCCGCCTGCGGCGCGAGCGGATCGGCTTCGTCTTCCAGAGCTTCAACCTGATCGACGACCTGACGGTGGCCGAGAACGTCGAGGTGGCGCTGCTCTACCGCCGCGTGCCGGCGCCCGAGCGGCGGCGGCGGGTGCGCGAGGCGCTGGAGCGGGTCGGCATCGCCCACCGCGCCGGCCACCGCCCGCAGCAGCTCTCCGGCGGCCAGCAGCAGCGCGTGGCGGTGGCCCGGGCGCTGGTCTCAAGCCCCAGCCTGATCCTCGCCGACGAGCCCACCGGCAACCTCGACACCGCCAACGGCGAGGCGGTGATGGCCCTGCTCGGCGACGCAGTCAAAGCCGGCGTCACCGTGGTGATGGTCACCCACTCGCTGACCCATGCGGCGGCCGCCGGGCGCACCATCAAGCTGCTCGATGGCCAGGTGGTCTCCGAAACGCTGCTGGCCGCCTGAAGCGGGAAGGACCGATCCGATGCTCCGCAACTACCTCGCCGCGGCGATCCGCAACCTGGCCCGCAACGGCCCGTACGCCGGCGTCACCATCGCCGGCCTCGCCATCGCCTTCGCCGCGGCGATCCTGATCGGCCTCTATCTGCGACACGAGCTGACCTACGACCAGTTCGTTCCTGGCCACGACCGGGTCTTCATCGTCACCACCCACGCCACCGGGCGCGACGCCGGCGGGACCTTCGAGAACGACACGACGCCGGCGGAGCTCGCCGACGACCTGAAGGTTCGCTTTCCGCAAATCCAATATGTAGCCAGGATCACCGGCAGCGGCTTGCCGCCCGCGGTTCGCCGCCGCGACATCAATGTGGCGGAGCGTGGTTTCGAATGGGCCGATCCGGACTTCTTCAAGGTGATGCCTGTTCCCACGATCGCGGGCGACCTGGCGCACGCGCTGGAGCCGCCGGACGGGCTTGTCCTGTCGCGGTCAGCGGCCCGCAAATACTTCGGCGGGGACGCGCCGGTCGGCAAGCAGCTGCTAGTCGACGGCCATCCGATGCGGGTGATGGCGGTGATCGACGACCTGCCGACCAACAGCCATCTGGCGGGCGATGTGTTCGCCTCGTCCAAGGCGCCCTTCTCGTTGATCAACCAGTACGGCGGCGGCGGCTATACCAATAGCTTCGTAGCCACCTATGTGCGCCTCAAGCCGGGCGCGTCCGCAGCCGAGGTCGACGCCGGTTTTCCCCGCTTCGTCGCCGACCGGATCGAACCAGAGTTCCAGCGGTTCATGCCCAACGAGCAGATCAAGGTGACGCTGCGGCTCAAGCCGCTCACGGCCATCCATCTTCAGCCCGGCGCGGGCGACCCCAAGCCCGGCGCCGACGTCAAGGTGCTGGCCGGCATCGGTGTGATCGGCGTGCTGATCGTGCTGGTGGCGGCGATCAACTTCGTCACCCTGATGACCGCGCGGGCGACGCGCCGGGCGATGGAGGTGGGCGTGCGCAAGTCGGTGGGGGCCGGACGGCGCGACCTGATCGTGCAGTTCATTGGCGAGGCGCTGGTGCAGGTGGCGCTCGCGCTCATCTTGGCCATCGCGCTGGCCGAGCTGCTGCTGCCAGGCGTCAACACCGCGCTACAGCGTCGGATGAGCTTCGACTACCTCGGTGATCCCGCCCTGCTCGCCGCGATGATCGGCGTGGCTGTCGTGACGGGACTTGCCGCCGGCGTCTATCCCGCTCTCGTGCTCTCCGCGTTCCGCCCGGCGTCGGTGCTGAAGGGCGGGCCCGTGGCGACGGCCGGCGGCGGACGCGTGCGCCAGATCCTGGTCGTCGCCCAATTCGCGGTGCTGGTCACGCTGCTTGTCTGCACGTTCACCATCTACCGCCAGACGGTCTTCGCGCTGAGGGACGCGACGCACACCAACAAGGACAACGTGGTGATGATGTTCGCCGACCCGTGCACCGACGCCCTGCGCGATGCCGTGGCGGCCGTGCCGGGCGTCCGCGGCGCAGCCTGCGCTTCGCCCTCGGCGGTCAACCTCAGCGACAGCCGCCAGTATGTGCAGACGGACGGCCGCCGCGCCACGATCAATTGGGATGCGGTGGATTTCGGTTTCTTCGAACTATTCGGTGAGAGGCCGGTCGCCGGACGCTTCTTCGATCCGAGCCGCCCTGGCGACGACGGCGTCAACCACGGTCCCACGAATCCGCCCCCGGTGGTGATCAACGCCTCGGCCGTGCGGGCCCTGGGCTTCGCCTCGCCGCAGGCCGCTGTCGGCCACCAGCTCTCCTGGGTCTATCTCGCCAATGTCGATCCCAAGAACACCAACGAGCTGTCGACCCAGCCCTATGCGCGCTCGGAGATCATCGGCGTCGTGCCGGACTTCACCTTCGGCTCGGTCCGCGAGCCGGTCCGCCCGGCATTCTACTACGTGGCGCCGAAGACCGGGCTCTTCACCTCGGCCGCGCTCAACATCAAGCTCGACCCGACGCGCATCGCCCCGACGCTGGCCACCGTCGATAAGGTCTGGGGCCGGATCAGCGGTGGCCTGCCGGTGCAGCGTTACTTCGCCGACCAGTTCCTCCTGCGGCTCTACATCGACGAGGTGATCCAGGGCGGCTTCATCGCCGTCTGCGCGCTGATCGCCATCTCGGTCGCCTGCCTCGGCCTCTTCGCCCTTTCGGCCTACACCGCCGAGCGGCGCACCAAGGAGATCGGCGTGCGCAAGGCTATGGGCGCC
>DASXEN010000110.1:0-26596 GCA_036490095.1 Caulobacteraceae bacterium
GGTGGAAGTCGAGGTCGCGCTTCTTGCGGTAGTCGATCGCGGCGAAATCCATCTGCAGCGTGCCCGGCGTCGCGACCGGGAGCACCAGGTCGGCGATCGGGGCGAAGCCGGTCTCGAAGTGCTGGCTCGACTTGACCACGATCAGCCGCTTGCCGGCCAGGTCGACGCCGAGGCCGGTGAACAGGTCCGGGTGGAAGGCCTGGCCGCGGATCGAGTTGACCACAACGTCGACGCCCGGCGCGACCTCGATCCAGGCCGAGAGGCCCATCGGCTGGTCGGCGCCGCCGAGTCCGGTCTGGGCGTGCGCCTCCTTCACCGCCCGCACGGTGACGACCAGGTCCAGCGGCTCGCCCGAGGCGGGGCCGCACTTGCCGCCGAGCCGCAGCGGCAGCCGCGCGCCGACGCCCGCCTCGGCGCAGAAGCTGGCCGCCACCGGGTCCCACAGCGGCCCCAGCGCCGCGTCGGTGAGGCCGCGCGCCAGGATCGCCGCCAGGAAGGCGGTGTTGTCGCTGGGCGCGCCGCCGCCGGCGTTGTCGGCCACGTCCGCCAGCACCGCGACGCCGTTGCTGCGCACGGCCTGGTCGAGCGCGGCCTCCAGCGTCGGCATGCGCGGCAGCAGCGCGTCGCGCCGCGCGTAGAGCGCGCGGCCGAATTCCGCCGCCGTCGCTGCGGCAAGCGCCGGATCGCCGTCGCAGATCGCCAGCACCCGGGTCCCGGTGTCGGGCGTGTCGCCCCAGGGGAAGCCGTGGGCGATGCTGATCGAGAGCACGCCCGGGCGCGCCTCGGCCGCCCGCACCGCCTCCAGCAGCTCGGCCATCGGCCCGTGCGTGGTCGGGTAGAAGCCGACCATCCGGCAGTCGAACACGGCGGTGACCGGGCGCACCCGCCCGGCCGCCGCGCCGACGCAGATGTCGTAGAGCTCGGCGGCGCGCGGCAGGTAGTCGTCGTGCGGATACTCTTTCATCAGCACGACGGCGTCGGCGCCCTCGGTCATCGCCGCGGTGAGGTGGCAGTGGGGATCCAGCTCGACGCCGATCACCGCCGCCGCGCCGGTGACGGCGCGCACGTGGGCGATCATGTCGCCCTCGCAGTCGTCGCACTCGGTGGTCACCATCGCCCCGTGCATGAACAGCAGCACCACGTCGAACGGCCCGTTCGCCGTCAGAGTCGCCAGTATCTCGTCGCGGTAGCCGGCGTAGACCGAGTGCACGGTCGGTCCGGAGGGCTGGGCGAAGCTGACCAGGCCCTCGACGAAGGCGTGGCCGTCGGCCGCCGCCCGCTCGCGCCAGGCGCCGATCACCCGGCACTCGACGTCCCCGTGGCCGGCGGTGTCGCCGCGGAACACGCCCGCTTCCTCGAAGCCGCGGCGGCCGGTCGGCCAGGGCGCGAAGGTGTTGGTCTCGGTGCCGAGACCCGCCGCGAACAGTCTCATGGAGCCTCGAACACCCGGATTTTCAATTCCGGCAACTGGTGCCAGATCGGAAAGCCCGCCGCCACAGGAACCGCAGCTTTCGACGCGCGCGGGCCTGCCTCGCCGCCGGCCCGGCCGGCCGTGGCCGGCCGCCACAATCACCGATTGTCCGGCGCGGCGCAGACGGCGCCAGCCTAAGCTCGGCCATGGTGAACAATCGGCAAACACCGGCGCACGCCGCGCCTGTCCCGCATGGCAAAGCCGCACGACGAACGACGAACAGATTTCGCCCAGGCAAAGCTGCGCGCCGTTTATTGCCCAGCTTTGGGTAGAAATCTCACACCGGGAGCTTGTTTCCGCCGCCTGGCTCTACTTCGGCTTAGTCTGGCCGACGGCGCACGGACACGAGCCACTATAGGTAGAGCTTGCGGCAACGCAGCTCTCCAACGGCAGCCCAAATCACGCGCTTTGCGAGCGAAAGGCCATTGCCTTGCACGCCCCAATTGCGACATTATTGCCAACGTTTGGGTACGGGGCCGAGGCTTGCTCCGCGTAACGGGTTTGTCGGGAGCCTGCGTGGTGGTGGTGGCGTCTTTTGTCGGGTCGGCCGAGGGTCGGCGGATGCCGGTGTCGGTGGGCGCCGCCATCGCGCTGTCCATCCTGGCCGGCCTGGCGGCGCTCGGCACCGCCGCCTGGAACGCCCGCAGCGACCGCTGGGCCGAGCATTCGCTGGTGGTGCGCCGCGAGGCCAGCGAGCTGCTGTCGGACGTCACCGAAGCCGAGGCCGGACAGCGCGGCTACCTGCTCACCGGCGATCCGAGCTACCTGGCGCCCTATCTGGCCGCGCGTGACCGCCTGGGTCCGCTGGAATCGCGCATCCGCACGCAGGTCGCCGACAACCCGGCGCAGCTGACCCGGGCGGCGTCGCTCTACTCGCTGATCGGCGCGAAGCTGGACGAGCTCGGCCGCACGGTGGCGCTGGCCCGGCAGGGCCGCCAGGCCGACGCCGCCGCGCTGGTGAAGACCAACGCCGGCCGCGACCTGATGGGCGCCATCCGCTCCGGGCTGACGGCCTTCGACGCCACCGAGGCCGGCCTGCACACCGAGCGGCAGCGGAAGGCCGACAGGGCGCGCGCCTTCCTGCTGCTGGTGCTGCTGATCTGCCTGGCCATCGCCGTCGCGCTCGGCGCGCTGGTGGTGCGCGCCGGCCGCCGCCACGCCGGCGAGCTTCGCCAGCGCAACGCGGCGCTGCGCGAGGAGATGGAGCGGCGGCGCGACGCCGAAGCGCGCCTGCGGCAAGCCGAGCGGATGGAGGCGCTGGGCCAGCTGACCGGCGGTGTCGCCCACGACTTCAACAACCTGCTGGCCGTGATCCTCGGCAACCTCGACATGCTGCGCCGGCGCCTGGAGGGCCAGGAGGAGAAGACCCGCCGCCTCGCCCAGGGCGCCTACGAGGGCGCCGACCGCGCCGCCGAGCTGACCCGCCGGCTACTCGCCTACTCCCGCCGCCAGCCGCTGGAGCCGTCGTCGGTCGACGTCAACGCCGCCGTCGCCTCGATGTCGGAGCTGCTGCGGCGCACCCTGGGCGAGACCATCGCCATCGAGACGGTGCTGGGCGGGGGCCTGTGGGCCGCGTTCGTCGACCGCCCGCAGCTGGAGAGCCTGATCCTCAATCTGGCGGCCAACGCCCGCGACGCCATGCCGGCCGGCGGGCGGCTGACCGTCGAGACCGCCAACGCCTGGCTGGACGCCGCCTACGCCGAGGCCAACGCCGACGTCGCGCCCGGCCAGTATGTGCTGATCGCCATCACCGACACCGGTGCGGGCATGGCCCCGGAGGTGATGGAGCGGGCGTTCGACCCCTTCTACACCACCAAGCCGACCGGCCGCGGCACCGGCCTGGGGCTCAGCCAGGTGCACGGCTTCGTCAAGCAGTCGCGCGGCCACATCAAGCTCTACAGCGAGGCCGGCGCCGGCACGTCGGTGAAGATCTACCTGCCGCGCGACGCCCGCGGCGCGGCCGGCCAGGCGGCGCCCGCCGCGCCGCTGGCCGCCAACCAGGCGCGGCCGCTGAAGGTGCTGGTGGTGGAAGACGACGCCGCCGTCCGCGCCATGGCGGTCAGCGCCGTGCGCGACCTCGGCCACGCGGTGGTGGAGGCCGACTGCGGCGCCATCGCCCTTGAGCGGCTGGAGCAGCAGCCGGACATCGCGGTGATGCTCACCGACGTGATCATGCCCGGTATGAACGGCAAGAAGCTCGCCGACGCCGCGGCGGTGAAGTGGCCGGCGATCAAGGTGCTGTTCATGACCGGCTACACGCAGAACGCCATCGTCCACAACGGCATGCTGGATCCGGGCACCCGGCTGATCACCAAGCCCTTCACCATCGAGCAGCTAGACCGGGCGCTTCGGCAACTGGCGGCCTAGTTTTCCTTCTCCCGCAAGCAAGGGGAGAAGGATATCAGCGCGCGGGCTTCGGCGCGGCGAACCAGATTGGGGCCGACCAGACGCGCGGGCGGCGGGTTGGCGTGCTGGCGGCCGGAAGCGGGCGAGCCGGCTCGGCGGCGAGGCGGTGGTTGACCAGCCACAGGAGCTGGGAGGTCGGTGCAGGGGCCATCGGATGTCTCCGTCTGATGCCCCAAGGACGCGCGAGCCTCCCCCGAGCCGACACCCGGCCTTGCGAATATTCCGCCGCCAGCGGCCGGGCCAGGCGCACGCCGGCGGCGGCCAGCGCCGGCCTTGGCGCCGGCCATGTCGTAGATGCGGTTCATCCTCACCCGCTGGGCGGAGAGGCCGCCGCCGGCCTGCGGCCCACCACCAGGCGCCAGCCGCCGCGGTCAACGCCGCGGCTAGTCCGGCCTGGGGCTCAGGGCCAGTGTTTAGAACGCGTTTCGATTATCCACACCTCTCCCAGAGGGAGAGGGAGGGGCCCGCGGCCCCCGGACTTGATCCGGGGACGTGGGAGGGTGAGGGGTTGCCTGGTCGGCCGAGGAGGCCGGGCCGCAAGCGCCCTCATAGCCTGCGCCCGATCCCCTCACCCTCCCATCGCTCACGCGATGGCCCCTCCCTCTCCCTGTGGGAGAGGTGTTTTGAACGTCTCGCGCAGCTCGCGCTTCAGCACCTTGCCGGTGGCGGTGCGGGGCAGGTCCTCGGTGGTGAGGCGCACGGCGGTGGGGATCTTGAAGCGGGCCAGGCGGCCGCCCAGGCTGCCGACGATCTCGCCGCGGGCCCGCTCGCCCAGGTCGTCCGGGCGCACCTGGATCAGCGCGGCGACCTCCTCGCCGTAGTCGGCGTGCGGCAGGCCGATGACGGCGGCGTCGCGCACCAGCGGGTGCTCCAAGAGCGCCGCCTCGACCTCGGCGCAGTAGACGTTCTCGCCGCCGCGGATGATCACGTCCTTCTTGCGGTCGACCACATAGTGCAGCCCGCTCGGGTCGCGGTAGCCGAGGTCGCCGGAGCGGAACCAGCCGCCGCCGAACGCCGCCTCGGTGGCCTCGGGATTGCGCCAGTAGCCGGGGATCACGTTCGGGCCGCGGATCCAGAGCTCGCCGATCGCGCCCTCGGCCACGTCGCCGCCCTCGTCGTCGACCACCCGCACGTCGGCGGTGACCACCGGGCGGCCGATGCTGTCGGGGTTGGCCAGGTAGTCGGGGCCGCCGTTGCTGATCACCGCGCTGGTGGTCTCGGTGAGGCCGTAGCCGTTGCCGGGCGAGGCGCGGGTCTCGAACTGCTCGCCGATGGTGCGGATCAGGTCCGGCGGCACCGGCGCGCCGCCGGCGGCGACGCCGACCAGCGATTCCAGGCTGGCGCCCGTCTGCCGCGCCGTCTCCAGCAGCTGGCGCACCACGATCGGCACGCCGGCGACGCTGTTCAGTCCGTGGGTCTCGATCAGCCGCACGCCCTCGTGCGGGGCCCATTTGTACATCAGCGCCAGCCGCATCCCCACCGCCGCGCCGATGTAGAGGCCGGTCAGGCCGCCGATGTGGAAGAAGGGGAAGGTCTGCAGCGCGCCCGGCTGCGCCGCGCCGGGGTCCGGCGTCAGCGACAAGCCGCCGGCGACGCGCGCCAAGGCGCCGCCGAGCTGGGTGTTCATCAGGTTGGTGATGTGGTTGCGATGGGTGGCCATCGCCCCCTTCGGATTGCCGGTGGTGCCGGAGGTGTAGAGGATGGTGGCGAGGTCGGACGGGCCGACCTCGGCGTCCGGCAGCGCGTCGGCCCCGTCGCCGGCCACCTCGGCGAAGTCGAGGCCGCCCTCGCCCGCCCCGCCGCGGCGCGCGACCACCACCGTCTTCAGGTCGAGCTGCGGCAGCAGGCCGCGCAGCCGCTCCAGCCGCTCGCCGTCGATCAGCAGGGCGGCCGGCGCCGAGTCCTTCAGCGCGAAGGCCAGCTCCGGCCCGGTCCACCAGGCGTTCAGCGCCACCGCCACCGCGCCGATGGCATGGCAGGCCCACCAGCTGACGCTCCATTCCGGATAGTTGCGCATGCCGATGGCGACGCGGTCGCCCTTGCCGACCCCGGCGCCCTGCAGGTGGCGGGCGAGCGCGGCGACGCGGCGGAAGTGCTGCTCGTAGGTGAGGACCTCGTCCTCGTAGATCAGGAACGGGCGCTCGCCGTAGCCGCGGGTGGCGATCAGCACCTCGCGCAGCGACGGCGGCGCGTTGCGGTAGACGCGGATCGGATAGCCGAGCGAGGCGTCCTCGGTCAGCTCGAACGGCCCCTCGGCGGTGAGGCTGGCGATGATCTCGTCGCGCGTCGGCATGGCGTCTCCCGGCGGCGCGGCGCAGCACCCCGCCTTGATCGTTAGTGCTGGTTATAATGTTGGACGGCGGCGCCGCAACCTCGCGCGCGGCTCCGGCCAAGCTTGCGATGCGTGCCGCCGGCTCTCCAGCGGCCCCCTGGAATGCTGCTGCTCTGGGGCCGTCGTCAGACGAACAAATCCGCCAGGATCACGACGATCCCCGCCCATGCGGCCACCCAACAGATGGGGCGCACGCCGGCGGGAGCGAACGCGTAGGCCGGCACATAGGCGAGCCTGGCGATGACGAACATCCAGGCGCCGATGGCCGACAGCGATCCGGTGGCGCCAGCGGCGTGCACAAGAAAGAGCGCGCCGATGAACTGCGGCAATATCTCAAGCAGATTGCGATGGGCGCGAACGAAGCGGCCGCTGACGCCGGTGACCTCCCGCGGTCCCTCGCGAGGCCCGGCCACCCACGTACCCCCGAGCTGCCGAAGCGTGAGCACGCTCGACAGGGTGAGTTGCACCGTGGCCAGCAGCAGGGCGGCGAGGAGGGCCCAGAGGTCCCCGGTCATAGCTGTCCCCACCTGTTGCCAGCGCTGTAGCAACGCACGCCGGCCTCCGCTCGGCAACGGGTCGAACCGTCGACGAGCGCCGAAATGCTGCGGCAGGAACCGCAGCTGCGCTCATCGCTCAACCGGCTGCGGCGCCTGTCGCACTAGCTGCGCGGATAGAGCGAGACACTCTCGGCGACCGAGTCGGCAACGTGCTCCTTGGTGACGACGCCCGCCACGTCACGGCCGCGTGGCACGCCGCGGCCACGCACCACCACCGCCATGATCGCGCGCTTGCGCCACATCCGGTCGATCACGTCGAAGGCCACGTCCTCTTCGCCGACGATGGTGAAGTTGCGATTGGCGACGTCACCGAGCCTGATCCCGGTGTGAGCGCTTGCGAGGCCGCGCCTCAGACCGGTATTGACGCGGATCACCCCATAGAGGCGCTCCTTGTCGGTCACGACCACATGGCGCAGGCGGCCCTCCTCACCGTGGTCGCTCAGGAACTGGTCGAAGCTGGCCTCCCGCGGCAACACCAGCACGTCGGTGTCCATCACCTCGCGCGCGCGGCGGACCAGGAACATGTTCGCGTGGCGGACTTTCGGGATGTTCTGACCGCGGCGGACCAGCTTGAGCGTGTAGATCGTCTCGCGCGAGAGCACCCGGCGCACGCCGACGCTCATGGCGACGGCCACGATCATCGGCATGATGATGTCGTAGCTGAGCGTCATCTCGAAGATCATCACAACGGCGGTCATGACCGCGCCGGTGCCCCCGGCGACCATCGCGCCCATGCCGACCATGGCGAACGCCGGCACGCTCAGCGGCGCCAGCAGGCCGGTCGCGTTCACCAGCGCCGCGAATGCGCCGCCCAGCGTCGCGCCCATGAACAGCGACGGCGAGAAAATGCCGCCCGACGAGCCGGAGCCCAGGCTGAGCGATGTCGCAAGCAGCTTGGCGGCGAACAGGAGGGCGAGGAACCAGAATGCGCCCAGCCGACCCGTGAGGATCGCCTCGACGGTGGCGTAGCCCACCCCGTCGACGAAGTACTGCCCGAACCCGACGAAGAGGGCGTACATCAACGCCCCCAGCGCAAGCATTCCCAGGATGTGGCGCAGGTATCGGCTTGGGATCCGATCGAACGCGTCCTCGAGCAGATGCAGGCCGCGGATGAACCCCGCGGCGGCTGCGCCGGTGAGGCCGCCGAGCAATGCGTAGAGCACGAGGATGAGCGCACCGCCGGCGCCCACGGCCATCGGCGCAAGCGCGGGCACCGCGAACGCGGGAGCATCGCCGATGAACCAGCGACCGATGAAGGTCGCCGCCCCCGTCGCGATCGCCACCGGCAGGAAGGTCGACACGCCCACTTCGGGCAACATCAGTTCGATCGCGAACATCACGCCGCCGATCGGCGTGTTGAAGGTCGCGGCGATGCCCGCGCCCGCCCCGGCGGCGACGAGCGCGATGCGCTGATCGACGGGCATCCGGACGAGCTGGCCCAGCGTCGAGCCGAGGGCGGCGCCGATCTGGATGATTGGTCCCTCGCGTCCGACCGATGAGCCTGTGCCGATCGCGACCGCCGACGCCAGCGACTTGACCAGCGCGACCACCGGCCGGATCACCCCGCCTTTGTAGTAGATGGCGTCCATCACCTCCGGCACGCCGTGCCCCTTCGCCTCGGGTGCGAAGTTGGAGACGAGGAACGTCACCAGGATGCCGCCGACGACGGGGACCAGGATCACCAGCGCGCCCCACGGCGATGCGCCGGTGAAGACGTTGGCGTCGTAGGCGAACGTCAGCCTGCCTTGGAAGGCCAAGTCGTGCACCAGGCCGATCAGGTCGCGAAACCCGACCGCGCCAAAGCCGGTCACCACCCCCACGAGCAGAGCGAGCAGGGCCAGGCCGGTCAGCGACAGGCGCGTGCGTGCCTCCTCGCCGCCGCCGGGGGCGATGGCCGGCGCTTGGACCGAAGCCGTGCTCGGGGTCATTGTGGGGTCACGCAGATGATCCTCGCGAGGCTGGGAAATGGTTCACGACGTGAATCGATTGATGTCAGAACCTAGCAGGCGACACGTCGTCGGCCAGCTATCGGGGCGTGTCGCTTTCGCCGCAAGGAGGGCGGCGCCCGTTTGGTCATCTGGAAACTCATGTGATGATGTAACTAGGCGAAGCGCTCTGGTGAACCAAGATGAAGACGGCGCTGATCTCCGGAGCGGGTATCGCAGGTCCGGCGGCGGCGTATTGGCTCAACGCCGCAGGGTGGGAAACCACGCTCATCGAACGCGCGCCGGAGCCTCGCGAAGGCCGCGAGATCACCGACCAAATCTCGTTGCCGGACTATTCGTTCGCCAAGGGGCGCTAAAGGCGACTGCGCTTCCCAACGCCGAGCGTCCAGGTCCCGGCGACGCAAGGGGCGCTCGCCCGCCCGAGCCCGCATCACTCCTTCGGGACCGCCGGCATCTCCGCCAGCTGCTCGACCCACTGCGGCGCCGAGCGGTTCCAGATCCGCCTGCCGGGCCGCAGCGCGGCGCGCTGGCTGATCGTCCCCCAGCGGATGCCGATGCGCTCGGCGTCGGGGCCTTCGCCGGTGGTGTAGATCGGCGAGCCGCAGTCGGGACAGAAGTACTGATATCGCGGCCGCCCGCTCTCGGCGATCTTGGTGAAGAGCTTCGGCGCGGCGCCGGTCAGCCGAAACGCCTCCCGCGGCGCCGACACCGACACCCGATAGGCGGTGCCGGTGAGCTTCTGGCAGTCGGTGCAGTGGCAGATGCCGACCGCGTGCGGGTCCACGTCGGCCTCGAAGGTGACGCGGCCGCAGAAGCAGGCCCCGTCGATGTGAATGGTGTCCGTCCCAGGCATGCGCCTCTAACGCAGCCGCCGCCCAGTCGCTCCCGCCGCCTCGCCTGCAACCTGCGCGGTGACGCCTGCGCCGGTTGGCGCGCAGCTTGATTGCCCCGAAATGCATCAATTCTGGTTGATACATCCAGCCAGATTGATGTAAGTGGGCTTATGCGCAGCCAGCCGGCTTATCTCGACGCCTCCCCAACCGATTTCCTGCAGCTGGCGGGCCATCCGCTGCGCTGGCGGCTGCTGGGCGAGCTGGCTCGCAGCGACCGGATGGTGCACGAGCTGACCGGATTGGTCGGCGAGTCCCAGAACCTGGTGTCCTACCACTTAGGCAAGCTGAGGGATGGCGGCCTGGTTTCGGCGCGGCGCAGCTCCGCCGACCGCCGCGACACCTACTATGGGTTGGATCTTCCACGCGTCGGCGACCTGCTGTCGGCGACGGGCGGGGCGCTGCACCCTGGTCTGCGGCTGGCGCCGCCTCCTATCGATTGCGCCGCGATCAGGCCGACGAAGGTGCTGTTCCTGTGCACCGGCAACAGCGCGCGCTCGCCGATGGCCGAAGCGCTGGCCAGGTCCCGCTCGGAGGGCGCAATCGAGGCGTGCAGCGCCGGCAGCGACCCCAGGCCGTTACACCCGAACGCGGTTCAAGTGATGCGCCGGGAATATGGCCTGGACCTGAGCCGGCACAGGCCCAGGCGGCTGAAAGAGTTCGTCGACCAGGACTTCGACTGGGTGATCAGTCTGTGCGACCGGGTCCGCGAGGTGTGCCCGGGGTTCCCCGGCGCTCCTGAGACGGTGCATTGGAGCATCGTCAATCCCGCGACCGGCGATCCTGACGACGTCACCTATCCGGCCTTCCGGCAAACCGCCGCCGAGCTTGCGACCCGCATCGAATTCCTGCTGGCCCGCCTTGGCGACCAGACAACCGTCCATTGAGCATCCAGGAGAACCCCATGGCCGATCCCCGCGAGATGGTCAGCGTCCGCTACATGGTCGACGACGTCGCCAAGGCGGTGGCCTTCTACACCGAGTTCCTGGACTTCGAGGTCTTGAACAATTTTCCGGCCTTCGCCGACGTGGCCCGCGGCAATCTCAGGCTGCTGATCAGTGGTCCGGCGAGTTCGGCGGCGCGGCCGATGGCGGACGGCGCGAAGCCCGGACCGGGCGGCTGGAATCGCATTCACCTCATCGTCGACGACATCGACGCCGAGGTGGCGCGCCTGCGCGCCGCCGGTGCGCCGTTCCGCAACGACGTCATCAGCGGACCCGGCGGCAAGCAGGCGCTGGTCCAGGACCCGTCCGGCAACGTCGTCGAGCTCTTCCAACCCGCGGGGACGCGTTGATGCGCAGCCTACCGACCCTCGACCACATCGCACTCGCCGCGCCCGATCTCGACGCGCTCGTCGACCGGTTGACGTCCGCCTTTGGAATGGTTGCGGAAGTCCGCGCCGAACACTTCGCCATCGTCGCCGACCCGGCCTCGGGACTGAAGCTCGAACTGAGCCGCTCGAACGACGCCGAGACCCACTTCCGCCACCTGGGTTTCCAGACGGACGATGTCGATCGTGCGCACGAGACTTTGGCCGATGCGGGCATGGAGGTCAGCGCGGCGCCCCACCGACGCGACTTCGCCCGTATGCGCACATCTTTTCTGAAGCAACCCGGGGGACTGGAGATCCAGCTCGTCAAATACGACTGAGACCTGGAATCGTGGATACGGACACACCTGACCGTTCGACGCAGATCGAGCCTGCCAAAGGCGGTCCGGGCGAAGTGTTTGCCGCCGCCCTCGGCCTGGGCCTCACCTCGTTTGGCGGCCCTATTGCGCACCTCGGATACTACGAGCGCGCCTACGTCCAGAAGCGACGCTGGCTCAGCGCCGACGAGTACGCCGGGATCGTGGCGCTGTGCCAGATGATCCCCGGTCCCGCCAGCAGCCAGGTGGGCTACCTGATCGGCTTGCGGCGCGCCGGCTGGCTGGGCGCCTTCGCGGCCTGGTTGGGTTTCACCCTGCCGTCCGCGCTCCTGATGTTCGGCTTCGCCCTGCTCGCGCCGCGGCTGGACAGCCCACTCGCCCAGGCCGCGCTGCACGGGCTCAAGCTGGTTGCGGTGGCGGTCGTCGCCCAGGCGGTCTGGAGCATGGGCAGGAAGCTCTGCCCCGACCTCCAGCGGACCGCCCTGGCCCTGCTTGCGGGCATGGTGCTGCTGGTCGTCGGGGGTGCTGCGACCCAATTGCTTGTGCTCGGCGTCGGCGCCGTCGGCGGCCTCATCCTCTGCCGCAACATCGAGGCGCAGCCCGCCGCGCCGAAGCTACCGATCGGTCCGCGCCTGCGGCTGCTCGCCCTCGTCGTCTTCGTAGGTCTGCTGGTGGTTCTGCCGTTCGCGGCTACGGGCGGACGTCACTCGCTGCTGGCGCTTGCGGCGATCTTCTACCGCGCCGGCGCCCTCGTGTTCGGCGGCGGCCATGTCGTCCTGCCGCTGCTGCGTAACGCGCTCGTGCCTCCGGGCTGGATTTCGGACGCCCATTTCCTGTCAGGCTACGGCGCCGCGCAGGCGGTTCCGGGGCCGCTGTTCACGTTCGCGGCCTACCTCGGCGCGGCGATCGCGCCCCCCGGATCGGGTCCGCTGACGGCGGCGCTATGGTCGAGCGTGGCGCTGCTCTTCATCTTCCTGCCGGGCCTGCTGATTGCGATCGCCGGGCTCCCGCTCTGGAATTGGCTGGGCCGCCATGCGCTGGCGCGCGGCGCGCTTGCGGGAGTCAACGCGGCGGTCGTCGGCGTCCTGGGCGCCGCGCTCTACAATCCGATCTGGACCAGCTCGATCGCCGCCCCCGTAGACCTCGCGATCGCCGCGCTCGCCTTCTTCATCCTGGAACGCTGGCGCGCGCCGCCGATTCTGGTCGTCGGTGTCTGCGTTCTGGGCGCCCTCGCCGCCAGCTTCGCACCTTTGGCGTGATCAGTTGAGGCAGCCATGGCCGCGGTCTTCTTCCTCGGCGCGGCGTTCGCGGGACTCGCTCCCGCCGCCCAGCGGCAGCCTGCGGGGCGACGCGCGCGCCCCCAAGGTGCACATCGCTTGCGGCGGCGAGCAACGCCGACGGTCAGGACATGCAGATGCGGGTTATTCCACTTGCGGACTTGCCTTGGCGGTTGGATCGCTGAACTCCGCTTTTAGTCCGCGCAGAACGATATGGGCATGCTGGGAGGCCAGTTCGCGCAGGTCAGGCAGGTATGCCGTCGTGTCCCGGAAGACTTCGCGGAAGATCACGCCGGCGAGCATCGGCCCGATGATCGAGAAGGCCTGAAGCCGGGCGTCGCCCGCGCGGATTTCGCCCCGGAGCTGCGCGCGCTCGATGGCCGCGGTGAGCAGGCCCAGCACCTTGGCGACGACTTCGTCGTGCCACACCTGGGCAAGGTCGGGGAAGGCGCGGGATTCGGCGATCAGCAGGCGAATGACTGCGGACACCTTGCCCTCGCCGACCAGGGCCGCCTGGGCGAGGAGCAACGGAATGAGGTCGCTCAACGGCAGGCCGGCGTCGGCGGCCGCGTTCTCCAGAGGCTCGAAATTCGCCGTCAGCAACGCCTGCGCCACGGCTCGAAAGAGATCTGACTTGGTCGGGAAGTAGACGAAGACAGTCCCCTTGGCGACGCCGGCGCGTCTGGCGACCTCCTCCAGCCTCGCGGCGCCGAACCCCCGCTCCACGAACACGTCGATCGCCGCGGCGACGATCTCGCCGGGCCGGGCGTCCTTTCGGCGCCGGCGCCTTGGCCTGTCGGGTGGACTGTCCGTATGCGTCATTAGGCTCCGGCGTGCGGAATATCGCGGAACGGCGCGCCTCCGCCACTGCAGAATTCACGCTATTGACCTTCCGGTCAGTATTGGCCAGCTTGCTTGCATGCGGCGGTGGCGAGCAAGTTCGTTGGCGATGTTGGCCCTGGTCGGCGGCTGCACCGTCGGGCCGCGCTACAGCCCGCCGACCACGCCGGTTCCACCCAGCTTCAGCGGCGGTCCGTCGGCGGCGGCGCCCGACATGGCGGACTGGTGGCGGGCCTTCGACGATCCGGTTCTGGACGATCTGGTCACCCGCGCGCTCGCCAGCAATCTGGACGTCCAGCAAGCCGTCGCGCGGATCGAGCAGGCGCGCGAACAGGAACGGATCACGCGGGGCGGGCAGGGCCCGCAGGTCAACGCCTCGGCGCAGGGATCGCAGACGACCCTCAGCAAGAATTCGCTGCCTTCCGCGCTCGCGGGGCTCTTCTCCGGCGGCAGCGGCCAGCCGTCGTCGTCGGGACCGGGGATCGGCCTGCCGGGAGAGACCTTCACCATCTATCAGCTGGGCTTCGACGCCTCCTGGGAGCTTGACCCGTTCGGCGGTCAGCGCCGCGCCAACGAGGCCAATCGGGCTCAGACCGAGGCCGCCGTCTGGTCGGCGCGAGACGCCGACGTCACGCTCACAGCTGAAGTCGCCAACACCTATGAGCAGTACCGCGCGCTGCAGCGGCGCCTTGCCCTTGCAAACGAGGTGCTGGCGGGCGACCGCGAAGCCATCGCTCTGGCCAAGGCGCGCGCCAGCAACGGGCTCGACGACGACGCCAACCTGCAGCAGCAGACGCGGGCGGCCGAGCAGGCGGCGGCGCAGCGCACGGATCTGGCGGCGCAGGCCGACGTACGCATCCACGCCCTGGGCACGCTGCTCGCCGTCGCGCCAAACGAGCTGGCGGCGGAGCTGTCGCAGCCGCCGGCCGGCGCGCCGGTTCTGGTCGATGTGCCGCCGGGCCTGCCGTCGGAGCTGCTGCAGCGGCGGCCCGACCTGCGGGCGGCCGAGCGCCGGGCGGCGGCGGCGACGGCCGAGGTCGGCGTCGCAACCGCCGATCTCTATCCGAAGATCAGCCTCACCGGCGCGCTGGCGCTGGCGTCGCGCTCGCTGTCGACGATCCTCGAAAGTCAAAGCCTGCAGGACAATGTCTCCGGGGCGGTATCGATCCCGGTGTTCAATCGCGGTCGGCTGCACGCCGCCGTCCGGCAGCGCCAGTCGCAGGCCGACGAGGTCATCTTCGCCTATCGCAAGTCAGTGCTGACGGCGCTGCAGGATGTCGAGGATGCGCTGATCCGACTGCGGGCGGACCGCCTGCGTCTAACCGACTTGAGGGCCTCCGCGCTGGCGGCTCAGGACCAAGCCGACAGCGCCGCCGTGCGCTACCACAACGGCCTCACCGCCGCCGCCGACGTGCTGGCCGCCCGGCAGACCTGGCGGACGGATGCGGACGCCGAGGTGCAGGCTGAGGCGACCGCCGCGCAGGACATGGTGGCGCTCTACAAGGCGCTCGGCGGCGGTTGGGACGAGCGTCGTTCAAATCAGGGGGATGAGGCGCGTGCCCGAGGCAGCTAGGACCGAGCCCTCCAAGCCGAAGGCCTCCGGACGGGGACGCCTGCTGACCCGTGTCGCGGTGGCGCTCGCCGTGCTGGCCGTGATCGGCGTGGCCTGGTTCTTCCTGCGGCCGCAGGGGCGCAAGAGCGAGGAGACCTTCACCGGCTATGTCGTGAGCCAGGACGTCTACATGTCCTCGCCGGTCAGCGGCACGCTGACCAGCGTCACGGTGAAACGCGGAGACCGGGTGGCGGCGGGTCGGCCGCTCTTCCGTGTCGACCCCACCGTACGCGCGGCGCAGGCCGACCAGGCCCGCGCCCAGATCAGCGCCGCGCAGGCACAGGTCTCGCAGCAGCAGTCGGCATTGGCTCGCGCCCGCGCCGACCTGGCCTCGGCGCAGGCCGATGCAGACCGCGATGGGGTAGAGGTGAAGCGGCTGTCGGCCGCACAGCGCGAAAAGCCGGGTTCCGTGGCCCAACTCCAGCTCGACCAATCCCAAGCCTCCTACCGGGCGGCTCTGGACAAGCGGGACTCGGCCCAGGCCGAGGTGCAGTCGGCTGCGGCGGCGATCGAGGCTGCGCAGGCCCAGGTCCGCCAGGCCCACGCCGGCCTCACCTCGGCGCAGCGCCAGCTGAGCGATCTGGCGCCGTCCGCGCCCGGCGCCGGCCGGGTGGAAGACGTGATGTTCAAGCCGGGCGAGAGCGTCGCGGCCAACGCCGTCGTCGTGTCGATCGTCCCGGACGACGAGGTCAAGGTGCGCTTCTACGTGCCCGAGGCGCTGGTGAACGGCTACAAGCCCGGGCGGCGGGTGGCGATCGCCTGCGATGGTTGCGCTTCGGGCATGACCGCCACGGTGGACTTCATCGCCGACAGTCCCGAGTACACCCCGCCGGTCATTTACAGCCTCGATGCACGCCAGAAGCTGGTCTTCATGGTCGAGGCCGTACCGTCCAACCCGCTGGCGCTGGTTCCCGGCCAGCCCATGGACGTGGCGGCGACGGCGGCGGACCTGAAGCGCCGATGAGCGCCGTTATCGATGTCCGCGGGTTGAATAAGAGCTTTGGCGACAAGCACGTCGTTCGCGACGTCTCGATCCGGGTCGAAGAAGGGAAGATCACCGGCTTCCTCGGGCCCAACGGGTCCGGCAAGACGACGACGCTGCGCCTGCTCTGCGGGCTGCTGACGCCTGACAGCGGCAGGGGGAGGTGCTGGGGCTCGACTTCCGCACCCAGAGCGACGCGATCAAGCGCCAGACCGGCTACATGACGCAACGCTTCTCGCTCTACGAGGACATGACGATCCAGGAGAATCTGGACTTCGTGGCGCGCGTCTACGGTCTCGGCGACCGCAGAGGCAAGGTCACCGCGGCGCTCGACCGCCTCGGGCTTGGCGACCGGCGCGGCCAGTTGGCCGGCGCGCTCTCCGGCGGGTGGAAGCAGCGCCTGGCGTTGGCGGCGGCCACGCTGCACGACCCGAAACTGCTGCTGCTCGATGAGCCCACCGCCGGCGTCGATCCGAAGGCGCGGCGCGAGTTCTGGGACGAGATTCACGGCCTCGCCGACGACGGCCTGACCGTGCTGGTCTCCACCCACTACATGGACGAGGCCGAGCGCTGCCATGACATCGGCTACATCCTCTATGGCCAGATCATCGCGCGCGGCACCGCCGCTGAGATCATCGGCAAGTCCGGGCTGGTCACCTTCAACGGCGAAGGCCCGGACATCGGCCGGATCGTCGGCAAGCTGGAGCACGCGGAGGGCGTGCTGAGCGCGTCGGCCTTCGGCGCCTCGGTGCACGTCAGCGGCACCGACCGCGCCGAGCTCGAACACGCGATCGAGCCCTACCGCAAAGCCCCGTACACCTGGCGTGAGGTCAGCCCGTCGCTCGAGGACGTGTTCATCCAGCTGATGGGCGCGAAGGGCGACGATCGGTACGCCGCATGAAGAGGCTCTCGCTGGCGCGCATCGTCGCGGTGATGATCAAGGAGTTCACCCAGCTCCGCCGCGACCGCATCACCTACGCCATGATCCTGGTCATGCCGCTGATGCAGCTGCTGCTGTTCGGCTACGCGATCAACACCGATCCCAGGCACCTGCCCGCCGCGGTGATCTCCTATGATCATGGTCGGTTCGCCGACTCCGTCGTCGCCGCGCTCGAGCGCACCACCTACGTCGACGTGAAGTATCTGCCGACGTCGGAAGCCGAGATGGACGGCCTGATGCGGCGCGGGGAAATCTCATTGGCGCTGACCATCCCGCCGGACTTTTCGCAGCGGGTGCTGAAGGGCGACCACGCGCAGATTCTGGCCGAGGTGGACGCCACCGACCCACAGGCGGCCGGCGGCGTCGCCGCCGCGGTGCTGACGCTGCCCGCGCAAGCCCTGAGGCAGGACCTGAAGGGCGCCGCCGCGCGTCCCGCGAGCGCGCCGCCGTTCGAGGTGGTGCTCCACCAGCTCTACAATCCCGAGGGCATCACCTCGTACAACATCGTGCCCGGCCTGCTCGCCATCATCCTCTCCATGACGCTGGTGATGATGACCGCGATGGCGGTCACCCGCGAGGTGGAGCGCGGCACGATGGAAAGCCTGCTGTCCACCCCTGCCACGGCGTTCGAGGTGATGATCGGCAAGCTCCTGCCCTACGTCGCGGTCGGTATCCTGCAGACCTGCATCGTGCTCATCCTGGCGCGCGTCCTGTTCGATGTCCCGCTGGCTCAGACCTTCGCCGGCTGGTTCGCGCTGTCGGTGGGGATCATCCTCTTCATCACCGGCAATCTGGCGCTTGGCTATCTGATCTCGACGGTGGTCCGCAGCCAGCTGCAGGCGATGCAGATTTCGATGTTCTACATGATGCCGTCGCTGTTCCTGTCGGGCTTCCTGTTCCCCTTCCGGGGGCTGCCGTCGTGGGCTCAGGTGTTCGGCGAGGTCATCCCCATCACCCATTTTCTACGGATCGTCCGCGGTTCACTGCTGAAGGGTCAGGTCCTGGGAGACATGACCCCCGATCTACTGGCGCTGGGAGGATTTCTGATCGCCGTGTCGACACTGACCGTGATGCGATCACGAACGACATTGGACTAACGCCCGTTGGGGCGCGGCGAACGTCCGCTTCCCGGCCATATTCCAATGACCGGATTTGGCGCAAGCTGCCGCCCATCCGGCTACCGCGCCCCCTACCCGCTCTTCCCATCCCCCCGCCTCAGCGGCATCGCCCGCACCGCCTGCAGCGTCTCCAGCCGCGCCTGGCCCTCCAGCACCCTTGCATGCAACGGCCCTCGCCACTCAGGGGTGCAGGCGCCCTTGAGGATCAGGGCGTAGCCGTGGCGGGCGGCGGGGGCCACCGCGTCCGGCGGCAGGATGCCGACCACCCAGTCCAGCATGATGCAGCGGAACACATGGTCTAGCTGGCGCTGCAGCCAGTCCTGGCTGATCTCGGCGGCGACGGCGCCGGCCTCGGCGGCCTCGGCGATCAGGCCGCGCCAGAAGGCGTCGCGCCTGGGGTTCCAGAGGGTGGCGCGCAGGTCGTCGGAGGTGTCGAAGACGGCCGCCCACATGGTTTTGTAGAGCTTGGGGTCGGCGAGGTAGATCTCGATCTGGATGTCGACGGCGGTGAAGATCCGCTCCAGCGGGTCGGTGGCGCGCAGGTGGGCGAAGCGGTCGTGGAAGTCGCGCACGTCCTGCAGCAGGGCCAGCACGATGGCGCGCTTGGAGCCGAACAGGTTGTAGGGCGTCGCCAGGCTGACGCCGGCGCGCGCCGCCAGCACCCGCATCGAGAGGCCGGCGTTGCCGGTCTCGCGGATCAGCTCGCGGGCGGCGTGGATGATGCGCGCGCGCCGCTCGGCCTTGCCCGCTTCGCGCCGGCTGAGCGAGGCCGGCCCGGCCTCGTCCTGCGCCGCCGGATCGTCAGCCTGCGTCAAACGCCACCTCGACCTTCTCCACGCCGCCACGCGACTCGACGTTTCGCGGATCGCCCTCGCCGTCCTCTGTCTTCGCATTCACCGTCTGCGGTCAATCGCGAACCGCTCGCCGACGGCCGGGATCGCCGCTGCGCCAGCCTTGACCCATGCCGAGATTCTTATAACGAGTTTCAGCAACGAGGCGCCGAGACCAAGCAGCGCAGCCGCGCCAAGAGAGGGCCCATGGAAACCGCCACCGCCTACGAGACCATCCGCTACGAAACGGATGGCCCGGTCCTCACCATCACCCTGAACCGGCCGGAGAAGCTCAACGCCTACACCGCCCAGATGGGCGCGGAGCTGGCCGACGCGCTGGTGCGCGCCGACGAGGACGACGCCGTCCGCGCGGTGATCCTCACCGGCGAGGGCCGCGGCTTCTGCGCCGGGGCGGACATCTCCGCCGGCGCCGGCAGCTTCGACACCCAGAGCGGCGAAGGGGCGAAGAACTTCGGTGGCGGCGAGACGCGGCGGCTGCGCGGCGCCGGCGGCGGCTTCGTCGGGGCGCTGTTCAACTGCAAGAAGGCGACGCTCGCGGCCTTCAACGGGCCGGCGGTGGGGGTCGGGATCACCCTGGCGCTGCCCACCGACATCAAGATCGCCTCCACGGCCGCGCGGTTCGGCTTCGTCTTCGCCCGCCGCGGCCTGGTGCCGGAGGCCGGCAGCGCCTGGTTCCTGCCGCAGCTGGTGGGGCTCAGCCAGGCGCTGCGCTGGTGCCTGTCGGGCCGGGTGTTCGGCGCGGACGAGGCGCTGGCGGGCGGCCTGGTCAGCGAGGTGGTCGCGCCCGAGGCGCTGCTGGCCCGCGCCCGCGAGATCGCCCTGGAGATCGCCGAGAACACCGCCCCGGTCTCGATCGCCGTCACCCGGCAGATGCTGTGGCGCTTCGCCGGCGCGCCCGACCCGTTCGGCCTGCTGAAGATCGACGGCGCCTTCGCCATGACGCTGGGCTCCGGCGGCGACGTGAAGGAAGGCGTCAGCGCCTTCCTGGAGAAGCGGCCGCCGAGCTTCCCAGGCCGCGTCTCGGCCGACATGCCGGCCGGCTATCCCTGGTGGGAGTGAGCTGAGCGGGTTTGCGCGGCGCGCCGGGAGCGGCGATGGTCGCGCCCATGCCCGAGACCACTCCGCCGCCCAGCCTCGCCGAGGCCGCCGCCATGGACGCGGCTGACCCGCTGCGGCGGCTGCGCCAGGCGTTCGAGCTGCCCGAGGGGGTGATCTACCTCGACGGCAACTCGCTGGGGGCGATGCCGAAGGCGGCGCGGGCGCGGCTGGACAAGGCGATGGTGGAGGAATGGGCCGGCGGGCTGGTGCGCAGCTGGAACCGCGCGGACTGGATCGGCGCGCCGGCCCGCATCGGCGCCAAGATCGCCCCACTGGTCGGCGCAGCGCCGCACGAGGTGATCGTCGCCGACTCCACCTCCATCGACCTCTTCAAGCTGATCGTCGCGGCGCTGAAGCATCGGCCCGGCCGCCGGGTGATCCTGACCGAGGCCGGCAACTTCCCGACCGACCTCTACGTCGCCCAGGGCGCGGCGGACCTGCTCGGCGCAACGGTGCGGACGTGCCCGGCCGAGGAGCTGCCCGCCGCCCTCGGCGACGACGTGGCGCTGCTGCTGCTGACCCACGTGCACTACAAGACCGGCGCGAAGCACGACATGGCCGGCCTCACCCGCCTGGCGCACGAAGCCGGCGCGCTCACCCTCTGGGACCTCAGCCACAGCGCCGGGGCGATGCCGGTGGACCTGGGCGCGGCCGGCGCCGACCTGGCGGTCGGCTGCGGCTACAAATACCTGAACGGCGGCCCCGGCGCGCCGGCCTGGCTCTACGTCGCCGAGCGGCTGCAGGGCGAGCTCGCCTCGCCGCTGACCGGCTGGATGGGCCACGCCGCGGGCTTCGCCTTCGACGACGAGTGGCGCCCGGCTGCCGGGATCGAGCGGTTCCTCTGCGGGACGCCGCCGATCCTCTCGCTGCTGGCGCTGGAGTGCGGGGTCGACCTGTTCGCCGGCGTCGACCTGCGGGAGGTCGAGGCCAAGGCGCAGCGTCTGGCGGACCTCTTCATCGCCCAGGTCGAGCACGCCTGCGCCGGCCACGGCCTGGCGCTGGTCACCCCGCGCGACCCAGCACTGCGCGGCAGCCACGCCTCGTTCGCCCACCCGCACGCCTACGAGATCATGCAGGCGCTGATCGAGCGCGGGGTGATCGGCGACTTCCGCGCCCCGGACGTGCTGCGCTGCGGCTTCACCCCGCTCTACCTCGGCTTCGCCGACGTCTGGCGCGCGGTCGAGACGCTGCGCGATATCCTGCAGACGGGCGCCTGGCGCGCGCCGCGCTTCACGGTCCGCGCCAGGGTCACTTGAAGCCGGGAGGCTGTTGCGGCCCCGCCGCACCGGCGGGGCGCTGCAAATTAAGGCCTGCACGCCCACATTGTTGCCGTGTATCCTGGCGCAAGGATCCGGTGATTGGTGTCGCACACGCCCGTGTTGACAAGCTTCAGTACAGCCGCGACGGCTGAGCGGCGCACGGCCGCCGGCCGCGGAGCCGCCTGATGGCGTTGCTTGAGCCCCATTTCGAGGCCCAGCAGCAGCCCGACGGCGCGCCGGCGCCCGGCCGTGCTCCCGCGCGTCCCCGCAAGCCGCCCGGCGAGGCGCAGCTGCGGGCGCTGGAGCGGCTGCAGGAGGTGGTCGACGTCATCGACGACCGCGCCCGCGCCCAGGTCGGCGAGCTGCCGCCGTCGATCATCGAGCCGGCGCAGATCGAGGTGGCGAGCGCCGGGCGCTCCGGCCGCTTCCTCGCCCGCCAGCAGCTGCGCAGCGTCGCCGGCGTCTTCCTCTACTGCGCGCCGCAGCGGCGTTTCTACGTCGGCCGGCCGGGCCCCGAGCCGCAGTTCACCCCGGTCTCCGAGGAGAAGCTGGTCGAGATCTACGACGAGTGGCTGGCCGACTGGACCGTCGACTTCCTCAACCACCTGGAGCTGACCGTGCTCAAGGAGACGCGCCGGCGCGAGGAGGACGAGCGCGAGCGCCGGCAGAACCAGGGCATGGAGCTGCTCAGCGCCCTGACCCTTCCCTTCGTCAGCGTCGGCGCGGTGCTGATGACCCCGATCGGCTGGGTGCTGGCCGCCCTGTTCGGCGCCTTCGCGGCCTACCACTTCCTTTTCCTGCTCCGCCTGATCTGAGGCCGGGCGGCGCTCAGATCGCCGCGCGCCGGCCGATCCACGGCGCGGCGCGCTCCAGTTGCGCGCAGAGGCTCAGCACCAGGGCGTCCTCGGCTTGCCGCCCCACCACCTGCACGCCGATCGGCAGGCCGCCGCGGCTCATGGCCAGCGGCACGCTGGCGGCGGGCTGGCCGGTGATGTTGAAGGCCTGGGTGTTGGGCATGAAGGCGAACAGGCGCCGCGCGTAGCCGTCCGGGTCCGGCGGGTCGCCCATGAAGCCGCCGATCGGGATCGCCGGCTGGCCCAGCGTCGAGCAGATCAGGATGTCGTAGTCCCGCATGAAGGCGCCGACGGCGCGGCCGAGGGCGTGGGCCGTGCGCAGCGACTGCACGTAGTGCGAGCCGCTGATCCCCCTCCCCCGCTCGTAGCTGGCCCAGGTCACCGGCTCGACCTCGTCCTCGGCGATCGGCCGGCCGCGCGCCGCGGCGACGGCGTCGAGGTCGGCGGCGATGCTGGCG
Organism: Caulobacteraceae bacterium; assembly: GCA_036490095.1. GTDB lineage: Bacteria > Pseudomonadota > Alphaproteobacteria > Caulobacterales > Caulobacteraceae > Acaudatibacter. The sequence goes on from DASXEN010000110.1 coordinate 22,539, forward strand.
GAGATCACCACCCCGGCGGCGGCCAGCGCGGCGCGGCTCACCGGCGGCGCTGCCTCCTCCACCTGGTGGCCGAGGCTCTCGCAGAGCCTGGCCGCCGCGCGCACCGCCTCGGCGCACTCCGGATCGACGCTCTCGGCCCCGAAGGCGGCGGTGGTGAAGGCGATCCGCAGCCGCCCCGGCTCGCGCCCGGCGGCGGCGAGGAAGGGCTCGGCCGGCGGCGCCGTCCAGTAGGGGTCGCCCGGCTGCGGCTGCGCGGCGACGTCGAGCAGCAGCGCGCTGTCGCGCACCGTGCGGCTGACCACGTGGCCGCAGGAGAAGCCGCCCCAGCCCTCGTCCTTCGGCGCGTAGGACACCAGGCCCCGCGACGGCTTCAGCCCGAAGAGGCCGCAGCACGAGGCCGGGATGCGGATCGAGCCGCCGCCGTCGCTGGCGTGCGCGGCCGGCAGGATGCCCGCCGCGACCGCCGCCGCCGCCCCGCCCGACGAGCCGCCGGAGGTGCGCGTGAGGTCCCACGGGTTGCGGGTGGGGCCGAACATCGCCGGCTCGGTGATCGGCTCCAGCCCCAGCTCCGGGGTGTTGGTTTTGCCGAAGATCACCAGGCCGGCGGCCTTGTAGAGCGCCGTCAGCGGACTGTCGGCCTCGGCGATATCGTCCGCATACAGCTTGCAGGAATCGGTGGTGGCCGTGCCGGCCAGCTTCGGCCCCAGGTCCTTCAGCAGGAAGGGCACGCCGGCCAGCGGCCCGCAGAGCGGCCCGGCCGCCGTGCGCCGCGCCGCCTCCGAGAGGTCCAGGGTGATGGCGTTGATCTTCGGGTTCACCTTGGCCGCCCGCGCCAGCGCCGCCTCCAGCGCCTCGGCGGCGCTCACCTCGCGGCGGGCGATCAGCGCGGCCAGGCTGATGGCGTCCTGCGCCAGGTAGTCGTGCTCGTCCATCGCCGGCTCCCGCGCTTCCAATCGCGCGCCGCTTGGAGCACACGGGGCCGCGAAAGCCAACGCAGCCACCCCCGTCCTGGGCACATGATCCCCGTCACCGACCAGATCAGCCTCGACGAGGCCGAGCTCGAGGAGAGCTTCCTGCGCGCCTCCGGCCCCGGCGGGCAGAACGTCAACAAGGTGGCCACCGCCGTGCAGCTGCGCTTCGACGCGGCCGCCTCCCCCTCGCTGCCGGAGGCGGTGAAGGCGCGCCTGCCGCGCGTGGCCGGCCGCAAGATGACCGAGGCCGGCGTCATCGTCATCACCGCCAACCGCTTCCGCACCCAGGAGCGCAACCGCGCCGACGCGCTGGAGCGGCTGGTGGGCCTGATCGCCCAGGCCAGCCACGCCCCGCCCCCACGCCGCCCCACCCGGCCGACCCGCGCCTCCAAGGAGCGCCGCCTGGAAGGCAAACGCCGCCGCGCCGCCCTGAAGTCCGCCCGCACGCCACCGTTCGACTAGGCCGGCTTCGGGCGTGTTGTCCGACGAGTCCGATGGCGCCGCAGGCGCCGTTCTTAACCACGGAGGACACGGAGGAGGCACGGAGTTCACGGAGGGCAACGCACCCCTCTCTCTGTGTCCTCCGCGCCTCCTCCGTGTCCTCCGTGGTCAGAAGCGATGCCTACGGCATCCACCAAGCCGACGGTTTCGCGCCCCCCACGCCTGATGCGCATTGCCAAGCCGCGCGCGCCGGCTAGGTTGCCGGCCGCTGACTGGCGAGGGGGAAGAATGCGCGCGATCTGGGTTTCGATGGCCGCGGTGCTGGGCCTGGCGGCGCTGGGCGGGTGCGGCGCCGGCGGCGGCTCGAACGCCAACGCCGGCGCCGGCGGCGCCTCGACCGCCGCCCCCTCCCCCGGCGCGCCGCCGACGCTGAGCGCCGCGCAGACCAAGGCGCTGCTCGCCCAGCTGCCGGCCGCCTACCAGGGCGCCGACCTTTCCAACGGCGAGGCCAAGTTCGCCCTCTGCCGCTCGTGCCACACCACCAGCCAGGGCGGCGAGGACATGACCGGCCCCAACCTCTGGGGCGTCTTCGGCCGCAAGGCCGGCTCGGAGCCCGGCTTCAACTACTCCGACGGCATGAAGCAGGCCGGCTGGACCTGGGACGCCGACCGCATCGACACCTGGATCACCAACCCCCGCGGCGTGCTGCCCGGCACCAAGATGACCTACGTCGGCATGCAGGACCCCACCGACCGCCGCGACGTGATCGCCTTCCTGAAGCTGCAGACCAGCCCGCCGCCGAAGGGCTGAGCCGGCCTCGATCAAGGGACCCCGCATGCGCCCCGCCCTGACCCTGCTCTGCGCCCTGGCGCTCGACGCGTCGCTGATCGGCCGGGCGCAGGCCGCGCAGGTCTGCGCCTGGATCGTCGAGACGGTAGAGGACGAGGGGACGCACGTGTTCGACCTGAACCTCAGCGCCGACGCGCCGGCCTCCGTCTCGGTGCGCTTCCAGGGCCCCGGCTTCACCTCCGCCTCGATGGGCGGCGAGCTGATCCAGCTGGACCCCGGCCAGCCGAAGGACGTCGACGGCGAAGGCTTCGACGTCAGCCCCGGCGACGACGTGAGCTTCGACGTCCGCCTCTACCCCCACCCCCTCTCCCTCGACGACCTGGACAACCCGCCCGCGGCCCCCCTGGCCGCCTTCACCTTCCACCGCCAGGTGGGCGAGGACGAACATGCCCCGCCGGGGGACTTGGCGGCGAAGCAGTGCAAGGGGCTAGGGTGAGTAGGGCGGACGATTGGGTGGGCTGGGGGAGACGTGGCAAGGCCAACTCTCTGGGGAGCCTCGGGCTGCAAGGGCTTCAACGACAGCGACGACATGAAGCTGGTCGGCTGGACCTGCGCCGAGGCAGCATTTGGTAGGCCTCGTGTCCCCTAAGCTCCCTTTGCCACCACCGTGTCGTAGCCTCCGACATGCGTCAGCCCTTCATGGCTTTCGATGCCAGTGTAGCGGAGAGAGGCATCCTCATAGCGGCGGAATGCGAACACCGCCTCGTTCATCCGCTCTGTATTGAAAACCTTGAGACGCACCAGGAGGTGGAAGTCGGCGACGGTCAGGCCAGTCACGGTGAGGAATAGGTCCGGCTCTAGCTTAGTGATTACATCCTGAAGAGTGTTCTCACGGAAGTCCGTGAGGTACATGAAAGCTGGGATGCGCGTTGCAAATTTGATCAGTTTTTCCTGGATAAGTTTGCGCTTCGATTTATATTCTTTCTCATCGTCGCTCAGTTCCTTTTTCTCCTTCGAGATGAGATCACCGTCCCTCGACTTGTTCTTGAGTTCTTTGACCTTGTCGCTCTTGTTGATGATCGTCTCGATGACATTGCCCCCTAGCGCCCGCCAACCCTCGATGCGCTCGACGGCTGCCATCGCGTCGGGGCTATCCAGGATGCGGCGCAGGGTGTCGTTATCCACATTCACAAGCAGCGCGGACTCCCATTTACGAGCGAGCAGCGTGCCCGACGTGCCGGCCATCGCGATGTCGAGGATGCCGCCGGCGTCGATCTGCGTCATGTTAGCGCCGTCGTACGCCAAGACCGGCAGGAACGAGACGAGCTCTCGAACAGCATTCTCTGGGTTCGGCTCGCCCGGCGAAAGCCCGATTCCGTATTCCGAAAGTTGCCGTAGCGCCCGCGTCGGCGCGAAATCAAACACGAAGCAAACGGGCTTCAGCACCTCCTCTTCGTTGGGATTGTCGCCATTGGGATTCTTGATCGACCAGGGAGATTGGACGCGAAACGCGGCCTGAAAGTACGTCTCCGGCGACTTCAGATTGCGCAGCATCAGAATTGATGACCACTGCGCGACGGTCACGCCGGTAGTCAGCTTGCCGCACGATAGGGTGATGCTCTTCGTCTCGAACCCACTGCCGATCGCCTGCCGGACGGGCGACAACGCGTCCAGGCCGATGCCGGCCTCAGCCCCCGCGGCCACGATCACCTTGTAGGCATGCCAGAAGGTGTTGTGCTTCTCCGCTAGCAGGTTCGCCATGGCATGACAGGAGGCTACGTTGGGGAGAAACCAGAACGAATGCTGGAGGTAGGGGAGCAGGCGTGTGTCCGAGTACGGGAACGGCGGATGGGACCC
>DASXEN010000124.1:0-9801 GCA_036490095.1 Caulobacteraceae bacterium
CGCGCCCACGGCGGCTTCATGGCCAAGCTGTTCGCGCAGGAAGTGCCGGAGGTCTACGACGGCGTCATCGAGATTCGCGCCGTGGCGCGCGATCCGGGCAGCCGCGCCAAGATGGCGGTGGTCTCCAACGATAGCTCCATCGACCCGGTCGGCGCCTGCGTCGGCATGCGCGGCAGCCGCGTGCAGGCGGTGGTGGCCGAGCTGCAGGGCGAGAAGATCGACATCATCCCGTGGAGCGGCGAGGACGCCACCTTCCTGGTCAATGCGCTGGCGCCCGCCGAAGTCACCAAGGTGGTGATGGATGAGGACGCCGGCCGCGTCGAAGTGGTGGTGCCGGACGAGCAGCTGTCGCTGGCCATCGGCCGGCGCGGCCAGAACGTGCGCCTCGCCAGCCAGCTGACCGGCTGGCAGGTCGACATCATCACCGAGACCCAGGACAGCGAGCGCCGCCAGCGCTAGTTCGCCGAGCGCACCGCCCTCTTCCAGGAGGCGCTGGACGTCGACGAGGTGATCGCCCAGCTGCTGGTCACCGAGGGCTTCGCCACGGTGGAGGACGTCGCCTACGTCGAGGCCTCGGAGATCGCCTCGATCGAGGGCTTCGACGAGGACACCGCCGAGGAGATCCAGGCCCGCGCCCGCGAATACCTCGACAAGGAGGCGGCCGAGTACGACGCCCGCCGCCGCGAGCTCGGCGTCGAGGACGCGGTGCTGGACGTCGACGGGGTCACCCTGCCGATGTCGGTCACGCTCGGCGAGAACGAGGTGAAGACGCTGGAGGATCTCGCCGGCCTCGTGCCCGACGACATCCGCGGCTACTACGAGAGCAAGGACGGCGAGCGGGTGCGCGAGGCCGGCATCCTCGACGAGTACAACCTCTCGCCGGAGGACGCCGAGGCGCTGATCATGCGCGCCCGGGTGGCCGCCGGCTGGATCGAGCCCGAGGCGCTGATCGAGGACGAGCTCGACGAGGAGGACCAGGCGCTCGGCGAGGCCGACGAGGCGGCCGAAGCCGTGATCGAGGGCGGGGAGCAAGGCTGACCGATTATTCCGCTTTTCCCGGCCTTCGCGGGGGAAAGCGGATGAGGGCGAAGCGAACGAGATGACCGCGCCCGCCACCCACGCCCATGCGTCGCGCGAGCGGCGCGACATCGTCTCCGGCGAGGTGATGGACGAGGCGCGCCTGGTGCGCTTCGTCGCCGGGCCCGACGGGGCGGTGGTTCCAGACCTGGCGCGCAAGCTGCCGGGCCGCGGCCTCTGGGTCGCGGCGACCCGCGAGGCGGTGACGACGGCGGCCCGCAAAGGCCTCTTCGCCCGCGCCGCCAAGGCCAGGCTCGCCGCCGCGCCGGGCCTCGCCGACCAGGTGGAAACCCTGTTGAAGGCGCGGCTGCTGGCCAGCCTCGGCCTTGCGCGCAAGGCCGGCGAGCTTACCTTGGGCTACGAGAAGGTGCTGGCCGCCGTGGCCGCCGGCAGGGCCGCCTGGCTGGTGGAGGCCTGCGACGGGTCCGAGGACGGCCGGCGCAAGCTTCTGGCGGCCGCGCGGCGGGCGCCCTCTCAGCCCCGGCTCCTGGCCCTCTTCGATTCGACCGAATTGAGTTTGGCCTTGGGCGCCCCGAATGTGATACACACAGCCTTCCTTGCGGGGCGGGGCGCCGAGCGCTGGACAGTCGATGTCGAGCGGTTGGCGGGCTTCCGTCCGCTCTTCCCTTGAGAGTGAGGCGCGAGGAGCCCCCGATCCGGACGGGCGCACTTGATGCGGCCGGCCCGAGGTCGGGTGTTTTTTCTGGTTTGGTTCTGGCCTTGCGGCTGGGGCGTATAGTCAAGCGAGCTGCATGACGGACGAAAACGAGAACCGGCCGGCGAGGGCCCCCCTGACGCTGAAGCCACGGACCGGCTCATCGGTGAGCACCGGCACGGTGAAGCAAAGCTTCAGCCACGGGCGGACCAAGACCGTGGTGGTCGAGACCAAGCGGCCGCGCATGGCCGGCGCGCCGGCCAACCTGGCTGCGCCGTCGGCGGCCGAGCGGCGGCCCGCGTTCGACGTGCGCGGCCCGCAGGCGCCGCAGCGCCCGGCGCCGTCCGCATCGGCCGGCGACACCCACGCGCTCTCCGAAGACGAGCGCCTGCGCCGCGCCAAGGTCGCCGCCGAGTTCGCCGCCCGCCAGCAGGCCGAGCGCGCCGCCGCCGACGCGCGGTCTCGCGAGACCGCCGCCGCCCGCGCCCAGGAGGAAGCCGCGCAGGCGCCGGCCGCCGCGCCGCCGCCGCCCGCGGCCGAAGCGTCCACGGCCGAAGCGCCCAAGCCGGTCGCCGAGGCCCCGGTCGAGGCGCCGGCGCCGGTCGCCGCCCAGGCCCCGGCGCCAGCGCCGGTCGAAGCCCAGAACGAGCCAGCGCCGGAAGCGCAGACTCCGGCCCCGGCGCCAGCCCCCGCGCCGCGCGTCGAGGCCAGCCGTCCGGCGCCGCGGCCAGAACCGGCGCGCGCAGAGCCGGCCCGCGCCAGCGCGCCCGGCCAGACCCGCACCTACGACCCGAACACCGCCCGCCGCGACGATCGCGAGCGGACCACCACCTACCGGCCCGACCTGCCGCCGCGCGACGGCGGCGGCGGCTTCAACCGCGGCCCCCGCCCCGAGGGCGGCGGCTACCAGTCGCGCGGGCCGCGCGAAGGCGGCTACCCGCCGCGGACCCGCGAAGGCGGCCGCGAGGGCGGCCCCCCGCGCGAAGGCTACCGCGGCGACCGCCCGCCGGCGCGCGCCGGCGAGACCGTCCGCTATTCGGCGCTGAGCCCGCGCCCGGGTCCGCGGCCCGAGGGCGGCCGCCCGTCCGGCCCGCGCCCGCCCGGCGCCGGCCGCCCGGCGGCCCCGCCGTCCGGTCCCGAGATCCAGCGCGCCACCCGCCAGGCGCCGCGCCCCGGCAGCCTCAACCTCGACCGCCGGCCCGACTTCGACGAGGACGCCGACAACAAGCGCGGCAAGACCACCGCGCCCGGCAAGGCGGTCTCGCGCACCAAGGGCGAGCCGAAGCGCCGCGAGGGCCGCCTGACCATCCAGGCCCTGGCCGGCGACGACGAGGACGCCGTCGAGCGCATGCGCTCGCTGGCCTCGGTGCGCCGCGCCCGCGAACGTGAGCGCGAGAAGCGCAAAGGCGGCCAGGCCGAGCAGGCCCGCGGTGCCCGCGAGGTGGTGATCCCCGACGTGATCACCGTGCAGGAACTGGCCGGCCGGATGGCCATTCGCGGCGTCGAGATCATCAAGTTCCTGATGCGCCAGGGCCTGATGCTGAAGATCAACGACGTGATCGATAGCGACACCGCCGAGCTGGTGGCCAGCGAGTTCGGCATGACCGTGCGGCGCGTCTCCGAGAGCGACGTCGAGGTCGGCTTCATCGGCGAAGAGGATGTGGACGACCACCTGCTGGCGCGTCCGCCGGTGGTCACCATCATGGGCCACGTCGACCACGGCAAGACCTCGCTGCTGGACGCGCTGCGCTCGACCGACGTGGCGGCCGGCGAGCACGGCGGCATCACCCAGCACATCGGCGCCTACCAGGTGCGGCTGAAGGACGGCCAGCGCGTCACCTTCCTCGACACCCCCGGCCACGCGGCCTTCTCGGCGATGCGGGCCAGAGGCGCCAACGTCACCGACATCGTCGTGTTGGTGGTGGCCGCCGACGACGGGGTGATGCCCCAGACCATCGAGGCCATCCAGCACGCCCGCGCCGCCGGCGCGCCAATGATCGTGGCGATCAACAAGATCGACCGGCCCGACGCCGACCCACGCCGGGTGATCAACGAGCTGTTGCAATACGAGGTGGTGGTCGAAAGCCTGGGCGGCGAGACCCAGGTGGTCGAGGTCTCAGCCACCGAGAAGCTCGGGCTCGACGAGCTGGTCGAGGCGATCGTGGTGCAGGCCGAGGTGATGGACCTGAAGGCCAATCCCGACCGCTCGGCCGACGGGGTGGTGATCGAATCCAAGGTCGACCGCGGCCGCGGGGCCGTGGCCACCGTGCTGGTCAAGCGCGGCACCCTGAAGCGCGGCGACATCGTCGTGGCCGGCGCGGCCTGGGGCCGGGTGCGCGCCCTGCTCAACGAGCGCGACGAACAGCTGGCCGAGGCCGAGCCCTCGACGCCGGTGGAGATTCTCGGCCTCGACGGCCCCGCCGATCCGGGCGAGGCGTTCGCGGTGGTCGAGGACGAAGCGCGGGCCCGGGAGCTCACCGAGTACCGGGTGCGGGTGAAGCGCGAGCGCACCTCCGCGCCGGTCGGCGCCGGCTCGTCGCTGGCTGAGATGATGGCCAAGCTGGCCGACAAGAAGGTCAGCGAGCTGCCATTGTTGGTGAAGGCCGACGTGCAGGGCTCCGCCGAGGCGATCGTCACCAGCCTTGACAACCTCGGCACCGACGAGGTGCGGGCGCGGATCATCCTGTCCGGCGCCGGCCAGATCAACGAGAGCGACGTGATGCTGGCCAAGGGCTCGGGCTCGCCGATCCTCGGCTTCAACGTCCGCGCCTCGCGCCAGGCCCGCGACCTCGCCGAGCGCGAGGGCGTCGAGATCCGCTACTACGCGATCATCTACGACCTGCTGGACGACATCAAAGGCGTGCTCTCCGGCATGCTGGCGCCGCTGCAGCGCGAGACCTTCCTCGGCAACGCCGAGGTGCTGCAGGTGTTCGACATCACCAAGGTCGGCAAGGTGGCCGGCTGCCGCGTGACCGAGGGCACGGTGCGCAAGGGCTCGCGCGTCCGCATCGTCCGCGAGGGCGTGGTGGTGCTGGAGCTGGGCGTGCTGCAGACCCTGAAGCGCTTCAAGGACGAGGTGAACGAAGTCACCGCCGGCCAGGAGTGCGGCATGGCCTTCCAGGGCTTCCAGGACATCAAGGAGCACGACCTGATCGAGTGCTTCAACGTCGAAGAGGTGAAGCGGAGCCTCTGAGGCCCTACCCGCGCTCTCCCCCGCGGAAGCGGGGGCCCAGGCTTTTTGAACCACGAAAAACACGAAAGGCACGAACGTGACCGTGCTCGATGCGTTCGTGTCCATTCGTGTCTTTCGTGGTTGATCCTTCGGCAGCGCCGCGCCTGCGGAAAACGCCTGGGTCCCCGCTTCCGCGGGGAAGAGCGGGTATTTGGGATAGTCCGCGTGATGCGCTACGCCAAAGCCTCTGGGGAGCGGCCATGGCCGATGCGGACTTCGAGGCCATGGGCCCGGCGGTCGACGCCGTTTCCGAGCCGCGCTTGGCCAGAGCGGCAGGCCGTGCCTGGCTCACCGTCACCCTCTGTTGCTTGGCGGGGATGGCGGAGGGGTACGACATCCAGTCGATGGGGGTGGCGGCGCCCGGCATGGCGCCGGCGCTGCACCTGGCCCGCGACCAGCTGGGTCCGGCGTTCAGCGCCAGCACCGTGGGACTGCTCTTCGGCGCGATGCTGGTAGGCTGGCTGGCTGACCACGTCGGTCGCAAGGCCTCGCTGGTCGGCTCGCTGGCGGTATTCGGCGCCTTCACGCTGGCGACGCCCTTCGCGAGCAGCCTGCCAATGCTGCTGGCCATTCGCACGCTCGCCGGTCTCGGGCTCGGCGGTGCGATGCCCAACTTCATCGCCCTGGCGTCGGAAAGCGTCAGCGAACAGCGGCGCGCGACGTTCGTGGCCATCGCGGGCGCGGCGATGCCGTTCGGCGGCGGGATCGCCAGCGGCGTCGCGGCGGCGTTCGACTGGCGCATGATCTTCGACATCGGCGGCGCCTGGCCGCTGGCGCTGGCCGCGCTGATGATCGCGGCCCTGCCGGAGTCGCAGCGCTTCCTCGAGGCGCGCCACCGCCGCGCCGCCGAAGGCGCCCGTGCGCCCGGGCCGATGCTGGCGCTGTTCGGCGAGGGCCGAGCGCTGCCGAGCCTGCTGCTCTGGACCGCCTGCTTCGCCGCGCTGCTGACGCTCTTCCTCCTGCTGAACTGGCTGCCGATCCTGATGGCGACGAAGGGCGTCAGCAAGCCGGACGCCTCGATTGTCTCGCTGGCGTTCAACCTGGCCGGCGCCGGCGGCGCGCTCAGCGTCGCAGCGCTGTTCCGCGGTCATCGGCGTGCGCCGATCGTGGCCATGTGGTTCGCCGGCATGACGGTGGGAACGCTGCTGCTGGGGATGACGCCGGCGCGGCTTGAGCTCGCCGCCGCGGCCGCGTGCGTCGCCGGCTTCTTCATCTCCAGCGTGGCGATCGCCCTCTACGCCATCGCGCCGGACTTCTATGCGGTGGAGATGCGCGGAACCGGCCTCGGCGCCACCATCGGCGTCGGCCGCGGAGGCGGAGTCGTCGGTCCGCTGGCGGCCGGGGCGCTGCTGGCCGCCGGCGCCGACGCCAGCGGCGTCCTGATGGTCCTGCCGCTGGTCGTGGCGGTTGGCGCGGCGGCGGCGCTCTGGCTCGTGCGGCTGCGGCCGCGGACGCCCGTTGCGTGAGCGTTGATCGGGAGCATTGATCGGCTCTGGGGCCGGGCGTAGGCCAGCTCGAAGCCGACGATCCCGGGAGGAACCGATGTTCGAGGGCCGCACCCAGCACGAGACCATCGTCTGCGATACGCCGCGGCCGCACGTGGCGCGGATCACGCTGAACCGGGAGCGGGTGATGAACGCCTACTCCTGGCGGATGACCCAGGAGCTGCAGGCGGCGATCGGCGCCTGGCGGGACGACGACGACCTGCGCGCGCTGATCCTCACCGGCGCCGGGCAGCGAGCCTTCTGCACCGGCGGCGACGTTTCCGGGACCGGCGGCGACGGCGAGCACCGGCGGCGGGTCACCACCTCGCCGATGGGCCACGGCCGCGAGATGCGCGACGGCATGCAGGCGGTGCTGGCGCTGCTCAGGCAAATCGACAAGCCGTCGGTGGCGATGGTGCGCGGCTTTGCGGTGGCGGGCGGCCTGGCGTTGGCGCTGGCCTGCGACTTCCGCTTCGCCGGCCCGACGGCGCGGATGGGCGACACCTCCGGCCGTTTCGGCCTGCTGCCGGACGAGGGCGGCGCGTGGCTGTTCCCGCACGTGATGGGCTACGACCGCGCCCTGCGCATGACCCTGCTGCACGAGATCTACGACGCGCGCCGAGCCTATGAGCTGGGGCTGGTGACCGAGCTGGTGGAAGCGGACGACGACCTCGAAACCGCTACGCTGAAGTTCTGCGAGGACCTGGCCGCCCAGGCGCCGCTGGCCGTGCGCACCGCCAAGATGATGATGCGCCGGGCGCTGCAGTCGACCTTCGAGCACTCGCTGGAGGACGCGCAGCTGGCGGTGATGATCACCAACCCCAGCGACGACGTCCGCGAAGGCGGCGCCGCGTTCCGCGAGAAGCGCGCGCCGAAGTTCGAGGGGCGTTAGCGCGGGGGCCGTCAGGCGATGTGCAGGTCCGTGGCGACCGGCTGGAACCGCAGCCGCGCGGCCACCTGGCGCGACGCCGCGTTCTCCCAGGAGGTGCTGTAGAACGGCGTCGCTCCCAGCGCCTGCACCGCATGCGCCCAGGCCGAAACGGCGACCAGGGCGTGCCCGCGCCGCCGGTGCTCCGGGTGCGACTCGACCCCGGCGCAATGCACGGTCGGCGCGATGCGCACGCTGGCGCAGATCGAGACGGCCCCGGCGTCGTGCGCCACGGCGACGAATGGGCGGCGGTGAGGAACATCGTCCAGCCAGTCGTCGAAACGCCCGCGCAGCAGCCCGGCGTTGTCGGCGCCGACGTCCAGCGCCGGCCCGAGCGGCTGCACCGGCCGCAGGGCTGCGAAGGCTGGGCCTGACCAGACCGCCTGCACCGGGGCGTGGCGGGCCAGCGCCTCCACGTAGCGCGCGACCTGCGCCGGCGGCCCTGCGGCCCCCGCGTCCCAGGTTTCGCCGGCGGCGAGCTCCGCGAGCCGGCTGGCGATGCCGGCCGGCACGTCGCTGCGCAGGCGCATCAGCGGCCCGCCGGCGGTCAGCATCAGGTGGAAGCGCGGCGCGGGCCGCCCGTCCCATTCGTTGGTGCGGACCATACAGCCGTCCGCGGTCACGTAGAGGGCGTCGAGCCGCTGCGCGAGCAACGCCGGCGCAGGCGTGACGGCGGCCGGATTCGCCAGCTCCAGCCGCCATCGGATCGTCTCGCCTTCCTCGTCGTCGCGACCGCGGCCGACCTGGAAGAAGCCGTTGGCGGCGAGGAGGCGCTGCGACGCGGCGTTCCCGAGGGCGGTCTCGGCGGTGAGCGCGCGGACCCGCGGATCGAGGCGCGCGGCTTCGACGATCAGCTTCGACGCCTGGGCCGCATAGCCGAGCCGCCGGCGTTCGGGCGCGACGCCGTAGCCGATCTCGACGTCGCCCTGCGGTGTCGGCGGCCATTTGTAGCTGCAGACGCCGACCACCTCGCCGTCCGCCGCCATCAGCCAGCAACCGTGGCCGCCCAGCGTCGGCAAGGTGCGCCTCAGCCACCGGAGGATCGGCGGGGTGTCGACGCCGCCCGGCGGCAGCGCCAGGCCGTCCGGCGCCCCGCGCTCGCCCAGCATCCAGGCGAAGTGCGCATCCGTCGCAGGAACCAGGCGCAGCATCACCACTTCCCCCTGCCCTTCATGTGCGCCCGCGCCGCCTTGTGGATGCCGATCCAGTGCCGGCGATGCGCCTCGCGGGCGACGGGATCTTCCTTGCGCGCCAGGTGGGCGAGCTCGCGCTGCAGCTTCTGGAAGCTCCGCCAGCGGCCCTCGTCGAGGGCGCCGCTCTCCAGCGCACCGCGCACCGCGCAGCCGGGCTCGTTGGTGTGGCCGCAGTCGCGGAAGCGGCACTCGCCGGCGATCGCCTCGATGTCCTCGAAGGTCGTCGACAGCCCCTCGTCGGCGCCGATCAGGCCCAGCTCGCGCATGCCGGGGGTGTCCAGCACCAGCGCGCCGGACGGCAGGCGCACCAGCTCGCGGTGGGTGGTGGTGTGACGCCCGCGCGCGTCGGCCTCGCGGATCTCGCCGACCGCCATCACCTCGCCGCCCGCCAGCGCGTTGACCAGGCTGGACTTGCCGACCCCGGAGGAGCCGACCAGCACGGCGGTCTCGGCCGGCTTCAGGTGCGCGGCCAGCGCCTCCAGCCCCTCGCCGGTGACGGCCGAGGCCGCCAGCACCGGCGCGCCGAAGGCGACGCTCTCAGCCTCGGCGATGGCGGCCGCGGGGTTGTCGGCGAGGTCGGCCTTGGTCAGCACCACCACGGGCGACGCACCGCTCTGCCAGGCGGTGGCGAGGTAGCGCTCCAGGCGCCGGGCGTTGAAGTCGGCGTTCATCGAGGCGACCAGCAGCGCCACGTCGACGTTGGCGGCCACCACCTGCCCGGTGGCGACCGACTGGGCGGCCTTGCGCACGAAGGCGGTGCGGCGCGGCAGCACCGCCTGGATGGTGGCCGCCTGCTCGGCCGGGCGCGGCGCGGCCGCGACCCAGTCGCCGACGGCCGGATAGCCGCCGCCATCGACGGAGGTCTCGGCCTCGTGCGCGAGCCGGCCCGAGACCTGGGCGGAGAGCTCACCCAGGTCGGTGACGATGACGTAGAGGCCGCGCTGCTGCTGCGTGATGCGGCCGGGGATCAGCCCACGCTCGGCGTGGACGGCGAAGTCTTGCTGGAGCGCGTCGCTCCAGCCGAAGGATCGGATCAAGGGAGTTTCCTCGTGATCGGCGTTTGAAGAGGCGCCGGCGAGGACGAGCGGAGCCTTAGCCCGGATTTCTCACGCGGGTCGCGTTTGTACGGTTTGGGGCCTGAGGCGTATGGTCTTTGATGTTGAGGCGTGTGCGGTCGCCGCGGGCGAGGCGGTTGTGTGGTCGTTGGCGTGGTTTCGGTGCTGTTGATGGAG
>DASXEN010000024.1:0-24214 GCA_036490095.1 Caulobacteraceae bacterium
GTGGCGACGGTGATGCGCGCCAGATCGCACTTCCAGCGGATCTCGACGCCGCGGAACATGTAGGCCTTGGTGCGGGCCATGCGGAAGAGGCGCGCCGGCTTGAAGGCCACGTCCTCGCCGAAGATCACCGGGTCGGGCGAGAAGCTCACCTGGGTGCCGTGCTTGCGGCTGGGGCCGACCTCGGTGAGCTTGGAGGTGGGGCGCCCGCGCGAGAAGGTCTGGCGCCACTCGGCCCCGTCCTTCCAGACCGTCAGCTCCACCCGCTCGGAGAGGGCGTTGACCACCGAGACGCCGACGCCGTGCAGCCCGCCGGAGGTCTGGTAGGACTTGCCGGAGAATTTGCCGCCCGAGTGCAGCATGGTCATGATCACTTCGGCCGCCGACAGGCCGGGGAACTTCGGGTGCGGGTCGACCGGCATGCCGCGGCCGTCGTCCTTGACGGTGAGCGCGCCGTCGGCGGCGAGGCCCACCTCGATCAGCTTGGCGCCGCCGTCCATGGCCTCGTCCATGGCGTTGTCCAGCACCTCGGCGAACAGGTGGTGCAGCGCCCGCTCGTCGGTGCCGCCGATGTACATGCCGGGCCGCTTGCGCACCGGCTCCAGGCCCTCGAGGACCTCGATATCCTTGGCCGAGTAGGCGCCGAGCGCAGCCTTGGGCCGCGGCTCATGGCTCTCGGCCAGGGGCGCGGCGGGCGCGGGGTTGAGCGCGTCGTCGAACAGGGACGGCTGGGAAGCGGCCTTGGGCATGGGTCCGGCAATGTAGCAACGATTCGAGGGCGGCAGGAGGGCGAAGCCACCCCCTCTTCAACCCGCTCATCCCGACGCAAGTCGGGACCCAGGCAGGACGCGGTTGCAGGGGCGCGCCTGTCTGAGATCGGTAACGCACCTGCAGGCAGTCTCTTTGACCACGGAGGACACGGAGAAGGCACGGAGGACACAGTGGCTCTCCGTGAACTCCGCGCCTCCTCCGTGTCCTCCGTGGTTAGAAAACGCACCTGCGGCGCGCTGCCAATCCCAGGCAAACGCGCTCTGCAACCCGTCCTGCCCGGGTCCCGACTTTCGTCGGGATGAGCGGGTGGTTCGGGGGCTTTACGCCCGCTTCGGCCGGCCTGCGAGGACGATGCGGGTCGGCGCTTTGGCCAGGGCGACGGTCACTGCGCCGGCGGCCTTGGCGGGTTCCAGGTAGGGGGTGGGGCCGAGGGTGTCGAAGGCGAAGATGGGGAGGGGATGGGCGGCGCCGTCGGCGGCGAGGGCCTGGCCGGTTCCGGCGCCGGGGAAGTAGGCGGCGGTCATCTTCGGCACGGCCGCGCCCTCGGCGAACGTCTCCAGGGCGGCGTTGACCTGGGCGAGGGCGGCGGCGAGCTCGGCCACCGGCACGCGCTCGGCCGGCGCCAGCGCGGCGCGCAGCTCCAGCGCGAAGGTGAAGGGCGGGCCGTCGAACTCGAAGCGGGCCTTGCTCTTCAGTTGCGCGAGGGAGGGCAGGGCGGTGAAGGCGGAGTTGGCGTCGGCGGCGATCGGCGTGCGTGCGCCGTCGGCCCCGACGATGACCGCGCGGGCGTCCGGCGCCAGCTGCTTCTTCCGCACCGCCAGGTAGGCGAGGGTGAAGCGGTCGCGCTGCGCCGGCGGCAGCTCCCAGTAGGGCTGCAGGAAGAGGAAGGCGTCGCCCAGCGGCACGCGCTGGGGTCCGGCGGCGACGGCGGCGGGGGCCAGCGCCAGGCCCGCGAGGCCGCCGAGCAGGGCGCGCCGGCGCATCCGCCGCTCAGGCCTTCCTCGGATGGCCGCCCAACAGCACCCGCGAGGGCGCGCGGGCCAGCACCACGGCGCGCGCGCCGGCGGCGCTGGCGGGCTCGAAGTAGGGCACCGGGCCGACCACCGGGGCCGTGGTCACCGGCAGCGGCGCGGCGCGGCCGTCGGCCAGCACCACCTGGCCGGCGACGGCGTCGGGGAAGTAGGCGGCGGTGAGCCTGGGCGCGGCCATCGCCAGCACCCCGGCCAGCTTGTGGATGGCGGCGTTGGCCTGGGCGAGGCCGGCGACGACGGCGGCCGGGTCGATGCGGGCGGCGGGCGCGCCGGCCAGGCGCAGCTCCAGGCCGAGGCGGAAGGGCGCCCCGGCGCACTCGAACGTCGCCCCGCTCCTCAGCTCGCCGAGGCTGGGCAGGCGCATCACCTCGCCGGCCCGGTCGAACGGCACCGGCGTGCGCGCGCCGTTGGCCGCCACGATGGTCCCGCCGACGCCCGGCGCGGGGCGCTTGTCGCGGTAGGCGCGGTAGGCGAGGTAGAAGCGGTTGCGCTCGCCCGGCGGCAGGCCGAGGTAGGCGTCAAGGAAGGCGAAGGCCTTGGCGAGCGGCTGGCGCGCGTCGTCGGCGAACGCCAGGCCGGGGGCGAGCGCCGGCGCGGCGGCGGCCGCGGCGAGCATGGCGATGAAGGCGCGTCGGCGCATCGGCGCTGGCTCCTTGGCGGGTCCCTCGGCGCCTGTCGTAGCCCGCCCGCGCGCCGAGGGCCACGGGCAAGGCCGCTGGCGCCGTCGCGTCAACCCGCTTAGGGTGGCGGCAAAAGCACAAAGAGGGCGACTGAGGCCCCGGAATTTTCAAAGGGAGCGATTTTCATGGGCCATATGACCGCGGTGGACGAGAAGACCGGCCGCAAGTTCTACCTGGACGATCCGGACGACCTGAGGGCGGGCGAGCCGGTCACCTTCATCCTCAACCTGCACGGCGGCGGCTCGGTGGGCGCCTGGCAGCAGCGCTACTTCCCGGCCATCGACTTCAAGAACCAGTACCGGCTGGTGGTGGCGACGCCGTCGGCCGCCACCAAGGAGCCGGCCCGCCGCTGGGTGGGCGAGGCGGACGACGCGCACCTGCACAACATCGTCGACCATGTGGTCGCCAAGTATGGGGCCGAGAACATCCGCGCCTTCTGGCTGGCCGGCCACTCGCAGGGCGGGATGACCTCGCGGCGGCTGCTGGGCGAGGACCCGTTCTTCCAGGACCGCGTCGACGGCTGGCTCAGCCTCTCCGGCGGGCGCATCGGCGCGGCGCCGCGCTCGCCCAACGCCGGCCCGCCGCAGCGCCCCGGCCAGCAGCCGATGACCATGGTGCGCCCGCCGCCGCCGGAGCCGCCGCCGGTGGAGATGTCGTTCATCTTCACGGTCGGCGAGCACGAGATCGCCTCGCTGCCGGAGACCTCGCCCTGGGCGGAGAAGTACGGCGCCGGCCCGCGCGAGCGGCGGCCCGACATCGTCGACACCGAGCCCGGCCAGATCCACGACACCTCGCGCATCGACATCGGCACCAAGGAATGGGGCCTCGAGCCCCGGCCCGGCACGGCGCAGATGTGGGTCTATCCGGGCGCGCGGGACGGCCGAGTGGTCGCCGACGTGATGCGCCTCGACAAGGGCCACACCGAGGGCCTGGAGCCGCACGTGACCGAGGAACTGATCAAGCTGCTGGTCTCCGCGCCGGGCGGCAAGATCCGCAGCGGTGTGAAGGCGAGGGAGAGCGCTTAGGCACCGACGGACTTCCGGGCCGCCCCCGGCGGCTGCTGACGCGGGCGGGACCGCGGGCCGCGAGGGTCGAGCCCGACGGAAGGAGATCGCGCATGGACGACTGGAAGCTGCCCTGGGAGGGCGGATGCCGCTGTGGAGCGGTGCGGGTGCGGGTGACGCTGCCGCCGCTGCTGGCCTCGGCCTGCCACTGCGCCGGCTGCCAGCGGATGACCGCCAGCGCCTACGCCCTGTCGCTGACGCTCTCGAAGGACGGCTTCGAGGTGACCAGGGGCGAGCCGGTGCTGGGCGGCTTGCAGGCCGAGCCGAAGCACTACCACTGCCCAGACTGCAAGAGCTGGATGTTCACCAAGCCGTCGGCCGAGCCGTGGATGGTCAACCTGCGCCCGACGGTGCTGGACGACCACGCCTGGTTCCGCCCGTTCGTCGACTTCCACCGCCGCGAGGGCTTTGCGTGGGCCGAGACGGGTGCGCGGCACAGCTACGACACCGTGCCGGGCGAGGCGATCCGCGCGGTCGTCGCGGAGTATGCGGCGCAGGGGGCGCGGCCCTGAAAGGACGGCGGGGATTCTCGGCGAGGCGCGATCCCCTCACCCTCCCACGCCGCTCCGCGTCGCGGGCCCCTCCCTCTCCCTACGGGAGAGGTCAAGAAAACACCTCTCCCGTAGGGAGAGGGAGGGCCCCATCGCGCAGCGATGGGAGGGTGAGGGGATCGGGCCTACGCCGGTCCAGCTCCGCGAGCCGTCATTTCCCGCCGATGTCAGCCACCAGCGCGGCGAACTTCGCGGCGTTGTCGCAGCCGTCGTAGCGGCGGTCGAGGGCGTGGTCGGCGGCGTCGCGGGCGGGCTGGGAGAGCGCCCAGTCCATCGGCACGGCGCCGGCGCCGTGGCAGAGGTGGAACAGGTAGTAGGGGCCGGGCGTCGGCGCGCCGGGCAGGCCGCGGCTGGCGTAGAGGGCGGTGAGCGCCAGCGTCTGCGAGGCGGTGTCGCCGTGCGAGCCGCGGGTCTTGTAAATGCCGTCGAACGGCCCCAGCACGTCGGTCAGGAAGTCGTCGTTGGCCGAGTTGCTCATCGTCTGCTGCTGCGCGGCCGAGAAGGGGCCGCGGATCAGCTCGATGGCGTCTTCCGGCTCGTCGCTGTTGTTGCTGAACTCGATGAAGATCGGCCGCAGCTTGATGTGGCGCAGGGCGGCGCGGCGCATCACCGCGGCGGAGACGTCGGCCATGGTGCTGGCCCCGCCGGCGTCGAAGTAGCCGCCGTCGAGCAGGTGGCCCATGCGCACGACGCGCCCGGCGTTCCAGCGGTTCTCGATCACCCCGCCGGGGCTGGCGGCCGGGAAGCGCGCGCCGTTGCTGATGGCGGTGGCGAGACCCACGTCGCGGCCGGTCAGGCGGTGGTAGTCGACGCTGTCGGGGAAGTCGTTCGCCTCGATCCAGATGTTGCTGGTGACGACGCGGCGGCCGTCCTCCTGGCGCGCGCCGCCCACGAGCAGCACCGGCATCCACGGGCCGGCGCCGCTCCACAGCGACAGCAGCGGCCGGGTCAGCAGGTCGTGGTCGCGGCAGGGATCGGGCCGCACGTCGCGGCAGTGCTGGCGCCAGCCCGCCTCGAAGCCGCGCTCCAGCGCCTCGGCCCGGTCGGGCAGCACCGCCAGCGGGACGAGCCGCTGCAGCGTGTCGGGGAACATGCCGGCGATCACCGGGCTCAGGTAGTCGTAGCCGCTGGCGGCGGCGACGCTTTCGCGGAAGGCCGCCGGCGGCAGGTCCGGGTTGTCGCGCAGCGTCGCCAGGTAGTCGACGACGCCCAGCGAGCCGCCGGAGATGGCGCTGACGGCGAACACATGGTCGCTGAAGCGGCCGGCGAGGTGGGGGTAATGCTGCAGCGCGCCCAGCACGTCGGCGGCCCAGTAGCCGGCCCGTGAGGCGCCGCCTTCGGCCGCCACGAACACGATCGGCGTCGCCTGCGCCGAGCCCGGCTGGCAGGCCGCTTGCCGGCACCAGGCGTCGAAGGCGTCGCCCAGGTCGGTCTTGCCGCGGAACGGGAAGATTGCCTGCGTCGGCCCGAACGCGCGCCGGCCGATGGCGTGGTTGGCGTCGGTGAGCGGGCTGATCGCCACCGCCCACACCACCAGCGCCCCCAGCACCGGCAGCCGCGCCAGCCGGCCCCAGTTGAGCACCGCCGCCATCACCGCGGTCACCGAGGCCGCGCCCAGATAGGCGGCGCTGATCGCCCCCATCGCCTGCGCCGGGCCGACCGGCCACAGCGTGTAGAGGAGGGCCACCGCCGCCGCGCCGATCAGGCTCACGTACTGGGTGCGCCGGCTCCAGCCGTGGTCGGGCCGGGCGTGCGCCAGCTTCGGCAAGCCGAACAGCCGCCGGCGCAGCCGCAGGCCGGCCAGCATGACGACGGCCAGCGCCAGCAGGATCCAGGCGTCGACCTTGTTGTCGACGTGGGCGCGGAAAATGGCCAGCGCGGCCAGGGCGAACGGCGCGGCGCCGAGGATGCGCGGCGCCCAGCGGTGCGTGAAGCCGGGCTGCCAGTCCTGCGGGGCGGGCGTCTGCGGGGTGGTGTCCGTGGGGAGGGGTTGGCCCGCCGCTTCCTGCGGCGTGACTGGCTGAGCGGCCGCCGCCAGCGCGGCCAGGGCCGCATGCCGGGCGCGGCGCTCGACGATCAGCCGGGTCCAGAACCAGCACTCGAAGCCGTAGACCAGCGCCGCCAGCACCAGGAAGGCCGACTGGCCGCTGAACGGCACGGCCGCGGCGGTGACCACCAGGTCCGCGCCCTGCGGCAGCGTCAGCAGCGCGCCGCAGACCAGCAGCAGCGCGGCGACGAACGGCGCGCCGCGCAACGCCTGCATCTCGCGCTGGATCGCCTGCCAGGCGTCCTGCAACCAGTGGATGACCTTGTTTGCCAACACCACCATTTCGCCCCCCGGGTGCATGGCGATGCAACTGAGGGTGCGCCCAAGGCCAGGCTTGCTGCAAGCGAAAACGCTGCGCGCCTGCGCGGCGCTCGACAGGGGCCCCGCCGCATGGTCCCCTCCCCAGCGTAAAGCGCAGGACTTGGAGGGTCGCGGCATGCTGCTCCACATCGTCGTCTATCTGATCACCGGCCTCGTCGCCGGGGTGATCGCCGACAACCTGATGGGCCGCCGCCACGGCTGGGTGGTGGCGATGATCATCGGCGTCATCGGCGGCATCATCGGCGGCTGGCTCGCCAACCACTTCCACCTCGCCGCGAAACTGCACCTGCCGGCCAACGGAACCATGCACTGGCTGGTCGAGGTGGTGATCGCCGTCGCCGGCGCGGTGATCCTGCTGTTCGTGCTGGGCCTGTTCCGGCGGCGGGGACCGTAGCCCGACCTAGGTCCGCCGCGCCCGCAGGTCCTGGCCGTCGATCCGGTTGACGTAGCCGATCACCCGGCCCTGCGGATCGCGCTCGAAGATCCGGCGCAGGTGCGGCTGGCCGGGAATGAAGAAGACGTCCTTCAACTCCGGCTTCATCTCCACGGCCGCGCCGCCGTTCACCGAGGAGGCGATGCCATCCGCGGCCCGTTCGATCCGCACCTTTGCGCCGCCGCCGGCGTCGTAGGTTCCGACGTAGTCGTCGAGAACCGTGGGCGCGAGGTGCGCAACCGCCGGATCGCCAGCCAGGGTCAGGGTCTGGCTGGCGATGATCCGCCAGCCGACCGGGTCCCGGCGCCAGACTTCGGTCGACCGGTAGCGAAACCGGAGCGATTGGCCGCGGAAGCTCTGGTCGAGCACATCGGTGAAGGTCGCCACGGCGACCGGCCCGTGGACGCGCACCTTGAAATCGGTGACCTTGATGGACTTCTGCAAACCCGCTGGCGGCGGCGATACGCCCGCCAGGATTTCCGCCTTGGTGGGTGTCGAACCGTCCTCGTTGGTAAACGCCACGTCGGGCGCCAGCATCGAGTCCATCGCCGCCTTGTCGCCCGTGAGGCCGGCGTCGGAGAAGGCCTGGGTCTTTTGCAGGATCAACGCTTCAACCGTCCCGGGAGCGGCGTGGGCGGCCAAGCCCATGCTCATCACCGCGCCCGACATCGCGCTGAGGGCGAAGAGCGAGGTTGGGTTCATGGGTTTCTCCCTGGGTACAAGGTCCAAAGCAGTGTCGCGGCCGGGTGGCGGGCCGCGGCGCAGCTTGCCCGGCCGCGCTCGCCGCTCTGGTCGACTTCATCTCCCGCGTCCAGCACTTATGAGAGCGTCGAACCGCCGGCGCGCCCTGACCTCCGGCTTCGCGCCGAAACGAGAAGGGGCCGGGGCTTGCGCGCCCCGGCCCTCCCGCAAGTCCCGCTAAGCCGTCCGGCCTAGCACTTGTAGTACATGTCGAATTCCACCGGGTGCGGGGTGATCTCGAAGCGGTGGACCTCTTCCATCTTCAGCTCGATGTAGCTGTCGATGAAGTCGTCATCCATGACGCCGCCGGCCTTCAGGAAGGCGCGGTCCTTGTCGAGGTTGGCGAGGGCCTCGCGCAGGGAGCCGCACACCTCGGGAACCCGCTTCTGCTCGCGCGGCGGCAGGTCGTAGAGGTTCTTGTCCAGCGCCTGGCCGGGATCGATCTTGTTGGCGATGCCGTCGAGGCCGGCCATCAAGAGGGCGGTGAAGGTCAGGTAGGGGTTGCCCATCGGGTCCGGGAAGCGGACTTCGATGCGCTTGCCCTTGGGCGAGGAGACGAACGGCACCCGGATCGAGGCCGAGCGGTTGCGCGCCGAGTAGGCCAGCTTCACCGGGGCTTCGTAGCCCGGCACCAGCCGCTTGTAGGAGTTGGTGGTGGAGTTGGAGAAGGCGTTGATCGCCCGGGCGTGCTTGATGACGCCGCCGATGTACCAGAGGCAGGTGTCCGAGAGGCCGGCGTACTTGTCGCCGGCGAACAGCGGCTTGCCGTCGCGCCAGATCGACTGGTGGCAGTGCATGCCCGAGCCGTTGTCGCCGAAGTAGGGCTTGGCCATGAAGGTGGCAGTCTTGCCGTAGGCGGCGGCGACGTTGTGGATCACGTACTTGTAGAGCTGCAGCCGGTCGGCCATCAGCGTCAGCGGCGCGAACTTCAGGCCGAGCTCATGCTGGGCCGGGGCCACCTCGTGGTGGTGCTTCTCCGGCTCCAGGCCGAGCTCGCCCATCACCGCCAGCATCTCCGAGCGCAGGTCCTGGGCCGAATCGATCGGGTTGACCGGGAAGTAGCCGCCCTTGGCGCCCGGCCGGTGGCCCATGTTGCCTTCCGGATAGTCGATGTCGCCGCTGATCGGCAGCTCGGTGGAGGCGAACTGGTAGCCCATCTTCTCCGGGCTGGTGCTCCACTTGACGTCGTCGAACACGAAGAACTCGGCCTCGGGGCCGAAGTAGCAGGTGTCGCCGACGCCCGACGACTTGACGAACGCCTCGGCCTTGACGGCGATCGAGCGCGGGTCGCGGTTGTAGGGCTGGTTGGTGTCCGGGTTCAGCACGTCGCAGAACAGGAACATGGTGGTCTGCTGGTAGAAGGGGTCGACGTAGGCGGTCGAGAGGTCGGGCCGCAGCTTCATGTCGCTCTCGTTGATCGCCTTCCAGCCGGCGATCGAGGAGCCGTCGAACATCTGGCCGTCGGCCAGGCACTCCTCGTCGACCAGGCTGAGGTCGAAGGTGACGTGCTGCAGCTTGCCGCGCGGGTCGGTGAAGCGGAAGTCGACGTACTTGACCTCCTTCTCCTTGATCTCGGCCAGGACCTGTTTGGGTGTCATGCTTGTGCCTCTATCCCCTTGAGTTTGAACGATGATGCATGGCGCGCCTCACACGGCCGAGACGCCGGTCTCACCGGTGCGGATGCGGATGACCTCGATGATGTCGGAGACGAAGATCTTGCCGTCGCCGATGCGGCCGGTGCGGGCCGCGGCCTGGATCGCCTCCAGCGCCGGGCCCAGCTGGTCGTCGCTGACCACCACCTCGATCTTCAGCTTCGGCAGGAAGTCGACCACATACTCGGCGCCGCGGTAAAGCTCGGTCTGGCCCTTCTGGCGCCCGTAGCCCTTGGCCTCGAGCACGGTCATGCCCTGCACGCCCAGCTCCTGCAGCGCCTCCTTCACCTCATCCAGCTTGAACGGCTTGATGACAGCTTCGATCTTTTTCATTCACCCAGACCTGGGACGCGAGATTTTGGCGCCGGCGGCCTCGGATGGCGGAGGCGGGCGCGTCTGCGGGCGTCCCTGCCCGGCGCGCGCGGCTGGGGCAAGGGCGATGCGGCGTCTGGCGCGGGCAAATTGCGCGGCGGAGGAGCGGGCGCCTCATTTGTGGGCGCCGGTTGCCCGGAATCTGTGCGGAGCGCGATTGGGTGACGTTGTGGTGGTTCTTCGGGGGCCGTGAGCCAAGGATGCGCACCTATGGGCCACCAGCGGCCCCAAACGGCGCAGAATTCGCCGCGGGCGCCGGGATTCCCGCATTTCGCGCGAACTGGAGCGCGCGCCGGTGTCGGCGGCCTGATCAAGTTTGCGGCGATCGACGGCATCGACGTGCGGCGACGCCGGGCATTCGCGGGTTGAACCCGGCTGGCGGAGCGGGCATCTGCTCGTGGCGAGAAGGGAGCGCCGATGAGCCGCGTCTATCTGATCCGCCACGCCAAGCCGTCGGCCACCTGGGGTGGAGACGACGACGATCCGGGACTGGACGCGGCCGGCCAGGCGCAGGCGGACGCGGCGCGCGACGCGCTGCTGGCGCTGCCGGCGGGCGTGCGGCCGACGCGGGCGGTCTCCTCGCCGCTGCGCCGCTGCCGCGAGACCGCGCTGCCCTTCGCCCGGGCGATCGGCGCGGAGCTGGAGATCGACCCGGGCGTCGGCGAGATCCCGACGCCGTCGGGCCTCGCGCCCGACGCGCGCGGCCCCTGGCTGCGGCAGGCCTTCGCCGGCCGCTGGGCCGACATCGAGGGCGACCTCGACTACGACGCCTGGCGAGGCAAGGTTGTGGCGGCGGTGGCCTCCAGGCCCGGCGCGGCGGTGTTCAGCCACTTCGTGGCGATCAACGCGGTGCTGACGGCGCTGGCCGGCGAGCCGCAGGTGATCACCCTGCGGCCCGACCACGCGTCGATCTCGACCTTCGAGCTGAACGACGGCGCCCTGACCCTGCTGGAGCGCGGCCGCGAGGCGTCCACGCAGGTGCTGTAGGGCGATGGCCGGCCCGCGCGCCATCCTGACCGTCGCCGAGATGGGCGCGGCCGACCGCGACGCGATCGCGGCCGGCACTCCCGGGACCACCCTGATGGAGCGGGCCGGCGCGGCGGTGGCTGACGCCGTCTGCGCCCGCCACGCCCCCTGCCGCACGCTGGTGCTGGCCGGGCCGGGGAACAACGGCGGCGACGCCTACGTGGTCGCCCGGCTGCTGGCGGAGCGCGGCTTCGAGGTGCGCGTCGAGGCGCTGGCCGAGCCGCGCACCGACGACGCCAAGGCCGCGGCGACGGCCTGGGGCGGCGACGCGCAGCCGCTGAAGGGGGTGTTCGGCGACGCCGAGCTGGTGGTGGTCGGGCTGTTCGGCGCCGGGCTCGACCGGCCGCTGACCGGCGAGGCGCTGCGCCTGGCCCGCGCCTCGGAGCGGATCAAGCCGCGGGTGGTGGCCATCGACCTGCCGAGCGGCCTTTCCGGCGACACCGCCCGGTCGGTGGGGGAGGCGGCGTTCCACGCCGGGCTGACCGTCACCTTCCATCGCCGCAAGCCGGCCCACGTGCTGCAGCCGGGCAGGGACTATTGCGGCGAGGTGGTGGTCGCCGACATCGGCCTGGGCCAGGCGACCGCGACGTCGCCCGCGCCCCTGTTCGAGAACGACCCCGACCTCTGGGGCGCCAAGTTCCCCTGGCCGAAGGTCAATGCCCACAAGCAT
Organism: Caulobacteraceae bacterium; assembly: GCA_036490095.1. Taxonomy (GTDB): domain Bacteria; phylum Pseudomonadota; class Alphaproteobacteria; order Caulobacterales; family Caulobacteraceae; genus Acaudatibacter. Next base: position 11,357 of record DASXEN010000024.1, read on the forward strand.
GCGCGCGGGCGGCTGATCGTGGTCAGCGGCGAGGCCTGGCGCACCGGCGCGGCGCGGCTGGCGGCGCGCGGGGGCTTACGCATCGGCGCCGGCCTCGTCACCGTGCTGTCGCCGCCGGACGCGCTCAGCGTCAACGCCGCCCACCTGGAGGCGGTGATGCTGGCCCCGTTCGAGACCGACCAGGACCTCGCCGAGGCGGCCGAGGCGGCCGAAGCGGCGGTGATCGGCCCGGCGGCGGGGGTCAACGACGAGACGCTGGCCAACGTGCTGGCGCTGGCGCGCACCGGCGCGGCCCTGGTGATCGACGCCGACGCGCTGACCGTGTTCCGCAGCGACCCGGAGGAGCTGTTCAGCGCCCTCGACCGCGACGACGTGCTCACCCCGCATCCCGGCGAGTTCGAGCGGGTGTTCCCGGGGGTGCTGAAGAGCGCCCGCAACAAGGTGGAGGCGGCGCGCGAGGCGGCGCAGCGGGCCGGCGCGGTGGTGCTGGTGAAGGGCGCGGACACGGTGATCGCCGCGCCGGACGGGCGTGCGGCGGTGAACCTGAGCGGCGTCCCCTGGCTGGCGACCGCCGGCTCCGGCGACGTGCTGGCCGGCTTCATCGGCGGCCTGCTGGCGCAGGGCATGGAGAGCTTCGAGGCGGCCTGCGCCGGCGTCTGGATCCACGCGGCCTGCGGCGCGGCTTTCGGTCCCGGCCTGATCAGCGAGGACCTGCCCGGTCTTGCGCCGAAGGTGCTAGCCGACCTACTGATGCGCTAGCGCGCGGGTCCCATCGGCAGGGGCGCGGACCTCGCTCGACCCCATCTCGGAGTTAGCCTCGCATGATCCGACCCTTCCGCACAGTGGCGATCGCGCTCGTCGCCGCGGCGCTGGCGCTCGCCGCCGGCGCGGCCCAGGCGCGCACGCACCACCATCACCGCCACGCAGCCGCAGCAGCGACGCCCGCCAAGGCCGCGCCGGTGTGCGACCGCCATCATCGCCACTGCCATCCCGCGCCGGCCGCCGCGGCGACCAAGCAGGTCTGCGGGCGCCACCACCGTCACTGCCACACGGTGGCGGTCGCCGCGGCCCCGGCGACCAAGCAGGTCTGCGGGCGTCACCACCGCCATTGCCACACGGTGGCGGTCGCGGCGGCGCCGGCGACCAGGCAGGTCTGCGGGCGCCATCATCGCCACTGCCACACCGTGGCGGTCGCGCCGGCCACGCGGCAGGTCTGCGGTCGCCATCATCGGCACTGCCATACCGTCGTCGCGTCCGCGACCCGCGAGGTCTGCGGCCGCCACCACCGCCACTGCCACGCGGTGGCCGTCACGCGGTCGCGCCACCGCGCCGTTGCGGCTCCCCGCGCCGAAACGCCGGCCGGCGACAACGGCATGTGCAAGAGCGTCCGCATCCACGGCCAGTGGGTGCAACGCTGCCACTTCCCGGGGCAGTGAAGGGCGTTAGAGTAGATCCAGGCGCGGGCGCTCGATCGGGCCCCGGGCCAAGGCGGATGTGGCGGAACTGGTAGACGCACTGGATTTAGGTTCCAGCGCCGTGAGGCGTGGAGGTTCGAGTCCTCTCATCCGCACCAACCCTCGCTTCGCGTCGGCAAGACCGGTGCGCTGCGCGAGAGCCCGCCCCCGAGCGGAGAGACGGGGCCGGACGGCGGCTGACACGGCCCCTGAGTCCCGCGAGGCAAAGCCCCATTGCGCCATCGCGCGGGTTCGTACAGGTTATGGTTGTTCCCGGTTCATCCTGAAAAAAGGGCGTGCGTGTCATGGCTGTGAGCCCGGCGAACTGGATGGGCCAGACCTGGTCGACCATCGGGCCCAAGACGTTGAGCGCAATCAGCCTGCCCGGCTCGCACGACTCCGGCGTGAGCGTGCTGACCCGCGGCACCAGCATGTCCAACAGCTGCAACACCCAGACCCAGTCCATCCCGATCGCCAAGCAGCTGGCGCTGGGCTGCCGCTACTTCGACCTGCGGCCGGTGATCTGGGGCGGGGTCTGGTACGTCGGCCACTTCGGCCCTGTCCCCATCCCCACGCTCGGCATGCAGGGCTCGGTCGGCGAGCAGCTTCAGGCCGTGCTGACCGGCGTCGCCAAGTTCGCCAGCGCCGTCGCCTCCGCCCAGGAACTGGTGATCCTCAAGTTCTCCCACTACTTCGACCACGACAGCGGCAAGCCGTTCACGCCCAGCCAGATCGCCCAGCTGATCTCGATGGTGCAGACGACGCTGGGCGCCCACCTCATCACCTCCGCCAACCCTTGCGTCAGGCTGGGGGAGTTGACCCTGGAGCAGCTGATAGGCGGCGGCCGCAGCGTGCTGGCCGTGCTGGAGGACGCGGCTGAGGGCCTGGCCGTGCCGGCGACTGGGTTCTATTCCTTCGGCCCGTCCGGCGGGTCGCAGGTGGTGAGCTACCTGCCGCCGGCGATCGCCATCGGCGCCAACGACTATGTGAACGTGGCCCACTGCGTCCCATGGTCGAACCAGAACGGGCGGCTGCGCTTCCTGACCTCGCAGGACAACGGCCAGACCTGGTCCACCTCCTACAACGTCAACAACGACTACACGCCGATGGCGCCGTCGCTGGCGGTCGACCTCAACGGCCACATCTACATGCTCTACGTCGCGGCCAAGGGCAGCGGGCAGCTGCTGCTGACCATATCGACGGACGGCGGCCAGACTTGGGGGAACGACATCCAGGTGGGAACCTGCGCCACCAGCATGGCGCCGTCACTGGCGATCGATTCCCAAAACCGGCTCTACGCCGTCTACGTGTCGAACGACGGCAAGAAACAGCTGCTCTACACCGCCTCGACGAACCTAGGGGTCACCTGGTCTGCGCCGATCAGCATCGTCGGCGACACGACGAACACCCCGCCGGCGCTGGCGTCGACCGGAACCGGCGACCTCTATGTGCTCTACGTCGCCGCCAACAAGTCCAACGCGCTGCTGCTCACCTATTCGTACGACCACGGAAAGACCTGGTCGCAGGACGTCGATATTCCGAACGCCAGCTCGCCGGTCGCGCCGGCTCTGGCCGCCTCCGGCCTCGGAACCCTCTACGGCGCCTACGCCAACACGGCCGGCGGCGTATCCTTCATCAGCTCGGTGAACGACGGCCAGACCTGGACGCAGCCGCAGGCGATCCCGCTGGCGTCCGCCGGCCCGACGGCGGCCCTCCTCGATACGCCGCCGGCGCTGGCCTGCAGCTGGAACGGCACGCTCTTTCTGGTCGTCCAGCTGGTGATCCCGCGTGGCTCTCAAACGACGCGGCAGCTCTACTTCATGACCTCGGTCAACCACGGCGCCAGCTGGACGGGGCCGGCGCCGCTCAAGAGCACCGCCAACCTGGCGGTCTTCGACCAGTACGCCAACAGCAACAACGCCAAGACCGTGGCCGCCGACCAGAACCAGAAGTTCGCCAACTTCCAGAGCGACAACGGCAGCCTGTTCCTGCTGTCCTGGACCGCGACGGCGACGCCGCAGTATCCGGGCTACGATTGCATCAGCCAGCTTGCCGCCCAGCTGAATCCCATGCTTCCCGGCAACCTGCAGAGCCTGACCCAGTCGGGCCAGATCACCAGCCAGAAGAAGCCCAACATCCTCTACGTCGACTACTACGGCACGCCGAGCACCACCCCGAACCTCGTGACGGCCGCGACGACGCTGAACAGTCTTTAGGCGCGTCGGGTCTTGGGGGACGCATCGAAGCGCGTCCGTCCTGGAAGGCGATCGAACCGCCGCCGATGCGCTGCGGACCGACCGGGGGCGCGCTCTTTGCCAGCGCGCGCTGGACTGGTCCAGCTTTCCGCCGCCCCTTGAGGCGCCCCGGCCCGCGTGACATAAGGGCCGCTCGTTTCGCGCCGCCGGCCAGGACGCATCTGGCGGCGGCGCTTTCGTTTGAATGCTGGCGGTGCGAGTGTCGGCGCCGTCAAGGCCGAGGTTGGATCGATGCAGGTAACGCAGATTTCGGGCGAGGGCCTGAGCCGGGTCTATGGCGTCACGGTCGGCGCCGACGAGCTGGTCGCCAAGCTCGAGGCGAAGATCAAGGACATCGCCCCGAAGCTGAACCTGCGCGGCTTCCGCCCCGGCAAGGTGCCGCCCGCGCACGTCAAGCGCATCTACGGCAAGGCCCTGATGGGCGAGGTGGTCGACGAGACCATCAACGAGACCAGCAAGCAGGTGCTGGAGGACAACAACCTGCGCGTCGCCGCCCAGCCGGACCTGACGCCGTCGTCGAACATGGACGAGGTGATCGCCGGCAAGGCCGAGCTCGCCTACGAGCTCAACGTCGAGGTGATGCCCGATTTCGAGCCGTTCGACGCCGCCGGCCTGAAGCTGGAGCGCCCGGTCTACACGCCGAGCGACGCCGAGGTCGAGGAGGCGCTGGACGAGCTGGCCAAGCAGAGCCGCACCTACGAGCCGCGCACCGGCAAGGGCGCGAAGGCTGAGGACGGCGACCAGGTGACCATCGACTTCATCGGCCGCATCGACGGCGAGGCGTTCGAGGGCGGCACGGCCGAGGACGCGCAGCTGGTGCTGGGCTCGGGCCAGTTCATCCCCGGATTCGAGCCGCAGCTGGTGGGCGCCAAGGCCGGCGACGAGGTGACGGTGAAGGTGGACTTCCCGGAGGACTACGGCGTCGAGCGGCTGAAGGGCAAGGCCGCCGAGTTCGAGGTCAAGGTCAAGGAGGTGAAGGCCCCGGTCCAGAGCCCGCCGGACGACGCGCTGGCCGAGCGGCTCGGCATGGGCGACCTGGGCGCGCTGCGCAACGCGCTGAAGGTCAACCTGGAGAGCCAGTATACCGGGCAGACGCGGATGAAGCTGAAGCGGGCGCTGCTCGACCAGCTCGACACCGCGCACGACTTCCCGCTGCCGCCGCGCATGGTCGAGTCCGAGTTCGCCGGCATCTGGACCCAGGTCGAGGCGGAGAAGGCGCGCGGCGAGCTGGCGCCGGAGGACGCCGGCAAGTCGGAGGACGAGCTGAAGGGCGAGTACCGCAAGATCGCCGAGCGGCGCGTGCGCCTGGGCCTGGTGCTGGCCGAGATCGGCCGGCGCGCCAACGTCGCCGTCACCGAGCAGGAGCTGGGCGACGCCATGCGCCAGGAGGCGCTGCGCTACGGCGCCCAGGCGCAGCAGATCTTCGACCTGATGCGCGAGAACGCCAACATGCAGGCGCAGATGCGCGCGCCGATCTTCGAGGAGAAGGTGGTCGATCTGATCCTCTCGCGCGCCGACGTCACCGACCGGTCGGTGACCAAGGACGAGCTGATGGCCGAGGACGACCTGCCGGAAGGCTATGGCGACGCCGGCAAGGCCGACGCCAAGCCCGCCAAGGCGAAGGCCGCCGGCAAGGCCAAGGCCGCGAAGGCCGACGCCGCCGAGCCGGCCGCGGACGCCGAGGCCGCGCCGGCCAGGAAGAAGCCCGCGAACGCCGCCGCCAAGGCCGAAGCGGCGCCAGCCGGCGCCGAGGAATCCGCCCCGGCCAAGCCCAAACGCGCGCCCAAGGCCAAGTCCGAATAACGCCGACCTTTCACAGCGGCGCCGCGGCAGGTTGCAACGGCGCGGCGGTGACGCGATATGTCGGAGCCAACGCCGGCCGCGCGCCGCCCCGCGCCGCCTCTCAAGCATCGGAAGGTATCCCGCACCATGGCAGACATCACGCTCGGCGGCGCCACCCACATGAACCTCGTGCCGATGGTGGTGGAGCAATCCAGCCGCGGCGAGCGCGCCTTCGACATCTTCTCGCGGCTGCTGCGCGAACGGGTGGTGTTCCTCAACGGCCCGGTGGACGACGGCCTGGCGGCGCTGATCTGCGCCCAGCTGCTCTACCTGGAGAGCGAGAACCCCAAGAAGCAGATCGACATGTACATCAACTCGCCCGGCGGCATCGTCACCAGCGGCCTCGCGATCTACGACACCATGCAGTACATCAAGAGCCCGGTCTCGACCGTCTGCATGGGCATGGCCGCCTCGATGGGCTCGTTCCTGCTGATGGCCGGCGAGCCCAGCTTGCGCATTTCGCTGCCGAACGCGCGCATCATGGTCCACCAGCCGTCGGGCGGCTTCCAGGGCAAGGCCTCGGACATCGAGCGCCACGCCGAGGACATCGTGAAGACCAAGCGCCGGCTCAACGAGCTCTACGCCAAGCATTGCGGGCGCACCTACGAGGAGGTGGAGCGCACCCTCGACCGCGACCACTTCATGAACGCCGAAGAGGCCAAGGAGTGGGGCATCGTCGACCACATCTTCGAAAGCCGCAGCGAGCCGAGCTAGGCGCGTGGCGGCGGCCGAGAGCGAGGTCCGGCTGCGGCTGATCCGTTCGGACGACGCGCCGGCCACCAATCCCGAAGGCGACGCCTTCGCGTTCGGCCTGCAGGACGTGCAGGGCGAGCTGACGGCGGGCCGCCGGCTGCCGGACGGGCGCCTCGCCTGGGATTTCACCCTGCGGGTCAGGGAAGGCGGGCCCGAGCCGGCGTTCCTCGGCCGCTTCGCCAGCGGGCCGGCGGGCGACCGCTTCGTCTATCTCGCCTGGCGCTCGATCCCGCGCGGCGTCTGGATCAACCGGGTGAAGGCGCGGCTCTGCGACATCGGCTGGGACCAGATCCGCGCCGCCCAGGCCACCGGCCGCCCGCTGGTCGCCGACCTCACCGGCCGCCCGCCCGGCGGCGGCCGGGTTGCGGTCGATTGGCGGCTGGCGGAGGCGTAGCGACCACCTTCTCCCCCTGCGGGAGAAGGTGTCGGCGAAGCCGACGGATGAGGGGTCGCGCGATCTTGCAGAGTGGCGGCGTTCTTGTATTGTTCTGGACGTGTCCGCTTCGTCTGTGACCACGGCTAGAAACACCGCCCGTCGCCTGCGCCGCGGGCCGACGTTCAACGAGCGACTTCTGTGGAAGCTGCTCCGCGACCGTCGTCTCGAAGGACTGAAGTTCCGGCGCCAAGTCTCTGTCGGCCGCTACATCGCGGACTTCGCATGCTTTGAGCGCCGGCTCATCGTGGAGGCCGACGGGCCGTTTCACGATCATGCTGAGGACGCGCTGCGGGACGATTGGCTAAGAGCGCAGGGCTTCCGCGTGCTGCGCTTTTCCAACAACCAGATCACCTCTTTCCGGATGTGGTGCTGGATGAGATCAGGCGCGTGGCCGGCGCCCTGCGACCCCTCATCCGGCCGCTCCGCGGCCACCTTCTCCCGCAAGGGGAGAAGGAAAGCTAGCGCCGTCTCGCCCGGCCATCATGGACCTGCCATCAGGCCGAAGCCCCGTCAGTCGCCCTTGAACGCCGGCTTGCGCTTTTCGCGGAAGGCCGCGGCGCCCTCGGCGAAGTCGCGGGTCTGGCTGGTGAGGAGCCACTGGTCGCGGTCCATGGAGGCGGCGGCGTGGTGCAGGGCGTTCACGCCGGCGTTGATCGCCTCCTTGGTCATCCGCACCGGCAGCGGCGGCAGGGCGGCGAGCTTGGCGGCCCAGGCGCGGGCGGCGGCCAGCGCCTCGCCGGCGCCGACCAGCTCGTCGACCATGCCCCAGGCCAGCGCCTGGTCGGCCGGGCAGGGCTCGCAGAAGATGGCGAACCGCTTGGCGCGCGCGGGGCCGACCAGGGCGGCGATGCGGGGCAGGGCGCCCCAGCTCATGTTCATGCCGAGCGCGATCTCCGGCAGCCGCAGGTAAGCGCCGGCGCCGGCGATGCGGAAGTCCAGCGACACCGCCAGCGCCGCCGCGCCGCCGATGCAGTAGCCCTCGATCGCGGCGATGGTCACCTGCTCCAGGCTCTCCCAGGCCGCGCACATGTCCGGCCCCAGCCGGGCGACCTGGCGCTGCTCCAGCCGGGTCGCCGAGCGGCCGGCGGCGCGCGCCGGGTCGGCGAGGTCCGCGCCGGCCGAGAAGTAGGCCGCCGCGCCGGTGACGATCACGCACTGCACCTGCGTCGAGGCGCGGAAGAAGGCGGCCGCCTCGATCATCTGCCGCATCAGCGCCTGCGAGAAGGCGTTGCGGGCGGCGGGGCGGGCGAGGCGCACCTCGGCGACGGGCCCCTGCAGGCTGACGGCGAGGTCCGGCCAGTCGGGAAGCTCCGCCATCTCAGGCGCCTTCCTTCAGCGCCGCGACGCGCCGCAGGATCTCCGCTTCGCCGGCCGCGTCGACCGGCAGCCGGTCGTCGGCCCGGCCCTCCGAGCGCAGGTCGGCGAAGATGCCCGCCGGGTCCTCGTGGAAGTGCACGAAGCCGCGCGCCTTGAAGTAGAAGCAGCCGCGGCTCTTCTCCTTCAGCACGCCCAGCGCGCGGATGCGCCCCAGCAGCGGCTCGATGGCGTCGAGGGCGGCCACGCCGGCGTGTCTCATTGGGAGCGCCTCATCGGGAGTGTCTCATATCGAGCCTTTGCGGCCCTTGCCGTTGAACACCCGCATGCCCTGCTCCTCGGCCAGCGCCAGCATCGGCGCGTCGCCGTCGGTGTCGCCGTAGGCGGCCTCCAGCCGCACGTCGTCGCCGAACGCCGCGCGCAGGCGCCGCACCTTTTCCTCGCCGCGGCAGTTCTCGCCCTCGAAAGTCCCCGAGACGCGGTCCTGATCGTCGAACACCAGCCGGGTGCCGATCAGCAGGTCGGCGCCCAGCGCCCGGGCGATCGGGGCGACGACGATCTCCGGCGTGGCGGTGACGATCACCAGCCGCGCGCCGTCACCCTGCCAGCGGCGCCAGGCGCGCACCGCATCGGGACGCAAGAGGCCGCGGCCGCGCTGCGTGGCGAAGGCCTGCGCCTCGCTCTCCAGTTGCGCGCGGGGGACACCGGCCAGGAACCGCCGGGCCGCCGCCGCCTTCAGCCGCCCGCGGTCGCGGTGAAAGAGGTAGGCGGCCAGGGCCGGCGCCAGCGCCGCGACGCCGCCGGCATAGCCCGCCAGCCCGGCGCGCCAGGCGAGAAACGCGGTGAAACTGTCTTGCGAGGTGAGCGTTCCATCGAAATCAAACGCCACCAAAGGGCGGAAGATGGCCTCACCCTGGCGTCCTGTCGCCGTCTCCCCCATATCGGGACTGGCCCTTCCTGACGACGCGCTCGAAAAACGACCCTGCGGCGACTTACCCACCGTGAGAGGCGCCGTAAGGCTTGTGATCCTTGGCCGGATCGGGGAATGTCAACAATTAGACAACGCGCGGCGCGTATCCTGCAAGGCCTTGCAGTGGGCCGCGCTTCTGTGACCGTCGGCGCCCGACTGGCCCCGGACGCCGTTCGAGAGTGAGACACGACGATGACCAAAGCCGCTAGCGGTGACAGCAAGAGCACCCTCTATTGCTCGTTCTGCGGCAAGAGCCAGCACGAGGTGCGCAAGCTCATCGCCGGCCCGACCGTGTTCATTTGCGACGAATGCGTCGAGCTGTGCATGGACATCATCCGTGAAGAGCACAAGATCGCCTTCGTCAAATCCAAGGACGGGGTGCCGACGCCGCGCGAGATTCGCGAGGTGCTCGACGACTATGTGATCGGCCAGGACCACGCCAAGAAGGTCTTGGCCGTCGCCGTGCACAACCACTACAAGCGCCTCAGCCACGCGCAGAAGAACAACGACGTCGAGCTGGCGAAGTCCAACATCCTGCTGGTCGGCCCCACCGGGGTCGGCAAGACGCTGCTGGCCCAGACGCTGGCCCGAATCATCGACGTGCCGTTCACCATGGCCGATGCCACCACGCTGACCGAGGCCGGCTACGTCGGCGAGGACGTCGAGAACATCATCCTCAAGCTGCTGCAGGCGGCCGACTACAACGTCGAGCGCGCCCAGCGCGGCATCGTCTACATCGACGAGGTCGACAAGATCAGCCGCAAGTCCGACAACCCGTCGATCACCCGCGACGTCTCCGGCGAGGGCGTGCAGCAGGCGCTGCTGAAGATCATGGAAGGCACGGTGGCCTCCGTGCCGCCGCAGGGCGGGCGCAAGCATCCGCAGCAGGAGTTCCTGCAGGTCGACACCACCAACATGCTGTTCATCTGCGGCGGCGCCTTCGCCGGCCTGGAGAAGATCATCTCCGGTCGCGGCAAGGGCACGTCGATCGGCTTCTCGGCCAAGGTGGCCGACCCGGACGAGCGGCGCACCGGCGAGATACTGCGCCAGGTGGAGCCGGACGACCTGCAGCGCTTCGGCCTGATCCCGGAGTTCATCGGCCGCCTGCCGGTGATCGCCACCCTCGACGACCTCGACGAGGAAGCGCTGGTCAAGATCCTGACCGAGCCGAAGAACGCCTTCGTCAAGCAGTACCAGCGCCTGTTCGAGATGGAGAACGTCGGCCTGACCTTCAGCGACGACGCGCTGAAGGGCGTCGCCCGCAAGGCCATCGCCCGCAAGACCGGCGCCCGCGGCCTGCGCTCGATCCTCGAAGGGATTTTGCTGGACATCATGTACGACCTGCCGACCATGCAGGGCGTCGAGGAAGTGGTGGTCAACGCCGAGGTGGTGGAAGGCAGGGCCCAGCCGCTGCTGATCTACGCCGAAAAGAAGGGCGGCGCCGCGAGCGCCTGAGCCGCCACTCCTCACCCGCCCGAAGAGGCGGGGGAGGGGGACCACGAAGTGGTGGAGGGGGCGCAGCCGCCGCGCTGCTCTGACGCGAGCGCCCAAATGTTTCCGCGCCGCAACCTCCACCGTTAATCACCGATAACAACGGCGCCCGAATTGTGGCGCCTTGCACCCGGGCTCGCCGCCTCGCACCGCGCCGTCGCCGCACCCAGCCCCTTCGTGTTGGTCGTGGACAAAGCAAAATCGTTCCAACCCCCAGAACCCCAGCCGTAGATTCTCCGTACTTTACGGGCCCCCCGAGCGGGCGTTCCGCAAGACCATGCCCTTCCGAGCCTCGCCCACGGCGCCCGCAATTCTTCTTCACCACCATATTTACGGCTCGATCCTCCGTGCGCTCCGTGGTTCAGAGCCACGCCGAAGCCGCCCACCAACTCCGCAGGTGAGTCGCCGTCAACTGCGGCGGGTGATCATCGGATTCGCGAGGAACGACGGATGGCTGGGCATGACGATACCGAGCACGACCACGACACTGTGGTCCACTGGGACGCCGATCCCGACCTTTTTCCAAGGTTCCAACGCGCGTTGGACCTTCTTGGCAAGGACAAGGAGGAGGAGGCCGTAGCCGAGTTCCTAGCGTTAGCGGAGCGTGGATCGTCACGCGCCATGATGCAGCTCGGGTGGCAGCTCGAGGTGGGTGAAGGCAGCTCGCCGAACTTGACCGAGGTTGAGCAGTGGTACCGCAGGGCCGCTGCAGGAGGGGCGATCGATGCTCACTATTACTTGGGTGACTTGCTGTGGCGACAGCACAGGTTCGACGAGGCTTACGAGGCATTCCGTGCGGGAACGGAGCTCGGGCACGTTCTTTCCATAAGTCGGCTTGCGTCGATGCTTTTCCGCGGGGAGGGGGCAGTGAAAAATCTCGGGCAGGCGCGGAAACTCTGGGAACGCGCCTCTGCGATGGGACATATGCCGTCAAGGCGCCATCTTGGCATCTATTCACTTCAGGGGCGTTTCGGCTTCTCGCGAATACCCGTCGGTCTTCCTCTGTTGTGGTCCGCGATGACTGGCTTCCTCAGCGTCTTGCGGCGAAACCCGGACAGTGATTTGCTTCGTCAGTAATGGGAACGCTGGATTGTCAGGATTGCGGCGACGCAATCTAATTGAGGCGTGGGGCATGACTGTCGCTGAGAACGATGCTCTCTCGTCCTGGCGATCGGTTTTGTGGTTCAACGTTTGCTGACTCCGAAGCCCACCGCCGCTCGGTAGCGATCTACCTCACCCCGCCCCAGTCGGCCCCGCCAGCTCCTCTTGCGCCAGGGCCTTCCAGCGCGCCGCGGGGTCGCCGCGGCGGGTGACGGGGGTTTCGGCCAGGAGGCGGTCGATGAAGCGGGTGAAGGTGGGGTCGTACTGGTGGCGGGAGGCGCGCCACTGGGCGCGGAAGCCGGGCAGCGACAGGGCCGCGCGGGTCGCCAGCATGGTGCTCTCGAAGGCGGCGGTGCTGAGCGTGCGGTGGCGGTGCTGGTAGAAGGTGTCCTCGACGCCCAGCGTCAGCGCGCGGAACAGCTGGGCGTAGCGCAGGTACTCGCTGACGCTCATGTCCTCCTCGCCGGAGTTGCCGCGCAGCAGGATTTGGGCGTTCTGCTCCTCGGCCAGCCGGAAGGCGGCGTCGACGGTGCGGGCGGCGCGGCCCTGCTGGATCAGGGTGTGCTGGTTGACCTGCGCCTGCCGCACCTGCACGGCAAGGTAGGCCAGGGAGACGAGCACGGCGACGCCGCCGACGAAGTTGCCCCAAGACGCCAGGTCGGCCAGTGACATGATGATCCCCTGCGATGTTGCTGGGGCGATCTAGGAGGCTGGGGCCGCCGCGCGCAACACTCGGCCCATCTTGGGTGCGGCGCCGCGTCGGGGCCGGCCCCAGCGGCCGGTTGGCGCCCGGCGAATCCCGTCGCACCCTCGCGCCATGCCCGCCCCCGACGTCGCCATCCGCGCCAAGCGCAAGCTGACCAACCGGCTGATCGCCGCGCACGACGCCGCGCGGCTGCGCCCGCACCTGGCCGGCGACATGCTGCTGATCGCCGGCGACGGGGCGCTGATCCAGGGGGCGGAGGCGGTGGTGGCGGCATTCGCCAGCCAGTTCGCCGACGCGGCCTTCGTCGACTACGTGCGCACCACCGAGACGGTCGAGGTGGCCGACGATGGGCGCCGGGCGGCCGAGACCGGGCGCTGGGTCGGACGCTGGAAGGGCGGGGTGGAGATGGCCGGCCTCTACCTGGCCGCCTGGCGCGAGAGCCGCGGCCAGTGGCTGCTGGAGCGCGAACTCTACGTCACCCTGAAGCACTGAGCCGCAGGGCGGACGCCGCCGCGCGAGGCGGGCGGCGTCCGCCG
>DASXEN010000209.1:0-3930 GCA_036490095.1 Caulobacteraceae bacterium
CATTCGTGGCGTCCTGGGCCCAGTGATGGCCCATCCCCGGGGGTGGGCGTGTGAGCCGGCAGCCGGAGGGGCCACCGCCACCGCCGACGGTCCAGAAGCTGCGGGTCCGCTACGCCAAGCGGGGCCGGCTGCGCTTCACCAGCCACCGTGACTTCGCCCGCGCCTTCGAGCGCGCGATCCGCCGCGCCGGCCTGCCGATCGCCTACAGCGCCGGCTTCAACCCGCACCCCAAGGTCTCGTACGCCGGGGCTGCGCCGACCGGCGTCGCGTCCGAGGCCGAGTACCTCGAGATCGGCCTGGCCAAGGAGTGCGACACGGCAGCCGTCCGCGACGCCCTCGACGCCGCGCTGCCGCCTGGCCTGGACATCCTGGAGGTGGTCGACGCGGCCGCAAGCCCGGCGAAGTCGCTGAACGACCTGATCGAGGCGTCGTTCTGGCAGATCGTCCTGCCCGGCGTGCCCGCCGCCACGATCGGGGCGGCGGTCAAGGCGCTGCTTGCGGTCGAGACCGCGCCGGTCGAGCGGCCGACCAAGGACGGCAGCCGAACGGTGGACGTCCGGGCCGCACTGGTCAGCGCCGTCGTGGCCGGTGACGACCCGGCGGCAGTTGCCTCGGCCGCCGCGGACCCGCCCGATTCGGCAAAACCCCAGATGAACGCCACATGTGCGACACTGAACGTGGTTGTTCGGCACTCAACACCCGCCGTTCGACCCGACGACATCTTGACGGCGTTGCGCACGATCGGCGCCCTGACGACGCCCGTCACCCCCGTGGTGACGCGGCTGGCGCAGGGCCTGCTCGACGACACGTCGCCGGAGGACGCAGAGCGTCTGATCGACCCGTTCGGGCCGGCTGAAAGGCTGCCGGCCCACCACGGTTGAGCACCCGCTCTCGCCCGCCAGTGTCGCCGCCACCGGCTTCCGCCGCGCACCGCGAACCAGCGGCGTACGGCGATCACCTCGCTCCTGTGCGGGGCGCCTGCTACGGGCGCACCCGGGGGCGGATCAGGAGAACACGTGCTCGACAACGAGGGCAACGACACCACCTCGACCAATGGGAGCAGCGACCCGGCGTCGGGTGACGCGGCGCCTAGCAAGCCCGCCAGCCGCCGCCGGCGCTCGGCCAGCCGCCCGGCCGGCCCCCCGACGCCGGTCTCGGCCACTCCGGCCGTGACCACGGCCGCCGACGCCGCCACCTCCAGCGCTCCGCGCGCGGCCTCGTCGACACCGCCCGCCACCACCGACCAGGCGAGCGCCGACTCGGCCAGTGCGGGCGCGGCGACGACGCCCGCCAAGCGCACCCGCAAGAAGGCAGTCGCCTCGACCGACGACGCGCCCGCCACGGCCGCAGCGGCTGCCGGCAACTCAGCGACCGACGCAGCCACCGACGCGGCGCCCGCTCGGCGGCGACGTAGCCGGGCGACCGCCGCACCGTTCGCCGACGAGGCCAACGCCGTCGACACTCCGGTAGCGGCGACCGGCGACGCGCCGGTCCCCGTCGTACTGTTCCAGCCACCACCCGCGGAACCGGCGCCACCGCGCCGCCGATCATCCGCTCGGCCGGCCCCGGCTGCGGACGCCGCAGCCGGCTCCGATGACTCCAGTAGCTCCAGTGACGCCGCAACGAGCGATGCGGCCGAGTCGACCACCGACGACGCCGACGAGTCCGGCGACGAGGCCGGTGGCGCGTCGCGCTCCAGTCGCCGCCGACGTGGCCGGCGCGGCCGCGGCGGTCGTGGTGGCGCGGGCGGCGGCTCGGCTGACGGTGACAGCGCCGAGGGCGACGCTGAGGCTGACAGCGAGGACGAGGCGAAGACCGGCGGCTCCCGCCCGCGTGCCGGTGGCGCCGACAAGGCGGCCGCCGCAGGTGACAGCAGTGATGACGCCGACGGTGACGAGGGCGACGACGACGACGGCACGGGCAGCGGGACCGGCACTCGCCGCCGCCGCCGGCGCCGTCGCAGCACCGGTAGTGGTGACGGCAGTGGCGTCGGCCCGGACGACCCGCCGAACACTGTCGTCCACGTCCGCGAGCCGCGCAAGGCCGCTGCGGCCGATGACGGCGTCCGCGGCGTCAAGGGCTCGACGCGCATCGAGGCGAAGCGGCAGCGCCGTCGCGACGGCCGAGACACGCAGCGCCGCCGGCCATCGATCATCACCGAGGCCGAGTTCCTGGCTCGTCGCGAGGCGGTCGACCGCGTCATGGTCGTGCGCCAGGGCGACGAGCGCACCCAGATCGCGGTCCTCGAGGACGGCGTACTCGTCGAGCACTACGTCACGCGCAAGGACTCCGCGTCGATGGTGGGCAACGTCTACCTCGGCAAGGTGCAGAACGTCCTGCCGAGCATGGAGGCCGCGTTCGTCGACATCGGCCGCGGCCGCAACGCGGTGCTGTACGCCGGTGAGGTCAACTACGACGCCAGCGCGCTCGAGGGCCGCCCGCCGCGCATCGAGCAGGCGCTGAAGAGCGGCCAGACGGTGCTGGTGCAGGTCACGAAGGACCCGATCGGGCACAAGGGCGGCCGGCTCACCAGCCAGGTCAGCCTGCCCGGCCGCTACATGGTCTACGTGCCCGACGGCCGGCTGTCCGGCATCAGCCGCAAGCTCCCCGACACCGAGCGCTCCCGCCTCAAGGGGATCCTCAAGCGGCTCACGCCCGAGGACGCCGGAGTGATCATTCGTACGGCGGCCGAAGGCGCCAGCGAGGAAGCGCTCGAGCGTGACCTCAACCGGCTGAAGGCGCAGTGGGAGGTCATCGACGCGAAGGCCAAGGCCGGCGCGAACGCCCCCAGCCTGATCTACGGCGAGCCCGACCTCGTGATCCGCGTCGTTCGCGACATCTTCAACGAGGACTTCACGTCGCTCGTCGTACAAGGCGCAGACGAGTGGGACACGATCGACAACTACGTGCGGTGGGTGGCGCCGGACCTCGCCGACCGCACCAAGAAGTGGGCCGAGACCGAGGACGTCTTCGAGGCGTACCGCGTCGACGAGCAGCTGGCCAAAGCGCTGGACCGCAAGGTCTGGCTGCCCAGCGGCGGCTACCTGGTGATCGACCGCACCGAGGCGATGGTCGTGGTCGACGTCAACACCGGCAAGTTCACCGGCAAGGGCGGCAACCTCGAGGAAACCGTCACCAAGAACAACATCGAGGCGGCTGAGGAGATCGTGCGTCAGCTGCGGCTGCGCGACCTCGGCGGCATCATCGTCATCGACTTCATTGACATGGTGCTCGAGAGCAACCGCGACCTCGTGCTGCGCCGGCTGCTCGAGTGCCTCGGGCGCGACCGCACCCGCCACCAGGTCGCCGAGGTCACCTCGCTCGGCCTGGTCCAGATGACGCGTAAGCGCGTCGGCGAGGGCCTGCTCGAGTCGTTCAGCGAGACCTGCAAGGAGTGCGGCGGCAGCGGCGTCATCCTGACCATCGACCCGGTGGTCGCGAAGCGCCCGCCGAAGCCGCCGCGGGCGCCGAAGCCCACCGCGGTCGCCTCGGCGGCGAAGGCGGTGCGGGAAGAAGAAGCCCGCAACGCCGCGGCCAACGGCGCTGCGTCGAACGGTGCCGAGCCCAATGGTGCTGTGTCCGACGGCAATGCTCCGGCCGATGCCGGCGCCGCCACCTCCGACGAGCCGCCTGCCGAGTCCGTCTCGGCGGCCGACGACACCGCGGCTGCGGACGACACCGCGGCTGCGGACGACACCGCGGCTGCGGACGACGCCGCGGCCACTGGCGACGCCGACGCGACAAGTGCGACCAGCGAGGCCGCTGAAGAGGTGCCGGCCGTCAAGGCCCCGCGCAAGCGCCGTACCCCGGCCAAAGCCGTCTGACCAAGCGTTGAGTGTGACGAACCAGGCGTGAAACCAGCTGGTTTCACGCCTGGTTCGTCACACTCAACGCTTGGTCAGACGGCTTTGGCCGGGGTACGGCGCTTGC